>CAJQIC010000029.1 GCA_905478335.1 uncultured Bacteroidia bacterium | reverse complement strand
TGGTTAAGAAAAGCGAAGAAGTACGTAAACTACTATAATCTAAGATTATATGAATGGAAACAAGATTCTTGGCATCGCACTGGTGTTAAGCATTGGGTTAGGTGCTTATTTATTCTTAGGAAATAAAAAGTCGAGCACGGTAACCATCGATTCAAAACAAAATAAGGAAGAAACCGTAGTCTTGTCAGAGTCAACTGTCAAAGCCTACCTCTCAGAAAATCTTCCAAGTGCTACATCTACAGATGAAAATATCGAAGAGGTCTTATCCTATTGTGCTCAAGCAAAAGAAAATGGATGGATGTCTTTAGATGAAATGCTTGCCTATGGTAAGTTAAAAATTGAAACTTCTCCTGCACCCATGCAAGGGATCTTTATCCTAAGAGAGATTCTTGCGACTGATTCCAACCACGTTCCAACAATTGAGACCTTGGGTGAAATGTCTATTCGAAGTGGACAATACGATAAAGCTAAAAAAAGATACCAAAAGTTATTATCTTTGCACCCCGAAAACGAAGGGTATAAAGCACAATTAGAGATGATTTGTGCAGAGCTCGGAGATTCGGATTGCTTGTAATGAGCAGATTAAAAGCGAGTTATAAAAAAATTAATATATTAAATTATGCCTAGCGGTAAAAAAAGAAAGCGTCATAAGATTGCGACGCACAAAAGAAAAAAGCGACTTAGAAAAAATCGCCATAAGAAAAAATAATATCTAGCCTGTGTCTAACGAGTTGATTATAGATTTCAGCTCCGCGGGTGAGAGGATAGCATTACTCCAAGATAAAAAACTTGTAGAACTTCATGAAGAAGATTTTTCTTCTAGGTTCTCGGTTGGTGATTTATATCTTGGCGTAATAAAAAAATTTAAACAAGAGCTCAACGCGACCTTTGTTGACGTTGGGTACCACCGAGACGCATTCCTACATTATCAGGATCTCGGACCTAAAATTAGATCACTAGTAAAACTAACCAAAGGTGCTGTACAAGGTGGCATCAAGTCTGGTGACTTAACTAATTTTAAAATTGAACCGGATACCCTAAAAACAGGGAAGATTACGGATGTTTTAAGAAAAGGTCAGAAAATTCTTGTTCAGGTTGCTAAAGAACCTATCTCATCTAAGGGGCCTAAATTGAGTACGGAAATCTCAATTGCCGGTAAGTATTTCATACTTGTCCCGTTTATTAATTCCATTACAGTTTCAAAGAAAATTGAGAGTGCGGAGGAATGCAATCGTCTCAAAAATTTAACCCAAAGCCTTAAAGGAAATAACTACGGCTTAATTTGCCGTACAGCGGCGGTTGGTAAAACGGTTCAAGACTTACATCGAGACCTTATGCAACTGCAAGAGAAATGGGAACTGGTCATTTCTAACCTCAAATCCTCAGGTCCTGGCGAACTAATCCTTGGAGAAGCAAGTCGCAGCCACATGGTATTGCGAGACATGCTCAGCCAGCCATTTACAGCCATTGTAACGAACAATGCAAAGTTCCATGGCGAGTTGAAGCAGTTTCTTGAATCCATCTCCCCTGAGCTTGTAAAAGTCCTTAAACTGTACAAAGGGAAAGAACCGATATTTTCTCAGTTCGGAATTGACAAACAAATAAAGATGTCTTTTGGTAAATCAGTTGCTATGGCTGGTGGACCCTATCTGATTATAGAACATACCGAAGCACTGCACGTCATCGACGTCAATAGCGGTAACAGACAGAACAGAAATGCGGATGTGAAAGACTACGCATTGAATGTAAATGTCGAATCGGCTAAAGAGATCGCACGTCAATTGAGGCTGCGTGATATGGGAGGGATAATAGTTATTGACTTCATTGACTTACGTAATCCAGCCCATAAAAAAACACTCTTAGCAGAATTGAAAAAGGCGATGTCGAATGACCCTGCCAAGCATACAATTCTTCCGATGAGCAAGTTCGGATTGGTGCAGATAACACGTCAGCGTGTTAGACCTGAAACCAACATAACAACCGCGGAGACTTGCCCGATGTGTAAAGGTGAAGGCAAAGTAGAAGCATCCATTTTACTGACGGACGAGATTGAGCATAAACTGGATCAAATATTAAGTTTTTCTAAACCAAAGAAAATCGAATTGGTTGCGCACCCGTTTGTTGAGGCTTTTCTTACCAAAGGCGTTGTTGGGAAATCATGGAAATGGTTTTTGAAGCATAAAATTAAGGTGAAGGTTACCGCTGACCCTAATTATCATTATGGTGAGTATCATTTCTTTGATTCGAACGACGAAGAAATTGCAGTCTAAACGTTTAACGTGGCCATCAAAATTCTTAATATTGGTAAGTCTAAAAACAACTACCTGGTTAAAGGCGTTGAAGACTATCTTACCCGTTTAGGTAAATATGCCATTGTGCAATGGGTGGAGCTTCAAGACGCACGTAAAAAACACTATAAAACGGTAGACGAATTAAAGAAGTTAGAGGCTGATATATTTTTATCAGAATTGAAACCTTCTACATATTTAATTGGACTCGATGAGAAAGGCAAAGGCTTTACAAGCCGCGATTTTGCCAACCAATTAAATACCTGGACAAGAGAAAACGGCGATATTGCATTTGTAATTGGTGGAGCTTTTGGTTTTCACGATTCTTTGTACAAGAGGATGAATGCTAAGATTTCTTTGTCAAACATGACACTATCTCATCAAATGGTACGTTTGTTGTTGGTAGAACAAATATACAGAGGGTATAGCATCCTGAATGGTGAACCTTATCACAACGACTGATGTTTATTCGGAATAAATTGAATAAACTTTGAATTTTAGCAAACTTGTATATGTTTGCAAGGATTTTATAACAAAAAATTGTGTTGCAATGTTGATACATTCAACTTTGATAGGCTATGGCGGATAAGAAAAAGAAACAAGGCAGACCGGCTACCAAACCGGTAGAGAAAAGAAAAGCATACTACGTATTGGTTAAGGTTCATAACTCTATGAACAATACCAACAATAACGTTTTGATCAGTCGTGATACGATTCCTGAAATTAAGTTACTCATGAAGCATTCTACGCAGCATGTAGAGTTCCTTGGTTACTGGGATGGTAAGCGATATGAGAAGGTAAGTTTGAATTAATATGTTAAACAAAAGATAAGACGAAGGGCACTTTTCTTAAGTGCCCTTTTTTTATTTATGGCCAATCACAACACCATACTTGACAATGACCAATCAACGGATTTGTTCTGGGGATTTTCGCGGGACTTCTGGGTGTTGTGCGTGGTTGTATTCAGCTTTTTCTTTAGTTTCAATTTAATAATTCCACAACTACCTAGCTTTCTCAAAAGTTTACAAGGTGAGCAATATTTGGGTTGGATAATTGGGGCATTTGCTTTGGCTGCCTTACTGTCTCGTCCATTTAGCGGCAAACTAATTGATCATATTGGGCGACGACCGGTAATGCTTGTTGGTATACTGGTTTCTATTGTCGTATCCTTTGGATACCCGATGGTTCACGGTGTCACGTCGTTTATCTCTCTACGTTTTTTACACGGATTTTCAGCAGGGTTTACGCCAACGGCTACAACAGCCATGATCTCGGATATAGTGCCTGTTAAGAAAAGAGGTGAGGCGATGGGTATCGTTGGTATGGCCGGAAATGTTGGAATGAGTCTAGGACCGGCCTTAGGGAGTGAGGTAGGTGTTAAATATGGAAACCAAACCATGTTTCTAGTAGCAGGTGTGATCGCGATTTTGTCAATTGTGCCAGCGCTTAAAATGAAAGAGTCTATCAGAGATACGACCAAGTTTCATATGGGTATGTTGAAGTTGAAGCTGAATGAAATTATTGAAACACGGGTGATTCTTCAGGGAACAATCATGACATTGGGCGTAATAACATTTGGCGCCTTAATGACCCTCGTTCCTGATTATGCCAAGCAGTTTGGTATTGAGCGTAACGGATACTTCTTTACGGTAGTCACAGTCACATCTTTAACCGTTCGTGTTCTGAGTGGTAAACTCAGCGATAAATTTGGTAGGGAGGTCGTTTTGGTGGTGGGTATAGCATTTTTAATTGTAGCCAATGTGCTGTTGATAAATGCACAAAATGTGGTCACATTTTTTGTTGCAGGCGCAATTTTTGGCATATCTACGGGTATCAATTCGCCAACCTTGTTTGCCTGGACCATCGATAGTGGAAATCAAAAAGCAATAGGTCGTGGTATATCCACATTATTCATTTTTTTGGAAGTTGGGATAATCACCGGTTCAGTTATTCCAGCGAAGATTTACAACAACATTCCTAGTCAGATGCCAAACGCCTTTTTGTTTACTCTTAGCTGTGCTGTGCTTGCGTTCATACTGACGTTTAGGGCCTATCTAAAGACCAGAAAATAACGACTAGAATCATTCTAAATTGCTTCTAGATTCTACATACTTCATGAGGTGCTTCTCAGGTCTTGGGAAACGGCGAATTAAATGTGATTAAAAAATGAATTAAGGACTATTATCCTAGCGGCAAAACACTAATTTTGCACCCGTTTATAATACGCATTTATTGCAATGAGTAAAGTTATAAAAATTAAAAAAGGCAAAGACATCAGTTTGGTTGGTGCGGCAGACAAAAGCACTGCACCCAAAACGTTATCAAGCTCATTTGCCATCAAACCCACGGATTTCAAAAACCTTGTCCCTAAAATGGTTGTCAAAGCCGGGGAAGAAGTAAAAGCAGGAGATGTTTTGTTTCAAGACAAAGCAAACCCAGCGATTAAATTTACATCTCCTGTAAGTGGAGAGGTTGCAGAAGTTGTTAGAGGCGAGAGAAGAGCTATTCAAGAAGTTAGAATTTTAGCGGATTCTGAAATCAAGTATAAATCGTTTAGTACACCTTCTACGATGACTGCAGAATCCATTAAAGAGATTTTGCTTGAGTCTGGTTTGTGGGCATTCGTGGTGCAACGACCTTTTGGTACTATTGCTGACCCAAGTGCTACACCAAAAGCGATTCATGTGTCTTGTTTCGACTCGGCTCCGCTTGCTGTGGATTATAACTATTCACTTTCTGCTGACGGCGATGCTTTTGCTAAGGGCTTAGAAGCACTTAATGCCTTAACAGAAGGTAAAGTGCACCTAAACATAAACGCAAAATCTGAGAATGCTGCCATGTTTGCGCAAGCAAAAGGCGTAGAGATTAACAGTTTTTCAGGAAGCCATCCCGCAGGTTTAGTTGGTGTTCAAATTCATCATTTAGATCCGATTAATAAAGGGGACGTGGTTTGGACACTTAATCCTCAACAGGTTGTTTTTATTGGTAGACTCTTAACTAGTGGAACGGTAGATTTAACACAGAAAGTGGCTGTAGCCGGTTCTGATGTAAAATCACCACAATATGTTGAAACGATTGTAGGCGTCAATGTTGAAGCAATTACTGTAGATAATATCAGCAACGACAATTCCCGATTTATCAGTGGAAATGTGTTGACCGGATCCAATATTGGTTCAACCGGGTACGTAGGATTTTTTGATCACTTATTGTCCATCATTCCTGAAGGAAATGAATATGAGTTTATGGGTTGGTTATTCCCATCATATCCACGACCAACAATTAGTAATTCTTTACCTATTTCTAAATTCTTGAAAAAGAGTTTTGTGGCCAATACGAACCCACATGGTGAGGAAAGAGCATTCGTCATGACTGGTGAGTACGAAAAAGTGCTTCCAATGGATGTAATGCCTGTGCAATTGCTTAAATCCATTTTAGCACAAGACCTTGAGGCGATGGAAAAATTAGGGATTTATGAAGTGATTGAAGAAGACTTAGCGCTTTGTGAGTTTGTTTGTACGTCTAAAATTGAAGTGCAACAGATACTAAGCGGTGGACTTGATTTAATGGCCGAAGAAGGATAATAAAGCGAGATAGTAATGAAGTTTTTAAGAAATACATTAGACAAGATCAAGCCAAACTTCGAGAAGGATGGCAAGCTTCACTTTTTGCATTCTACTTTTGATGCACTAGAGACGTTTATGTTTGTGCCTAACCACACAACGAAAGGCGGAGCACACATTAGAGATGGTATCGACTTAAAGCGTACAATGTTTACCGTAATCATCGCCCTTGTTCCAGCTTTATTATTTGGAATGTGGAACGTTGGTGAATTACATTTTACAGCCCAAAACATCGATTCATTCATTATCGACAATCTAATTTATGGTGCAATGAAGGTTGTGCCAATTATTGTTGTGTCTTACTTAGTAGGGCTGGGAATTGAGTTTGCTTTTTGTCAAGTAAACGGTCATCCAGTAAATGAAGGCTTCCTGGTTTCAGGAATGCTCATACCATTGATTGTTCCAGCTGACATTCCATTGTGGATGGTAGCCGTGGCTACGGCTTTCGCCGTAATTATTGGCAAGGAAGTTTTTGGAGGAACAGGAATGAATATTTTGAACCCGGCATTGACAGCTCGGGTATTCCTTTACATTGCCTACCCAGTTGAGATGGCTGGTGATATTTGGGTTTCTGGAATTAAGGATGGTCTTGTAGACGCTTCTTCAGGAGCAACCTACCTAGGTGACTTAGGTGTGGGTAAAGCCGTAACTGTTGATACATACAATGCCTTTATGGGCTTTATGCCCGGCAGTATTGGAGAAACTTCAACCCTCATGTGTTTAATTGGGGCTGCGATCTTAATTGTTTCAGGTATTGGAAGTTGGAGAATCATGTTAGCAACAGTAATTGGGGCCTTAGGCATGGGATTAATATTAAACGCCATTGGCGGAAATCCATACTATGACTTACCAGCGTATCAGCACTTAATCATTGGTGGTTTTGCATTTGGTGCAGTTTTTATGGCAACGGATCCAGTATCAGCAGCACATACCCAAAGAGGTAAGTGGATATATGGTATTCTCATAGGAGTTTTAACCGTATTAATAAGGGTTTTCAACCCAGCATATCCAGAGGGCATAATGTTCGCGATTTTATTCATGAACGTGATGGCACCATTGGTAGATAATTATGTTGTAAAGGCAAACATTAAAAGAAGATTGAATCGTGTCAAAGCTTAATAAAAATTCAAGTGGATACATATTTGGATTCGCCCTATTGGTGATTCTAGTATGTGGTGTTCTTTTATCCGTTGTATCAGGGGCATTAGCCGAGAAACAATACGAGGAGAGAGAATTAGAACGTAAGAAATTCATTTTAAAGGCTGCGTTAGGCGATCAACTTGCAGAAGTTGAGAAATCGGAAATAGCTGAAATGTATGAGCAACGTGTTAAAGAAAGCGTTGTTAATTCTAAAGGTGAAACCGTTGAAGGAGTAGCGGCAAATGCCGTTAAGCTTAAAAATGAGTATAAAAAGTTAGCAAAAAACGGATCTCTTAAGGAAGGAGAATCAATAAACTTACCGGTATATATGGTCATGAACAGTGATGCTTCTGAGGTAGAATTTTATGTGGTTCCAACCTATGGGTTTGGCCTTTGGGATAATATCTGGGGTTATGTTGCACTGCAAAAAGACCTAAACACCATTAATGGGGTTGTTTTGGATCACAAAGGAGAAACTCCTGGACTTGGAGCGCGGATCACGGAAGAAAAAGTTCAAAATCGTTACAGATCAGGTAAAACTATTTTCGAAGGTGACAAGTTAGTATCTGTGACAATGAAAAAAGGAGAGGGCAACGATTATTCTTCAGATCCACACGCAGTAGACGGAATGTCTGGTGCCACCTTAACTGCTGATGGTGTCAATAACATGATGAGCAGCTATATGAATTTGTATCTATCATTTATCAACGCTAAGAAAAGTTAATATGAGCACTGAAACACAAGCGGTAGAAGTTGAGGTTAAAGAGCGTGAGCCTTTATTCTCTAAGAAAAATAGAAAACTAATATCTAATCCTTTAGATGCAGATAATCCGATTACTGTTCAAGTACTTGGAGTGTGTTCTGCTTTAGCGGTAACGGTAAAGTTAATTCCTACACTATACATGTGTATATCGGTACTATTTGTAATGATATTCTCGAACGTGGCTATTTCATTACTTAGAAATGTAATACCAGGTCGTATTAGAATCATCGTTCAGTTACTTGTAGTCGCTTCACTTGTAGCGGTAGTAGATCAAGTATTGCAAGCGTTTGCATACGACGTATCCAAGCAATTATCTGTATTTGTAGGTTTGATTATTACAAACTGTATTATCATGGGTAGATTGGAAGCGTTTGCACTAGCGAACAAACCAGGTCCAGCCTTTTTAGACGGCCTAGGCAATGGTTTAGGTTATGCAGTAATTTTAATTCCAGTGGCATTCTTTAGAGAATTATTTGGTAGCGGATCATTATTTGGATTCAATGTTTTAGGGGAAAATTATCCTGGAAATGGTGTTATGATGAGTCCGGTGGGTGCATGTATTGTACTTGGGTTGTTAATCTGGTTCCAACGTTCCAGAAATGGTTATACAGAAGAAGCATAATTAGAGAGTTATGGGAATAGTAGAAAATTATTTAAACATTGGAATCAAGTCGATTTTTGTCGACAACATGATTTTTGCTTACTTCTTAGGTATGTGTTCATACCTAGCAGTATCAAAGAAAATAGGAACAGCTGTCGGTTTAGGTATGGCTGTAACGTTTGTACTTCTTATCACAGTTCCTTTGAACTGGTTGGCGTATAATTTTATCATCAAAGAAGGCGCATTGTCTTGGTTAAATACTTTAGGTGTTTCAACAAACTTTGCAGACTTCTCAGGTGTTAATTTAGAAGTATTAAAGTTCATTATATTCATAGCTGTTGTCGCGGCATTTGTACAATTAACAGAGATGGTGGTTGAAAAATTGTCACCTGCATTGTACAACGCGCTTGGTATCTTCTTGCCATTAATTGCGGTTAACTGTTCTATTCTTGGAGCAGCACTGTTTTTACCAGGTAAAGAGTTTGCTTTTGGAGAAAGTGTTGTATACGGATTAGGTTCAGGTATTGGTTGGTTTTTAGCAGTAGTTGCTTTAGCTGCAATCCGCGAAAAACTGAGCTACTCGAACGTACCTAAAGGGCTAAGAGGCTTGGGTATAACGTTTATAACAGTAGGTTTAATGGCTTTTGCATTTTTGAGTTTTATTGGATTTAAACTTCCATTTGGAGAATAAGAATTATGGTTTTATTAAAAATTGACGGTGCTATTATAATTACGTCGGCGATTGCGTTATCAGCGATTATCCTGCTATTGGTATTAATGCTTCAAGTAGCAGCCAAGCGATTGGTTAACCAAGGTGATGTAAAGCTTACGATTAACGGTGAGAAAACTATTGAAGTTGCGGCTGGTACGACGTTATTAAATACCTTATCAGACCAATCAATTTTCCTTCCATCTGCCTGTGGTGGTGGAGGTACTTGCGCCATGTGTACGTGCCAGGTGTTTGAAGGTGGTGGAGATATCTTACCAACTGAAACGGGTCACATTAAGCGAAAAGAGCAAAAAGAAAATTGGAGACTTGCTTGTCAGGTTAAGGTGAAGAACGACATGAAGATTGGTATTCCAGAAGAAATTTTTGGAATTAAGAAGTGGGAATGTGAAGTGGTTAAAAACTACAATGTTGCATCTTTTATCAAAGAATTTGTTGTAAAACTACCTGAAGGTGAAGTACTTGACTTTGAAGCTGGTGGTTATATTCAAATTGACGTACCAAAGACTACAGTTGAATTTAAAGACATGGACATCACAGCACACCCTGAATTGGTCGCTGATGGTCGTGATCCTCAAGATTTTAAGTCTGAGTGGGATAAATTTGGTTTATGGGACTTGAAGATGGTGAATGACGAGCCAATCTTTAGAGCCTATTCGATGGCCAACCACCCTGCAGAAGGAAACATCGTGATGCTTAATATTCGTATCGCTACACCTCCTTGGGATCGAAAAAGTAATAAATGGATGGATGTAAATCCGGGCATTTGTTCTTCATATGTATTCGGTTGTAAACCAGGCGATAAAGTAACTATCTCAGGACCTTACGGAGAATTCTTTATTAAGGATACGGGTTCAGAAATGTTATACATCGGTGGTGGAGCTGGTATGGCACCAATGCGGTCGCATTTGTTCCACTTGTTCCATACACTAAAAACGGGACGAAAAGTAACCTATTGGTATGGAGGTCGTTCAAAACGTGAGCTATTCTATTTAGATCACTTTAGAAAAATCGAAAAAGACTTTCCAAATTTCCAATTCTTCGTTGTTCTATCCGAACCAATGGAAGAAGACAACTGGACGGTAAAAGAAAATGTTGACGACAAAGCAGGAGATGGTTTTACAGGTTTTGTTCACCAAGCCGTTATCGACCAATACCTGTCTAAGCACGAAGCACCAGAAGATATTGAATTCTACTTCTGTGGACCTCCATTAATGAATCAAGCCGTTTTGAAAATGGTTGACGATTGGGGTGTACCACCAGAAAATGTTGCCTTTGATGATTTCGGAGGTTAATCATATGACTTTACATACATTAAATAAAAAAGGCAGTCTTATCTGCCTTTTTTTTGTCCTCATTTTTAGCAGTTGTTCTTCGCCAAAAGAGGATGTAAAAGAGCAACGATTGGCGGGGAATGCGCTTGGTACGACTTATCACATTACCTATATTGGTGAAGCGTTACTTGGTTTCGAGCAATCAATCGATTCTATGTTAGTTGCGTTTAACTATGGGCTTTCTACCTATGACACCAATTCTTTCATTTCTCAGTTTAACGCAAACAAGGCAATTGTAGAGCGTGAACTGAAACCAGGATTTGAGCACTTCGCAGTAATGATTGAAAAGTCTATTCCAATTATCGAAGCAACTGATGGCGCATTTGATCCAAGCGCTGCACAACTATTTAAGATTTACGATTCCTTCAAAAAACAACAAAGGCTGATAGATACCTCAACGATGGCCATTGCCAAGGCGTTTAAAGGTTTTGAAGACATTCGATTCGACGAAAAGGGCATCTTGATTAAAAACCGATTTAAGAGCTATAATTTCAACGCGATTGCAAAGGGATATTTTGTTGACTTGATTGCCAATTTATTGGCGAACAAGGGGTACAACAACTATATGGTTGAAGTGGGAGGTGAGGTACATTGCAAAGGGTTGAACACCAGACAGCAAGCTTGGCAGATAGGTATAAAAAGTCCTGTAATGGGAGCTGAACCTACCGACTATTTTGAGGTGATGCCGCTATCCAACATATCAATGGCCACAAGCGGAAACTATCAAAATTTTTACGTGGTTAACGATTCAATCATAGGACATACGATGGATCCAAGAACAGGTAAACCTTTAATGTCAGATTTAAAAAGCGCAACGCTTATGCATCAAGAATGTGCCGTAGCAGATGCCTACGCAACGGCTTGTATGGTGCTGGGATTAGATCAATCTATAGAATTGATAGAAGCAGATAGCAGTTTAAGTGCTTTCTTTATATTCGAGGAGAACGGACAATTAAAAGGTGTCCATGTTAAGTAGAAAATGATGAACGAAATACAACAAAACATAGCCGAACGCTTTATGCGTTATGTACAAATCGATACGCAAAGTGATCCATTTAGTACGGAATTTCCTTCTACAAGCAAGCAACTCAATTTGAGCATGTTATTGGTTGAAGAATTACGTGAGATAGGAATTGAAGACGCCGTATTGGATGAACAT
The DNA here is from genome assembly GCA_905478335.1 of uncultured Bacteroidia bacterium. Taxonomy (GTDB): domain Bacteria; phylum Bacteroidota; class Bacteroidia; order NS11-12g; family UBA9320; genus UBA987. Next base: position 73,775 of record CAJQIC010000029.1, on the reverse strand, counting down.
GGTTATGTATTTGGGACAATTCCGGGTCGTAGTGATAAAGAAGGCGTTGAAACAGTTTGTTTCTGTTCCCATGTCGATACGGCACCAGATTGCAGCGGTAAAGATGTGAAACCATTGTTGCACGAAAACTATCAAGGACAGGACATCGTTTTACCTGACGACAACAGTCAAGTCATTACAACCAAAGAGCATCCATATCTTTTGGAGCGCATAGGAGATGACATCATCACTGCTTCTGGGAAAACACTTTTAGGTGCAGACGACAAAGCAGGTGTTGCCATTATAATGGAGTTGGCTAAACAACTTGTGAACCGCGATGAACTTGTACATGGAGATATACGCATATTGTTTACACCTGATGAAGAAGTTGGAAGGGGAGTTGACAAGCTTGATATGAAAAAATTAAATGCTGATGCTGGATATACATTAGATGGTGGAGTTAGAGGATCGTTAGAAGGTGACACTTTTTCTGCCAATGCAATGACTGTTACATTTCATGGTATCAGTGCGCATCCGGGTTATGCAAAAGGAAAAATGGTGAATGCCATGAAGGTATTGGCACATTTCATCGACTCTTTGCCAAAAGATACGTTCTGTCCTGAAACTACAGAAGGTAGTGAAGGATTTGTTCATCCTACTAGCATTAAGGGTGAGCTTGAAACGGCTTCTGTGGATTTCATTGTAAGAGACTTTGATACACAGAATCTAAAGGGACACCAAAACGTTTTGATACAGCTTGCTCAAGAAGCCATTGATGCATTTCCTGGATCACGTTTTGAAACGGAAGTAAACGAGCAATATCGCAACATGCGCGAGATGCTTGATAAGTTCCCACACATTGAAGCCAACGCCGTTGAAGCCATGAAAAGGGCAGGAGTGGCGCCAAAACAAGATTTAGTTAGAGGCGGTACCGATGGTTCTCGATTATCTTTTATGGGTCTACCTTGTCCGAATATATTTACCGGCGAAATGGGTATCCATTCTAAACATGAATATGTGTCTGTGCAAGATATGGAAGCAGCTTTGTCTACGCTTTTGGAATTGGTGCAAATCTATGAGGAGAGCTCTAATGCTTAATTTTTAGTGATTAATTTTTAATTGATTCCTCCATTAACTAAATGGTTGATTGAATTTTGCTATGTCGTCGCTCAGAGCGCAAGCGAAGAGTCACTCTTCAGAATTTTACATTTTACATTTCGGACGCAGGCCGACAACTTATTAATCTTATTAATCGTCTGATTTGCAAACCTCACCAGGTTTTGCGCCGCACATACCGCAGGCAACACCTTCTTCTTGGAGCATTGGATTTTTGCCAGCGCAACCGGCACGCATTTCACCGTTTTTAACAAGTAACATACGAACGCCCATGCCTAACAAGGCAATAATCAATACGGCAACGATTAAGATGAATTGTGTCATAACTGTTATCGGATAACAAGGTTACAAAGGTAATGTTTGTACGTCAATATTATTGTTGTAGCTTTCGCTAAGATTTAAGCAATCCCAAGGATTTGAATAAAAAACAAACTATATGATAGATTGGTATGCTCCGTTAACATTTTTACCGGCCATCGGTCTTTTGATCATGTCCACCTCAAGTTTTATCGTGTCATTGAATGACGAGATTTATCGCTTAGAGGAGCCTGAAGATTGTGATTTTGCCATCATTCAACTAAAATTAAAGCAGCTTAAAAAACTTGGTTTGGCCAATGTGTTTTTGTACATCAGCGCTTTGTTATTCATGCTAGCGGGATTGTCGATGGCGTTTACCATGCAAACAACCTTGTTTCACGTTATACTAATCTCTGGCTGTTTAACCACCTGTATGGCTTTGGTTTTGCTAATTATACATGCCATGAAGTCAGTGAAAATAAGAGAACAACATCTGAGGGTAAGTTAACGCCATGAACCAATTCTCTGATTCAACATTTTACATTTTCCATTCTTCATTTATAATTTCTTTATTCATCCTTCAAACCCCTCCCTTCATCCAATTAACTTTCTCTGTAACTTTTTTAAATTAACTTCGTAGAACAAATAAAAAGGCACAGATGTTGTATTAACTGAAGTGTCAAACATTATTTGCCTATGAAACGCCTGATTATTACCGCTAAAAGAAAAAGTTCAATTCTAATCATCGGATTATTATTGGCTGCAAACCTATTTGCTTTCGGATTAGCATCCCATTATTTGAGCAATCAAAGCGTTAAGAGTGTACAAAACACCGAGCAGGAGCAAGTAACCAAGGCCGGCTGGCAAGTACTAGGCTGGGGGTATTCATTACTTGAATCAATTAGGGTCGCTGCCCCGCAAAGTTAAGTTCGACTAAGTCTACATGTCCCTCGCAAACTCTGAAGGTTATAGTAAACTCACCCGATATAAATTTCACCATTTTGCATTTTGGTTGGCGTATTTTGCCTTTTGGTACTTCTTTTATAATGAGGAAGTTAGCCGCGGTTCAGCCTTCGTAAATGCTTTTGTAACCGTATCCGTTCAAGGCATTGTTGTTTATTTCAACATGTACTTTCTGTTTAACAAGCTGTTTAAACAGAAGATGTATTTTTCTTATGTCATCAGTTTGGTACTATCTGTCTTTTTGGCGGTTCTTATCTGGGCGATGGCATTAAACTCTGCCAGCATCATGACAAATCATGTGCCTCTAGATATTTGGAGGTGGCAGTTTTTTGCAGGCGGGTTTGCCAGTATCACGTTTACTTTAGGTATCACCATGTCTTTGAAAATGGTCAGACAATGGTATGAGCGAGAAAGAGTAACCGAAAATCTTGAGCGTATAAACATGGAGACAGAGCTCAAGTACTTAAAGACCCAGATCAATCCGCACTTTCTGTTTAATAGTTTGAACAGTTTGTATGCGCTTACGCTCAAAAAATCAGACAAGGCCCCGGAACTGGTTTTAAAACTCTCAGAAATTCTGCGGTATGTGTTGTACGACGGAAGTGAGAAGTGGGTCGCGTTGGAGAAAGAGATTAACTACCTGAAAAGCTACTTAGATCTTGAAAAGATTAGAAATGGCGACCGATTGGACTTTGAGTTCAACGTGAACGGTAATCCTGCTACAAAGCAGATTGCACCCATGTTGTTTTTAACTTTCCTTGAGAATAGTTTTAAGCACGGGATTAGTCAAAAAATGGAAGGGGGATTTGTCTCCATCGATATGGATATAGAGCCCGATAATTTGGTATTTAAAATTCAAAATTCGAAACCTAAAGAAAAAGAGAAGCGTTTGAACGGAAAGGCAGGCGGCATAGGTATTGAAAACATAAAAAAAAGATTAGCATTGTTGTACCCTGATAAACATACGTTGAAAATAGAAGACGACGGGGAGAAGTATAGCGTAAACCTTAACCTAAAATTTAATTAAAGAAGCAAAGAATGAAATGTTTAATTGTTGACGACGAACCATTGGCAATAGATGTAATCAAAAGCCATTTATCGAATTACCCAGAAATGGAGTTGGTAGGTACTTGCTCCAATGCAATTCAAGCAGCAGAGATGATTAAGTCAAAACAAGTTGATTTGTTGTTTCTCGACATTCAAATGCCAGAAGTAACGGGTATTGAGTTTATGCGCTCATTGCAAAATCCGCCTCTAGTTATTTTCACAACTGCTTATGCCGAATACGCAGTTGAGGGGTTTGAGTTAGACGCCATCGATTATTTGCTAAAGCCAATTTCCAGTGACCGTTTCGATAAAGCCATCCAAAAATCTAAGGAGTACTTTAGATTAAAAAGTGGAAATGAAATTGACAATACAGAATTAGAGGACGATTTCATCTTCGTAAAAGCAAATCAAAAACTGATTAAGATTAGCTATGATGAGATCAAATACGTAGAGGCCTTTGCTGATTATGTAAAGATTTTTATTCCAGAAAAACGTATCGTAACGCTTCAAACGATGAAAAAGATGGAGCAGAAGCTTCCAGCAGAGAAATTCTGCCGAATTCATCGTTCATTTATTGTCGGGTTAAAGCACATAGAATCTTATAATACCAGTGAAGTAGGTGTTGATGGAAAGCGTTTACCGATTGGTAAAAATTTCAAAGAAAAGTTTATGGGCTTAATGAAGTCAAACAACATTCTATAATGGCAAACATAGATCCTCGCCTGAAAGCCTTTGAGCGCCTGTTAGATATTATTGACGACCTTAGGGAAAAGTGTCCGTGGGACCGAGAGCAAACGCTTGAAAGCATAAGACATCTAACCATTGAGGAAACGTACGAGTTGTCAGATGCCATTTTAGAGGACGATAAGCCAGAAATAGCCAAAGAACTGGGAGATTTAATGTTACACATTGTCTTCTATTCAAAGATTGGCAGCGAAACAAACGATTTTGACATTACGACCGTTCTGAACGGCATTTGCGAAAAACTGATCAGAAGGCATCCGCACATCTATGGAGATGTTAACGCGGAAGATGCGGAAACTGTTAAGCGCAATTGGGAACAGATCAAGCAAGCCGAGAGCAAAGGCGTTAAGTCGGTACTAAGTGGTGTGCCTAATTCAATGCCAAGTTTGGTGAAAGCCATGCGCATGCAAGAAAAAGCGGCCCAGGTTGGCTTCGACTGGCCAAACAAGCGGTTAGTATGGGATAAGGTAGAGGAGGAGCTACAAGAGTACAAGGAGGCTACTGGAAAAGAGAAACCAGATGAATTCGGTGATCTGCTGTTTTCGCTAGTGAATTATGCGCGATGGCAAGACATTAATCCCGACGATGCGTTAGAATTGACCAACAAGAAGTTCAAACAACGATTTGAAGCAATTGAATCCTATGCCAAGCAGTCAAAGATTCGGCTAGAAGACATGACGCTGGAAGAAATGGAGTCTATTTGGCAAAAAGCCAAAGCCTAATCCAAGTTAAAGGCAGTTCTGATAATCATGTGATCGCCTTCCCAGATTTCTGCAAAGTGAGTGCCAGCCTTAAATGTGGCATCTTGTTCGTACTTAAACTTGAACTTTTCAGACGACCCATCATAAACGAAGTCTTTGGTCATGGAGTATAATTCGTCTGAATTTTGAAGTCTGTCGTTATCCGATCCCAGTACTTCTTGACTTGTTCCTAACAGTCTTAGTTTAAGTTCTTTTTCACCTTCTTCAACTAGTGGAGATTCAAGAATGGTAAAGGAAATCTCAATATGTTTGACTTTGCCACTTTTTGTTGTCTGTTCAAGTTTTTTACGCTTGGTTCTCATCGGAGCTACAGTTAAGTCGGAAATCCTAAATGTAGCATCACTGATTTTATCTTCTAGATCTTGATTTTGTCGTTCGATGGCCTCTTTTTCGTGGGCCATGTCTTGAGCCTTCTCTTTTTCAGTCCTAATAGCCTTGGCGTATTCTGCGTTTTCTTCTGCTGCTAAGTCCAGTTTAACTCGGTAGTCGTTTAATTCCTTTTTTAACGTTTCTATTTTACCTTTGGCTTCAACCAGTGCTCTTGGGTTTCCGCCTACTTGTGTTAGTAATTGACGGATTCGAACCTTTTTTTGTCCCAACTGCTCAATGGCATCTTTACGCTCAATTCTAAGCGTTTCTGACTCTTCATATAAAGCTTGATATTGCGTACTCAGCTCATCGTATGCTTTTTGTAAAGAATCTTTGGAGAATTCAGTCTCGGCAAGTACGTCTTGAAGACCCTGGTTTATCTCGGCAAGACTTTGACCATCTCTATAATTGTCATTGTACCAGTTATAAAACAGGTAGGCATTTAGCCCCAACGACAGCAGAAATAGAATTAACAGTGGTCTGGACACCTTAGACCTTTTTGATGTTTCGTACGCTTCGTTGTTTGAATCTGCCATAACCTAATTTTAGAGATACAAGTTTACAACAAAATGGTTTTTGATAATGCATTTATTCAAAACCATTGTTAATCAATTGATTTTTGATTACAAGGGTCCATAAAATCAATATGGTTGGAGGGCTTGCGAGGGGATTCTTTTATTAGGCTTTCGTCTTTTGTCTTTCGTCTTTTGTCGATTGGGCTTTCGCCTTCTGTTCGTCCATTAGGCTTATCAGTCCGCCGGTAGTCGGACAAGCTCTATAACCTGCCTTCTAACCTTCTTTGTTTAGGCTTATCAGCCTTCTGTTCGTCCATTAGGCTTATCAGCCTATAACCGATTTTCATTTTTGAGACCAAAAACGAAACAAAAAGTCTCCCCAAAAATATGCTCCCTAACACACCGGCTAGCGCGTCCCCCGCATTTTTGGTGGGCCATGGCTCATTAATCCGTGCATGGTTTAAGATGACCTTTGAAGTTTTCTGTAGAAATCGAGGAAGGCTTTTGCGCGGTGGCCCTGCGCTAAGCAGGCAGGAAAGCGCAGCGGCTTTGGCTGAGGGAAAGAAGAGCCAATCGTAGATTTCAAAGAAAAATTCAGAAGTCTTGATTTTTTTGTTTCGTTTTTTTATCAAGAAAAAAATGAAAAGCGGGTTATAGGGGTGCTAACCCCTAAGCGAACATTCATCAAGAAAAAAATGAAAGCCGGGTTAGAGGTGGCAACCCCTAAGTAAGTAACAAGTGAAATCCAAGGTTGTAGGGCGAAAGCCCTAATCAAAGAAACCCCGCTAGAAAGCAAAAAAAAAGACACTATAAAAAACACGAAGCCTTCGTTATAATGTCTCTAAGAAAAATCTTGAGGTTGTGTGACGCTTACGAGTCGTAGTTCGACCAGTTAATTTTCGTCATGAATTTCTCTTCTAAGCAAGTCCAAGTCGACTGGTTTCTCCACGATCCACGTGCGTAGGCAAAGCGTGCCTTTTCCCAACTGTGATAACGGTTGTAGTTGTACTTCAAATAGTGAATTCCAACCACTAGGTAATTATACCTAGATTTCCCGCCTTGAAGATTCAATTCGTTGTACCAGTAATCGAATGTTTCGTCGATTACTTGAAGATCACCAAAGTCGGTTCCTCCTGATTGTGAACGAATGCATCTCCAACCACTTTCGTTTTGGCCGATTTCTCTAACCAATTCAGTTGGTACGCCAATGGCAAGACAGATGGAATCAGAGATTTCCAAAATGGTCTTTTCCTTTGATTCAACTATTTCTGAATTTTTTTCAGAATTAGTTTTGTTTTTGTTTTCGGTCGTATTATTTTTACCACCGTAAGGAGCAAACGCCAATAGGCCAATCACTCCTGAAAATAATAAATACTTCTTCATAGGTCCCTTCTTTAATTTGTTTAAATTCAATTAGGTTCTCTCTCTCGAAATAAAGTGCGAAGGTCGTACTGTTTTTGTATTTAACCGATTTTGGAGTCTCAAGTTTCGGTAATGTTATGCACATTTGTCTGAAAACCGATGTCAATACTGGATTTGTGGCTTATTATTTTTTCTAAAACAGGCCTAAATAACCCCTTATTTTACTGGATTTGACACGTTTTGGGGTCATGTGTTGAGTGAAAATCACCTCAAAAACGTCAACTTTTAGGTCTAAGCGAAGATTTTGCTACCAATTCTAACCATTGTAGCGCCTAATTTTTTGGCAATTATATAGTCCCCACTCATGCCCATAGATATCTCAGTAAAGTCTTCTGAATTGGTAATTAGTTTCTTGATTCCATGGAAGGTGTCTACCGTTTTCTGAAATTCTTCCTCAATTTGGTTGGTGTTTTGAGTTAATGTGGCCATAGACATGACACCGCATATTTGAACATGTGTGAAAGGTGTAAACGAATGAGTAGCAAATAGGTCCACTAACTCGTTTGGAACAAATCCATACTTTGAGTCTTCTTGAGCAACATGAATTTGAAGCAGTATCTTGGTTACTACATTTTGCTTGAGCGATTGCTTTTGAATTTCTTTAAGAAGTTTCAGACTGTCTACCGAGTGAATTAGCGATACGCGACCAATAATCATTTTGACCTTGTTTGTCTGAAGGTGACCAATAAGGTGCCACTCAATATCATTCGGTAATTGATTTTGCTTGGATAATAGTTCCTGTACACGGTTCTCAGCAAAAATGCGTTGGCCAGTATCATATAAGTTTGTTAATTCCTCCAGAGTACGAAACTTTGATACCGCTACCAAGGTAGTTTCACCGAGTTCTTCTTTAATTCGATTGATATTCTGTTGTATCATTGTAATTCAATAAACTTCATATGTTGAACACCTCAAAATTAAGTTGATGTTTGAACTAAATCGATATATAAAACGCATAATTCTGTTCACGTGTTACGTTGCGGTATTGTCTTCGTGTACACCACAGTTTGCGGTTGTGCCAGGCAATGTGATTAGTCCTGAAGAGTTTGCAGAAATCATCATAGACATACGACTGGCTGAAGCGCAACAAAAGATATATAGGCAGAAAGGGTTTTACGATACGGACTTGATTGATAGCTCGTATCAAATGATTTATCACTTAAGAGGTGTTACGGCTGAGGAAGTCGAAAGGTCCTATTCCTTCTATACAGAGCATCCGAACTGGATGGAAAAGATTTCTGCTGAAGTGATTGAGAAATTGAATAAGATGGAAGAATGAATTTCCCTACTGACATTGAAGATAAACTAGGCTTCACTGAAATTCGAAGTCTTGTAAGTGAGGGCTGCAGAAGTCAAGCAGGTAAACACATCGTTTCAAAGCTTAAATTCTCAAGTAATTATAAGGTTGTAGATATTTGGTTAACGCAGACCGGTGAATTCCAGTCTTTGCTCAATTCAGGACAAACACCAAGCATTACCGAAATCGATATTCAGTCTAATCTTGAAAAGCTAGCCGAAAAGCACTCTGTATTGCAAGCGAATGAGCTGATAGATATACGCTTGATTAGTTCAGAGGTTCTAGATTTGTTAACCTTCTTTTCGAGTAAATCGACCTCTCATCCACAATTATTTAAGTTATTAGACAACATCAATGATCCAACCCCGTTGATTTCCGAGATATCTATGGCTTTTGATGATTTTGGTGAGTGGAGAAGAGATGCCAGTCGAAAGTTACAAGGTCTATTAGACGAAATTGATGCCAATCAGCGTGAAGCCTATAGCATCATTAAGCGCATATACAATCAAGCTGCAGAAAAAAAGTGGACTGCCGAAACAGAGGTTACGGTAAAAGATGGCCGATTGGTCATACCAATTTTTGCGGAACACAAACGGAAAGTAAAGGGTATCATGCATGACGAATCTGGTGCAGGAAAGATTCTTTACATTGAACCCATTGAGGTTTTAGAAGCGTCTAACCGTCAAAAGGAGTTAGAGATGGAGCGCGATAGAGAGATGTTGCGTATACTTAAGCAGTTGACCAAACAAGCGCGTTTACATGTATCAGATCTGAAGTTGTTCGCCATGCAAATGGGGATATTTGATTTTATTCGCTCAAAGGCGAGTCTTGCCACCAAGCTAAATGCGTGTTTGCCGGTTGTGACAAAATCATCAGATTGCAACATAACTGAAATGTATCATCCACTGTTATGGCTAACGAATAAGGCAAAAAAGAAGGAAACCATACCCATGGACATTGCGTTGAGTGATGACCATAGAATCATTGTGATTAGTGGTCCTAACGCAGGCGGAAAGTCTGTTACCATTAAAACACTAGCGCTGAATCAATATATGCTGCAGTGTGGACTTTTGCCTTGCGCTGATGCCAAATCAGAATTTGGTTTTTTTAAACACATATTCGTTGACATTGGTGATAATCAATCTATTGAAAATGACTTAAGTTCATACAGCAGCCACCTGACAGCCATGAAGTATTTTTTGGCTAAATCTACCCCGAGTACTTTGCTTGTTATTGACGAAATTGGTAGCGGAACAGATCCGAATTTTGGAGGTGCAATGGCAGAAGCCATCTTGATTCATTTGAACAAAAAGAAGCCACGCGGAGCAGTAACTACGCACTTTGGGAATGTGAAAAGTCTCGCAAAAAGTGAGGAAGGCTTCCTAAATGCGTCAATGTTATACGACACCAAACTACTTAAACCACTGTACAAATTTGAAATTGGTAAACCAGGTAGTTCGTTTGCATTGGAGGTCGCACAAAACATTGGATTGCCTGATTTTATAATTAAGCAGGCCAGAAAAAGGTCGAACGTAAAGCAACAACGAACAGATGAATTACTAGCGACGTTAGAAAACGAAAGAAAAGAGCTTAAAGAGCGTATTGAAGAGATTGCCAGTACTGAGGCACACTTGGATAGATTGAAGAAAGACTATGAGCAGCTAAAGAATGAATTGTCTGTTAGTAAATCTGAAATACTATCTGACGCCAAGCAAAAGGCCTTGAGTTTGGTAGAAAGTGCAAATGCAGAAATTGAGCGTACTATAAAGTCTATCAAAGAAAGTGGGGCGGATAAAAGTAAAACCAAACGCGCCAGGGCAGGGTTGGAGCGCAAGAAAGAAAAACTTTCTGGAAAACAGATCGAGGAAAAGGTTGAAAATAAACCCATACCTAAGGTTCAAATAGAGGTCGGTTCTCAGGTAAAGATACCAAATTCCAACAGTTTTGGCGAGGTGATTCAGATTCGTAAAAACAAAGCCGTCGTGGTGGCTGGTATTATAAAATCAACCTATCAAATTGCAGATTTAGTTGCAGTTAAAACCAAGCAACAGAAGGCTAAATCGAAAGTAGACGTTGGTTTTATGAAACGTCAAGAACAGTTTGCCATAGAAAAAGACGTGAGAGGGATGCGTGCTGATGAGGCCTTAAAAGAGATCGACCGTTGGATAGATGACGCCATTATCATAGGTGCCAATAATTTGCGTTTGATACACGGAAAAGGGGATGGTATTTTGAAAAAAATAATTCGTGACTATTATCACAATAAATCATTTGTAAAACGGATAACCTACGAAGATGTTCGAATGGGTGGGGAAGGTGTTAGTTTAATTGAGTTGTCGTGAAAGATATATATAAGATTGGGGATACAAAGACTTACCAGCACACGGTGACTGAAGCAGACGTTGCGGAGTTTGAGTCTGGGGTTGTACATCCTTTTTACGCTACGTTTGCACTAGGGAGGGACGCAGAATGGTCCGGGAGACTTTTTGTTTTAGATATGCTTGACGATGACGAAGAAGGAATCGGAACGTTTTTAAACGTTACACACGTTTCACCAGCACTGGTTGGTCAAACGGTGGATTTCCTAGCGACGATTATTGAAAAAGATCGTGCAAAAATGGCTTGTAGTTTTGAAGCGAGAGTAGGGGAGCGGTTAATCGCCACGGGCACAACCGGTCAAATGATATTAAAAAAGGATCAGGTTGAAGTCATAGCAGGCAAAGCAAAATGAGCAAGAAGTTAAAGGAAATAAGGATTAAGAATCGAAAGGCATATTTCGAGTATGCAATCGAGTTTGAGATGGAGGCTGGCCTAGTACTGACAGGCCCAGAAGTGAAGTCTGTAAGGGATGGGAAAGCGTCGATTTCAGAGGCGTATTGTTTCCTGACAAATAATGGCATTAAGATTAAAGGCATGCACATCGCCGAGTTTAAAAATGCGGGCTATGTGGAGCAAGAACCTACACGACTCAGGGATTTGTTGTTGAACAAACGGGAGTTAAAAAAGCTTCGTGATAAGATGAAAGACCAGGGGTACACGATTGTCCCTATTGAGCTCTTTTTTGCAGCCAGCGGCTACGCTAAGTTAAGAATTGGATTGGGTCGCGGTAAGAAGAACTACGACAAGCGACAGGATATTAAGTCGAAGGATGTTCAGCGGGAGATTGATCGGTATAGCTGAAGCTGAGGACGAGAACAAGTTGAAGTTCCTAGGTTGTTACAAAACGATACCACTGTGATAAAATCAAGTCAGAATCCCAATGTTCTGTCGCCCATTGTCTGCCGCGTAATCCCATATTTTGAGAGGCCTCGGGGTGTTCATTACACCACTTGAACGCCTCAATCAATTGTGTATCATTCTCAGATTCAACCAGGTACATTTGACCTTTATGCTCAAACAAATCGCTAATATCCGATGATTTGCTAGCAATAACTGGGCGCCCAGTGAGAAGGTATTCAGTCAATTTAGAAGGAAACCCGAAGTCGGAATATGTATTTTTTGTTCTTGTCGCGACGAGAACGTTATTGGATTGTAAGGAATCTAGGATGGAGTTTCTTTCAATAAATCCATGGGAGATAATGTCAGGAATTTGGGTGAACCTGGAATTGATGTGTCCTCCGTATAGGTTAAGTTGCACTGGGTGGGAGACGGAGTCCTTCAATCTTTCAAAGGATTGTATAAGCGTCTGCAAATCATCTTTTTGTCCAAAACTACCCATGTAGCCGATACGAAATACTTCGCTTTGAACGTCTCTGTTTTCCTTGGGTATTGTGGCACCCGTTGGTATAAAAGCACCAATAGTTTTTGTTTGTTGAATTCTGTTCTGATAATGCACTTGTAATCGTTTCGATATGACTACCAGCTTGTTACAAAAGCTAGGAAATATCAATTCATCTAATTTGTACAACCCAGCATTGATGTAGTCTTTCCAACTATGTTTCGGTTTGATGGAGTCGAGTTCCGTCTTCTCAATGATTGTTTGTATTCCACGTAATCGACAAAGTAGATACATTGGAACACACATGGCATTTGGGGAATAAAAGTAGGCGATTTGGTATCTAGGTGAGATTAGTAGGTGCATGTAATGTACTAAATACGGCACGCGTCTGTGACGGTTTGAATTGACAAAACGAAAGCAAGGCTTGTGACCTTGCTTCTTTAAATACGCTATGTACGATGTTATACGTGGATTAGATAGATCAGAGACAACGTCGTGATGAAAAAAAATCAACACGTCTTCCGTCTTCATTCCGCCGCTTGGTATATCCGCTCAATAATATCCACCACCTTAAGTCCTTCCAAGGCATTCGCGGTGATGGTGTCGTTGCCTTTGAGTGTGTTTACGACGTTTTCTATGACGTAATGGTGGTTGGCAGCCGAACCTTTGAAGGGGCCGTAGTCGTTTGGTGGATTGGTAGGAGGGAGCTCAGGCATTTCGTAATCTTTGATGTGACAATATTCAATTTCGTTCATGTATTGTCCGCCTATTTTGAAACTTCCTTTAGATCCTACTACAGTTATAGACGACTCCATATTGGTATCCCAAACACTCGTCGAGAAGTTGATGACCCCTAGTCCACCGTCAACAAACTCGAAGATTGAATTTCCACTGTCAACAAACTCTGTTGAGTTTTGATGGTTAAAGTTTTGTAGGTTGGTTTTAATGTTTTTGATATCCCCAAAGACCCAAAACATGATGTCTATGAAATGACTAAATTGTGTAAACAGAACACCTCCATCTAAGTCTTTACGTCCTTTCCAACCGTCTTTATTGTAATAGCGATCGTCTCGATTCCAATAGCAGTTCACCTGAACCATGTAAATATCACCAATCGTGTTATTGGAGACCACTTCTTTCAACCACTTACTGGGCGGACTGTATCTATTTTGCTTGACTACAAAAACCTCCTTATTAACGTTTAAAGCTTTAAAAACCACAGATTCACATTCAATGCGACTAATTCCCATTGGTTTTTCAATTATCACGTGGAAATCATTTTCAAGCGCCATTTTCGCTAATTCAACATGATTCCCATTTGGAGCTGATACAGTGACAACGTCAGCTTCAATGCCTGACTTTACAAAAGAATCTAAACTGTTGAAAAAGGGAATGTTCTCCGGATATAGTTTGTGATTTTTGGCTTCAGGTTTCGTGTCGATTACAGCAACTACAGTTGCGTCAGGGTACCCTTCAACAATGGTGGCATGTCTTGATCCAATATGTCCAAAACCACAAATAGCAAATTTTATAGTCGTCATGTTTTATTAATTGAGAATCGCAAGGTTCCAAGTAATTTCTTACAAATCACGTAAATTGATATTAAACCGCCTAGGTAAATATAAAGTACGATATTCTTATACTCGAAATACACGATATACTGTATGTTTATTATCAGCTGCACAAGGGCGTACAGGAGTGCCACTTTTAAATGGCTTAAACCTTTGATATGAACGAGGTCTTGGTACAAGTGACTTCTGTGGGCTTTGAAGATGTTTTCTTTGCGAAAAATTCTTAAAATTATAGTTCCAACACTGTCCACACCGTATACAAGCAAAAGCACAATCACGTCCATTCGCTGATGCAGAACCCCAGCCCAAACAAGTAAAATGCAGGCGGATAATCCTAGTGATACACTACCAGCGTCTCCCAGGAATGCCAATGCTTTTGAACGAAAATTAAAGAATCCAAAAACCAACAAAAAGGTAATGGCAAAGACAATAATGGAACTGAAGCCTCCTATGTAAACACTGATATGGGTAAGTTCGAAGAGGTAGTATACAGTACCAAGCAGAACAATGCTATAAAAACCTGTAATACCATTTATCCCATCCATAAAATTGTAGGTATTTATTATGCCTATAATAAGTACAACAATTACAAGGATTGGTATGAATCCGTTGTCCCAAGTGACGATTATTGGAACTAATGCGATTAGAGTTGAAAGGGTGTAGAGTGGCAATCTAACATAAGACCTCAAATCTATCCGATCATCTAAATAACCAGTTAGCCCTATAAGTAATACGCCAGATCCAATCCAAAGTACGCCAAGAGCCTGATATGTTGGGAACAACGGAGAGCCCTCATATAGATATTCTCCACCAGTTAACCAAACGTGAATTGAGGACAAGGCAAATAAAATCGGAAAAACAACGCCCATACCTCGAATAGGTTGATGGGTATGTGAACTTCGTTCATTGGGCGTATCAACGATTTGCTTCTTCTGGGCCCATTTATAGTAGATAACACATCCCAGGATGGCAGCTAGTAGATATATGGAAAATTCGATGAGCAAAGGTTAGGTCGTTGGGGTGTTGGGTGGTTGGCGTATTGGCGCGTTAGCTAATTAAAAATTAAGCATTGCCAGACGATTTTTTAAACGCACACGGTAAATCAGTGGCTGCGTTATACGGCATAGTTGAAATGCCCAACGCTGTTTTGAGTTTTGAATTATCTACCTCCAAACTCCCTAAGACTTTGTTGGTAAATGATTTAAGTCTTTTCGGTAGTAATTTAAGTCCAACTCGAATAATGCTATTTGGTATGGATACAAATCTGACTTTTCTATTAATCCCACTGCTAATAGATTCTAGAATTTCTACAGTTGAAACAGCAGCGTCATCAGCAATATAATAGACACCAGAAGCTATCTTTTTATTTAGTATCTCTTTAATCGTAAAAGTCAAATTATTGATAGACAGCACAGAACGCTTGTTTTGCCAATTTTTGAATGGAAACCAAACGCCTTTATGAATCAGTTTCTCGAGTGTATTCAGGTTGCCTTTTTGTCCAGGGCCGTATATCATTACTGGTCGTAGAATAACCCGATTGATATTGGCAGTACTGTCTAATATTAGCCTTTCTGCGGTAAGCTTCGAACGACCATATACGTTTGTACAAGCTGAAGTGAAATCTTCATTCAGGACTTCAATAGAAGTAGAATCTACAGCAGCCTTTACGCTACTTATGTATATGAATTGACCACAGTTCCAGCGCTTCATATTTTCTAAAAGCGTCTTGGTTAATCCAACATTAACGTCAAAGTATACAGACTCATCTTTGTTGTTTTGAGTATCATGTGCTAGTCCAGCCATGTGAATGACTGCCTCGAAAGTTTCTTCAATACTTTCTATTTCATTCCAAGAGAAGGTCTTAGTTATATGTTCAATGTCTGTCTTTTTTGATGAAATCGCATAAAGCGAATAATCTTCTTTGAGCTGTTTAATCACATGACCACCAACAAAACCAGTTGCTCCAGTAAGAAGTATTTTATACGGTGGCATAATGTAGCAGATGCTATTTATTGTAAACGAAATATTTTTTGAGTTTTAAGAAAGGGTTTTCAAAATACCTGTAACTTAATGTCGATATAAGATAGGTTAATGAAAAGCATATGACAAAATTCAAAAGTAAGATATGAGTGTTGCAATACTTTAACAAGATTAAAAAAATGAGTGGATGGTATACATAGAGTCCGTAGCTAATCTTTCCGGAGTAACGAAAAAATCTAGATTCTAATATTTTATTTATTACGCTTTTGTCCTTAATGGATAGAACCATACCAATTATAGAAAAGAAAGTAAAACCTATTACCAAATACTTAAATATTTGAATCGTGTTGTTTCCACTTCCTGAAAACATAGTCCACATTAAAACACTTGGAATTAGTATACCTATTAGTAGTATTATGTAACGTGAAAGATATTTGTGAGAGAAGCGATATCTAAGTTCTAAAAGGGATAATATGGCTCCAATTGCAAGAGCGTCAAATCGGGTGAAAGTAAAGAAGTAACCATTGTAATTGTAATTGAGCATTAAAGCTCTAATGAGTATTGAAATCACAATAATTGAAAGAATGACTTTTAATAGCTGTTTTTTGGGTGTTATAATTATCACAAACGGCCAGAACAAATAAAAGTGTTCTTCAACTGCTAATGACCAAAAGTGACCAGGTCCTGAGTAGAGCCAGTTGAACGTCATTGCAAAGTCTTGCAAAAACAGGTAATGATAAATTTGCAGACTGAAATTAGGAATTTCAGTTTTAAGGATTAATGGTGCTAGATAGTAGTGAATTAACAAAAATATGTAATACAGAGGAAGAATTCTGAGAGACCGTCTTATAAAGAAATTTTTAAAATAATTTTTCGATCCTTTTGTGTTAAGTAAAATTCGGGTGATCAGAAAGCCAGAAAGCACAAAAAATAAAACAACCCCAGACTGTCCAAATAGTAAATCGAATTTTATCATATAATGGTCAGGGGCAATTACAGAAAAAAAATGACCAACCATTACCATTATTGCCGCAATTGCACGGACTCCATCGAGGTTTTTATAGTAGGGTAATGGTGTAATAAAACTAGCTCATTTTGGTAAAAAAAAACTCTAATAACCTCGAAGGATATTTTGAATAAATTTTCAGATAGTTTGTTGGTAGACCGTTTGCTTTACAAATCTGTAGAATCTCTTTGTTGATTCTTAGATTGGACTTTAGCCCATCCGTACTTGCCCCTCCCATACGCATTGAAGTGGTAATAATAGGCAGGTAATGGAAAAGGAATTCAGGGTCTTTGAACGCCCGTAACATATGGTCAAAATCAGCTGCTATTTTGTATTGCGTATCGAACAGATAGGACTCGTACACTTCTTTACGAGCAAAGAAGGAGGGATGTGCTGGCATTTTCCCATATTGGAATTTGCTAAAACGCCATGACCTAGAGCTGTAGTGTCTGAGCACTTTTTTAGAATTATCTACAAAAACAATATCAGCATAAATCCCGGTCACATTGGGGTTGTTCTCTAAATATTCTGCAACACACCTTAGTATGGACGTGTCATGTAAGTAGTCGTCTGAATGTACAAATCCTATAATGTCACCTGTCGCACGATTGATACCTTTATTAAGCGCATCATAGATTCCTTGATCTGGTTCACTGATATAGTTCTTAACAAGAGGATATGATTTGATAATTGCATTTGTTTCATCGGTTGACCCACCATCTACCAACACATGTTCAATGTCGGCATAAGTTTGATCACGAACAGACTCTAATGTATGCTTGATATATTTTTCGCTGTTGTATGCAGCGGTGATGATTGAGATTTTGAGAGGAGGCATTGGGTGGTTGGGTAGTTGGGAGGATAGGTTGTTAGGGGGTTGGCACTTTGGCGCGTTAGCGTTTTGGGTTAAATGTGTGCACTATGGCGAATTGAAACATTGAATGTTTGTTGATAAATCCCTAACTGAACTGTTGTAAGATCAAGGCTAAATCTTTTTTTTCGCCAAAAGCCAAAAGCCAAAAGCCAAAAGCCAAAAGCCAAAAGCCAAAAGCCAAAAGCTAACCTCGCGTGATCACATAATTCTCCAAAACCAATACATCCATATCCGTACGTGCAAAGCAATCATAGGCATGTCCTGGTGTGTTGACAATGGGTTCGTTTTCGTTGAAGGATGTATTCAAGAGAATGGGGATTCCACTTTTCTGGCTAAACGCTTTTATCAACCTGTAATATCTTGGGTTGTCTTTTTCTTCCACAGTTTGAAGTCGACCGGTACCGTTAACATGCGTGACAGCTGGAATTACTTCGTGCTTTTCAGATTTGATATCATATACTTTCTCCATAAAAGGG
Source organism: uncultured Bacteroidia bacterium (assembly GCA_905478335.1). Classification (GTDB taxonomy): domain Bacteria; phylum Bacteroidota; class Bacteroidia; order NS11-12g; family UBA9320; genus UBA987. Next base: position 55,640 of record CAJQIC010000029.1, on the reverse strand, counting down.
ACGTCGTCAACTACCTCAAAATAATCCTTCACAGCCTCTTTTAGTATAGAGGGGGCAAAAGGTCTGAAGCTTTCACGTCGTTTGATTTTACTATTCAATAATTCTTTTGCGTCCGACCGGCTTGGGTCGACAATAATACTACGGTTGCCCAATGCTCTGGGCCCAAACTCGGCACGACCTTGAAACCAACCGATTACTTTGCCGTGGTGCAGTAATTCAGCTACCGCTTCAATTAGCGCATCTTCCTTTTCGTGATAAGCGATGATTCCCGCTTTACCTTCTAAAAAGGTTTTGATTTCTTCATTTGTAAATTGAGCTCCAGTATATGCTTGATGTTTGAACGCCGGTCGAGTGGTATTTTGCTCTTGGTGGATATAGTATAATGCGGAACCAACTGAAGTCCCAGCGTCATGTCCTGCAGGTGGGACGTATAATTTCTCGAAAGAAGTGTTTGCCAATATTTTACCATTTGCAACCGAATTTTGAGCCACACCACCCGTTATGCACAAGTTTTTCAACCCGGTGCGTTTGTGTAAATCTTCGGCGATGTGGAAGATTACTTTTTCAGTATACCGTTGTACCGAAGCTGCCAGGTCCATATGGTATTGAGTCAACTCTTCACCTTTTTGTCTTACTGGACCAAATTTCTCTACTAGTGCTTCAGAATATATTGAATCTATGGAAGGCGATCCACCTTCCCAATCCATAGCCACACCTTCGGTAAAGTGTTTGAAGTATCTTCCATTTAACTCAAAAAGTCCATTGTCAAGAAGTATCAAAACATCTTCCAGTTGATCGACCATGGTAGCTTTGCCATAAGGAGATAGGCCCATTACTTTGTATTCATCTCCATAATGAGGAAACCCAAGGTATTGTGTCATCGCTGTATAAAAAATTCCAATAGAATGTGGGTAGGAGACACTGTCAATAACCTTTATCTTGTTTCCTTTACCAGTTCCACGCATGGTAGAACTAAAATCTCCCATACCATCTATTGACAAGATCGCAGATTCTTCAAAAGGGGAGACAAAGAAGGAAGAAGCCATGTGACTTCTGTGATGCTCGGCATAATATAACTTAGCCTTAATTTCAGACGCTTTGAATCCAAGTGCTTCGGCAATATCAGATTTTATTTTAGTGATCTTAAGTGAATTCGCACCTCTATCCTTTACTGCTTTTAGGGATATTCCTTTTTTTAGTGTTTGAATTATTTTCTCCCCAATTTTTGCTTTAGGGTCTCTTGAGACCGTAATTACATCGACTTCTTTGAGGGTGATATTGGCTTCTTTTAGACAAAAATCAATCGCCTTTATTGGTAATCCGGTCCAATGTTTAACACGCACTATGCGTTCTTCTTCTGTTGCAGCAATAAGCTCTGTGCCTTTATAAATACAGGCGGATGAATCTCCATGGTATGCGTTTATTCCTAAGGTGTAACTTGACATATGTATATTTAGTACTTATATTTTTTGGGTATCTTTTATTCTTGGTATAGTGCTAGATAGTCGTCTTTGGTTTGATTTTTAAAAACAACCTCGTCACAGTAATTTTTAGCCCCACTCATGTAATTATTGAATTCCGCTTGATTAAGGTCAACCATCTTTTGAAGAGCTTGTATGAAAGAGTCTTCATCCTTTAAATCAAGGCTAAAGCCTGCATTGTGGGTTTCCAGGTTTTGCCAAGGGGTTTTGTCGCTGATAATAACGGGTCTATTTTGGCTCAATGATTCAACTATTGCGTGGCCATAATTCTCGCTTTGCGAGGGAAGAAATAACATATGATTTTGTTTAATTATTTCCTTTACCTCTTGTCCGTTAACTTCACCTAAGTACCTGAATTCATGCTGTTGTAATCGTTCAAAAGACTGCTCGATGGTGCGTAAATATTCAATATTCTCTAGATGGCCGATAAGTGTCGTATGCGTTTTTCCGCTAACGTGAGTTAAAAACGTAGCCAAGAGGTGAATATTTTTTATTTCATGGACACGACCAACTATGACGATATCTAATACTCCTTGTGCTTTATGTTTAAATGAAATGGATTGGTTCGTATACTCAGGGAGGTTTGGTAGAGTTACGTTTCTAAAACTTGCTAATGTGGTTTTACTCAGTTCCAGTTCATCCATATTCGTGGTGTGAACAGTGATATTCTTAAACAACCCCAAGGATTTAGCAATTTTTAAATAGATACGTTTCTTCTTTGATTTGATGTGCAAAGCAGATGGCATCAGCATACCCCTTAGACTCAGTATTACTTTATTTCTTTGTCCACTTAATTTTGTAACGATCAAAGGAATTATTGACGATTTTATTGAAAAAATTCCATTAATGTGGATTTTATGTGGTCTCCAAAACAAAAATACACCGATCATTTTACGTGTATATTCTATAAAACTTCCAGCATAAAACACCGACGCTTGCTGGTAAGGTGTCCACTTATTTTTCGTGACCGAGAGTTTGACATCACCTAAATCATAAATAGATGTCAATACCTTGATATTTAAATCACTACCTAGCGATTTAACAATATTATTGCAAGATTTTATTGGTCCACCTGCGCGAAAGGCTGGTGCAAACCAATCCGTTAACATCAATACCTTCCTTTTATCTTCATAGACCAGCTTAGCCAATCTCATTGCAGCTTTGCTTAAGTCATAGCTGTCCAATGAAGACTTTGCATTTTCACGGAATCGTTGCTGAAGCAGTATATCAGATCCTAATGTATCAATAGAACGCGCTAAGGCCTCTACGTTACCAGGTGTAAATAAGAGTCCATTTTCATTATGTGTTACCACTTCTGGCAGCGTAGAAATGTTGGAAGCAATCACAGGTAAACCATTTGCCATTGCTTCAAGAACTACATTTGGCATACCTTCATAATGAGACGACAATACTGCGATTGGATGATTTTGATAAATCTCTGATTTGTCTTTCTCAGACGCCCATCCTTTCAACTTAACATTACTAGCGAGACCTAGCTGCTCAATTTGCTCAATTACCTCTGCCTTATAGCTTCCTTCACCCCAAATGTCTAGCTGTACAGTTTGTTTACATAGCGCGACTGCCTTTAACAAGTCATCGAGACCCTTATAATCTTCAATCCAGCCCAAGTAAACAAGATGGATAATATTTCTTTCTTTTATTAAAAAGGGTGGAAGGGGTTTGGCAATTGACTCAGGTGCTAACCAATTTTTTATTACAACAAGTTTCTTTGGGTCACTTGTATAGTTTGTAAAAATTTCTAACCAATACTTACCTTGACAAACTACATATTTTGAGTTCCGAACAATTAATTTAAAGTAACTCCTAAAGATTCCTGATTTAAAACTACCAAGTATTAGTCCAGAATTTGGCGTAATGACCGACCGAACACCAAACAACTTTAGATAAAGTAACATCATGCCTTTTTCAAAGAAACTCCACCCATGACCACAGGTAATCAAAGCTACTTTAGGCCGATTCGTGAAAATTATGCGTGTTAATTTTCCAAACCGCTTAACTGCACGCCATATCCTGGAAGCGAGCACGTTATTCGAGATGTTATCAAGTGTAGAATCTAGTAAAATTATGTTCTCACCTGAAAATGGTTCAGACTGTAATAAGAGCAAACAAGCCGTAGAACTGCCTCCTTTTGTTTCTTTAGGGAATGAACCTATGAAGAGTGTTTTTGACATATTAATAGTCAGGTGCAATTTGTGTTGGACTTGGAATTTCGTGCTTAGGCGACTGGTTACTTTGAATCATACGCTTACGAACGAAGTAAAAGAACAGAAGTGTAACGAAACCAGTTTTAACATACCAATTTGTAATAATATAGTACTCATTACCGGCGCGAATAAGATAGTTGTAAAATAGCGGGGCCCAACAAAGCAAATCTGGGAATGTAACTAGGGCATTTTGATACTTTCTATGACCGAAACCAATGAGTAAACCAAAACCAAAAATGAAGACGATTCCCTTTTTTGATCCAAGGTTACCGTATGCGTCTCCCATTAGTCCTAGGTTCATTGCAGTACCTTTATCCAAGTGCCAACCTACAAACTTGTCAAATTTCTCATGGCTCCCTACAATTGGTTTGCTTGGGTAAAGAAGGCGCGGTAATAAAATACCTATTGTCTCGTCCCTTAAGTACTTGCCATCGTGAATGAATCTGGAACGACTTGTGTGTTCTATAACGTCGGATACAATCCAACCCTGATTGACGCGTACATTGAATATCGCACCCACTACTTTATACTGATCAGCATCCATTTTCGATTGCTGGTTTAACATTAATTTTGTCAATGAGACCTCTTTACCACCCCACTTTAGTTCTCGATATTGATGTTTAACGGATTGCAATATAATCGCAAAGAATAAGCCAAGAATTACTAATGATGCAGTGAAAATTGGAGATATTTTACGTTTGAGGAACAGAATTGAAACAGTCCAAATACTAATAATGAAAAATTCAATGAAGATTGCGACTTTAAGTGTTTCGAGAAGAAATGGAATAAAGATTAGCAAGGTATATTTAAGCGTTTTTTTACTTGAACTGCATATCAAATAGAACAATCCTATAAACCTTAAGTATGTAAAAGTTTTTATGATAAATGCAAACCCAAGGCTAATGTTGAAAAGGTTTATCAGATAAAATATGTATCCGATGACAATCAATTTTATTCCGAGTTTTTCATAGATGTGTACGTCTGCTTTCATTCTTGTGAATACATCATGCTCAGACAGTTGTTTATTGAATATAATTAACCCTGTTTCAAGAGCAAGAATTGCAAAGGTTACAAATTCAAAATAAGCAGTCTCAGTGACATGCATGACACCAAAAATCTCATTATAATAATAATGATATTCGAGAAAAGGAGCAATTAATAACTGAATCGCCATTGATGCTAAAAGGAGTTCAATGTAAGGCATTCGTTTCCGGAAAGTCCATAGTAACACAGCAACCAAGTGTATTCCATATACCAATGAAAATCCGGCTAATACTGATACGTCACTGTATTTGCTGGCCAAATATTTGCCAGCCAAATAACAGAACAGAATCCTTAGAAAAAAGTAAAAAAACCTCAATTCTTAAGCGCCGTATAGAAGGTTTTATGTTTCTCTAGAAACATGGTATAAGAAAAAACTTGTGTAGCGATTTCTAGAGCTTTTTTGCTGAAAGTATCTACATCACTTGTAATCGTGTTGACCGCCTCAAGGTACCCTTTTTGATCATGACTTGCCACACAGATTCCATTTTCATCAATGATTGCCTCTCGACTTCCGTCTTCATCCCCAACAATGATTGGGGTACCACATGCCATGGCTTCTATGGGTGTTAACGGTATTCCTTCTCCTTTTTTGTCGCCCGCTTCACTAACGAGAGAGAAAATATCTGCATAACTGTAGATTGCGGCCATGTCTTCTTCATGTATCATTCCAGCGAAGTATACGGAATCCGATATGTTTAAATCTACGGTTAATTCTTTCAGTTCATTTACCATATCACCTTTACCTGCAATTACCAGATAGAACTTATCAGTATCTAATTGTGCGTAAGCATGAATCAACCTATTATATCCTTTATGTTTAGCCGCATAAGAAACTCTGCCGAGGGTTAAAATCGCCATCTTTTCACTTTTTGCCGGAAGTTGGTAATCTATTGCCAATTGCTCTAGTTTATCTAGTGAAGCAGGTTTAAACTTCTCTATATCTACACAGTCCCATATAACTGTTATGTCCTCGTCGCGTCGTATATTATTATCAACTAAGTAATTCTTTGTATTGTGGCAGTCGGAAATAATGTAATCTACTTTTTTAAGTCCCCAAGTGGCGTCCCGCGATAATTTACTCCAAATCTCTAAGCCATATACATTCAGAACCGTTTTGGCACCAACGAGATTTGCTATGAAAACTACCAATCCACTAAAATTGATATGAGCAACGTGTATGACTTTAGGACGATGTACAATGGCTTTAATAATGAAGAACAAAGCAAATTTGATCTGCTGAATTTTGCCATTACTGGTACCTGAGTAATCGACATCAAATGATTCCTCAAAACTATCAGTTGTCTTACCCATCAAAGAAGCAACCCAAAGTTTGTCCGCTCCAACTACATTGCGAAGTGCGTCGATTTGATATCGACTATATCGACTTATTCCACCTTTGTCGAAACAACCTGGGGTAAGAAAAAAAAACTTCTTCATTAAAATCTATCTCCAAATCTAACTGCTGGGTTTCCGCCAATCACGCTGTTTTTTGGAAACCTACCGTTCACGATACTGTTTGGTTGAATAAAAGTATCGTCTTCTACTTGGCCTGATACCATTAACGTGTTTACACCAAACCAAACATTATTGGCGATTAATATGGGGGAGGAGATATAAAATCGATTGTTGGTGTTTTTAGAATTTGTTCCGTGTTTCGATTTTTTCACATCATTCGATAAACTGTAAATCTTTGTACTTGGTGAGCTTGTAAAATTATTGCCGATTGATATTCCACCGTGACCTTGAAGGATTGTGTCAACGCCGATATGTGCTTCATCTCCTATTGAAATAAACCCTTGGGGTACAGGTGACTCACTTTCTTTTTGAATCACATTTTCGGATTCAATTTTTCCAGCAATTAATTTACTTCCACGGTCAACCCAAACAAAATCCCCAAGGCTTATGCAAGAAGGGTTGTCGAAATATACACCTTCGCTTACCGTTAGTTTGGTGCCACAAGTCTTTAATCGCCTAGTGTAGTACCACCTTCGAACCTTTATTCCTATTGGTCCTGAAATGTTTCGTATGCACCCTTCAAACAGACTTCTAATCATTATAAACGAGATAATAATGTCTTACAAACACGCTCAATTTGGGCTTCTGTTATGCCAAAAAAAGTTGGCAAATTTAGTCCTCTATATGCCACTTCAAATGTGACTGGAGTGTTAACGTCCTCATTTATATAAGGCATTTCGGACGTGGGGTAAAAATATGGTCTTGAGTCGACCCCTTCAGCTTTTAAGTCTTGCATCAGTTGCTCTCTTTTTTTATCATACAGCCCAACAATTTCAACACAAATAAGCCAATATGAGTTCGTTGCCCAGGTTTCAGTTCGATTTAACACAATTCTGTCGTCGGACCCAAGCCGTTTCATATACTCATTGAAAATCCATTGCCTTCTTCCCAATAAATCGTGAATGCGGCTAAGTTGGGCGCAACCCAAAGCTGCTTGTAAGTTGGTCATTCTATAATTATACCCAACTTCCGTATGCCAGTATCTTTTTTCTTTGGTCATTGCATGGTCCCGTAAAAACTTACAGCGATCAGCGATGTAGTCATCGTTGGTAGTAATCATACCGCCTTCACCTGTTGTTAGATTCTTATTACCATAGAAACTAAACGTGGCAGAATGACCCCAAGAACCAACAGTCTTGCCGTTAATTTGTGCACCGTGGGCTTCCGCTGCATCTTCAATTACTATCAAACTATATTTTTCAGCAACCTTATTGATTTCGACCATATTAGCTGGATGACCGTACAAATGAACGGGCATAATCGCCTTTGTTTTAGCCGTAATATGTTGTTCGATCAATGCTGCGTCAATTCCAAGATTTACAGGGTCAATGTCAACAAAGATTGGTATTGCTCCCGCGTGATAGACTGCGTTAGCGGTTGCTATGAAAGAAAGATTTGGCATTATAACTTCGTCTCCTGGTTTTATTCCATGAGCGACTAATGCCAAATGGATTGCAACTGTACCGTTACTAACAGCTATCGCGTGTTTAGTTCCACAGAATTTGGCAAATTCTGATTCAAATCTATTGATATAGGGCCCAATAGAAGATATCCATGTCGATTTTACGGCATCCGTAACGTACTCAATTTCTAAGGGACCTATTGAGGGTTCAGAAATTGGAATAAATGGTTTAGTCATCAGCTATTAATAGTGTTAAATATGTAATTAAGTCTGTGCTCATAAGTATGTTCTGCCATGGCTCGTTTATGGCCAGCTTGCCTTACTCTTAATGCCTCGTGTGGGGCCTTCTTAGCCCAATCAATGAGTCCAATGAGCTCTTCAATGCTTTTAAATGTCTTTATTTCTGTCCCGTCTTCAAAGCAATCATGGACAGATGCTCTATATTCTAAAAACTGTAATCCTTCGGCACCAGCAATTTCAAACGCTCTACAGTTCAGGGAATCAAATTCGCTCATGGCCGTCGAATTTAAGCAGGCCAAGCCAGAACCAAATATTCGACTCTTATCTTCTCGTACAATAAATTTTTCTCTATGTATGGCTTTAATCCGTTGGCTAACCCACTTTGAAAGGCGTCTGCCATACAAGCCCATTTCAACATCTTTGGCAAGTAATTTGTCAACTAAATAGTTCCTGTAATCGTAAAACGAACCAGCCACCACTACTTCATTATTGATATGTGTATACAAAGGTTTGTGCCAGTCAGGATTCATGGCTTCATGTAGCAGCGACGCATCAAGGCCTAGCCCATGCAGTTTTTTTACTGCATTTTGGTCCTTAATGAAGATCTTGTCCCATCCATCAACAAGTAAACCGTGTTTTTTCATATTGGCAGGAGTGTCTCCCCACCAAACCGCGGTTACCATTCCTTTCTTTTTCGCTTCGTGCAATAGCTCTTCAGGTAGAGCCTGTGTCAGTGTTAAGAGTAAATCGTATGTTGTGTTATGCTTTAATTCCTTTTCGAGCCATTTTTCCTGAAGTGTCCAGTTGTCTTTCAAAACAACTTGCTTAGCCAAACGCAAAAACACTTTATACTTTGCGTCTATATTTTGATTCGAAATAGCCGGCATTGTTGTAACGCTATGACCCATTTTTATTAGCGTATGGGCAACATTGTCCACAAATGAATCCGGGGTTCTATAGTTGGGGATGAGTACTTTCATTGGTGAAGTCATCAACAATTACGCTGTATACTTGCTCCGAGGTGTATTTATGTATTTTTAATTGAAGGTGTTCACGATTTAAAGCCGTTTTGTAATCGAAACTCAGCAGGTCTTTAAAGTCTACATCTACAATTTTGGGATACGTATCGGTCGTTTTGTAATTGAAACTCGTTTTGAGGTCTGATGAAAACCAAATATCCAAACCACATATATGGTACTCAAACAACTTATTTGGAGCGTTATATACGTAATTTAAATTTCCTCCATTGTATATCACCAAACCTATATCGTATTTGGACAATACGTGCGGTAAGTCGTCGTACAACACTTTGGATTTGACTTGAGTATGCTGGATTTTATGTTTTTCAAGAAAGCTCTGAACGTCTTTATTTAGATTTATGGAATACAGGTCTAACGAAATCGAGCCATTATGGCTTTCAACCCAAGTAACTACTTCTTCGAAGTACATGTTTTGTGAAGATAGTGAGCCAACATAAACGAGCTTTAACGGGTCGTTGTTTGCTATATCCGTCGGTGTGATGTTTGACTGCCACTCTAAAGGAGGGTAATTAGGCTGTATTTTACACGATTCCAACCGTAAATTAGGAACGTCTATCTTATATAGTTCCATTCTATGCATATTGGTGTGAGACACCCAATTCATAGTAGGCATGAGCTTTTTCTCAACTCGATAAAGTTGCCTGAAAATAAATGTTTCATTTGAGTTCAGCTGAACATTTGATGTGTACTCATGAAAATGCGCATAGAATCGTTTGTCCTTTGATGCCACTGTTTTAGCTATTAGAGCAGGAAAAACAGACCATGTTTCGTAGAAATATAGACAGTCGAAAGATTTTCGCAGTACCATGAAAACAGCCAATAGATTAAATCTAATAATCGAAAACAATCTCGCAAACCGACTCGTTTTACCATCCACATGGCTCAACCTTTCAACATGCACGTTTTTATAAGTGTAAGGTTGAATGCCTTTCCCATTTTTGGTGGTCAAAACAGTAACAGATAGATCGTTTCTTTCGTCAACGTACTTTAGGAAATTGTGAGTAGGAGGGTAATACTCAATGGGTTGAAAGTGAATGACGATGAGATTAACCATTTATTTTGGCCAAACGATGTAATTGCCGATGGCCAAACAATCAACACTTCCTTGTTCAAACGCACGCATAGCATCGTATGGTGTTGCAATAATTGGTTCTTCGTGCATATTGAAACTCGTATTAACGAAGCAGCCAATACCGCTTAGCTTGTTGAACTCATCTAGAATCTTGTAATACGAGGGATTGGATTCTGATTTCACCACTTGCGGTCTTGCAGTGTTGTCGACATGAACCACCGCTGCAATGCTTTCCACCTTTTCATCGTAAACGTCATACGTAACGGTCATCCAATCAGCAGTAAGATGTTTCTCATCATAGTTCTTGAAGTAGTCTTTACATCTATAATCGATTACACTAGGTGCAAAAGGCATAAACTCTGTACGTTTAAGTCTTTTGTTAACGATATCGTTCATATCCTTATTTGTTGGATGAATGATGATGGATCTGTTACCCAACGCTCGTGGACCAAATTCCATTGCGCCGTTAAAACGTCCTACTACTTTGCCTTCATATATATGCTTAGCAATCTCAGATTCCACCTCGTCATACTTTTGATATGTGAAGTTATCTGCCCAGTTAGACAATTCCTCATGGATTTCGTCGTCACTATATTCATTACCAAAGTACATATTCGTAAAAGGTTCGCACTTAACTTGATTCTTTTGCATTTCCATCAAGGCTGCGCCAATAGCGAGGCCTTCATCTCCCATCGCCGGTTGAACAAACACATTAGCAACTAGAGGGTTACATTCTCGTATTCTTTGATTAACCTTAACATTGGCAAATAATCCCCCGGCGAGGCATATGTTGATTGCATCCTTAATTTGTAAGTGGGCAAGTAGGTTATTAACAGATTGCACTATTAATTTCTCAGTAGTGTCTTGAATAGCGTATGCAACATCTTCTCGCGTCATACCATCCGTATGTCGTTTTAACCATCGCTGAAACAAATAGCCAAATTGCACAAATGCCCGATACTCGTCTGGAGAAGCATTAATAATTTTGCGTTCACGGCCGTCTAATAACGATTCTAACTCAACCAATTCCGGAAGGTCATTTTTCCGAATTATTTGACCATTGTCAGAAACCTCAAATAAGTTTTGGATTTTACTATTGAGTTCTGAGTCTTTTCCATAAGCCGCTAAACCTGTAATCTTACCCTCATGTTTAAGAGGTGTAAAACCTAAATACATTGTTACACCAGCATACAATTGAGCAATAGATGAATCACTACTTTGAGACGTGCTTAAATTCAATTCACTCCCTTTTCCTTCCCAAACAGAACCAGAAAGAAAATCTCCTCTTCCATCTTGAGTAATTATAAGCGCATGATCATATCCGCTTGGATAAAAAGCACTTGTTGCATGACATAGGTGATGGTCGTAATACGACAAAGGAGATGCATTTAAGTTAAACCCTAATGTCTCAAGTTCATTATGGATGTACTTTTGGTATTGGCCTTTGGAATAAATGGCGCTATCCAATATAGACAGATTCAACCTGCCCTTAATTGAAGCAGATGCACGACCAAAAAAAGACGATGCAGGTTTTGGGTCAGTAGCGTCTTTTAAATACACATGAATTGGGTTTTCCATGTGCTGGTGGACTCCCGCAATGGCTATTGCTGAAATATCCCCTGGTTTAATCCCTGGTTTGTTAAGTACAAATTCGACAGCCTTATGAGGGAATCCTTCATGCTGTTTTACACGGGTTAGGCGTTCTTCTTGAACTGCAAAAAGCAAACTTCCCCCTTTGAACAAACAGGCACTTGAATTATGACTCACATGAAGTCCTAAAATGTAGTTATTCATATTAAATGATTAATTGCGAAAGAACTTGATTATAAGATTTTTGATCAAATTGCTTTATCGCTATATGTTTAGATTTTATTTGAACGTTACATGCGTCAACGTATTCAGACGCAATTCTTTTTATTGTTGTCAGTATTGTTTCAGATAGGTTCCGGTCTTCTGCTGATAGAAAATAAGTCGCATTATTGCATATTTCACTCAACTCTCCAATACCTCCGCTTTGAAAGCCGACAAAGGGCTTTAGTTCGTTTAGAGCTTCGAAGAATATTCTTCCTAACGGTTCCTTTTTTGCTAAATGTAGCACCACATCAATGGATGTATAGATTTGTGATTTGTCTGTAAATCCATGTAAAATAATTTCTTTCCCGTCGTACATATCAAGTTCAGCATGCATTGATTCTGTGTCATGGGTAACTACCCGCTGCCCAAATAAATGGAGCTGGATGTTCTCATTGGTTTTGCGTATTTGTCTACATAAATCTACGATATGCTGTAGACCTTTCCCTTCTGAGATCCTACCAATGATCCCAACGTTTATACAGTCACTTTCCATCAATGAAGTAGGCGAAAAGTTTTGATTGAAATGAAATGGGTCATGCACCATTTTGCAGCCTTGATCGATCATTTGCCTACTCATATAATTAGATATGGTAACATATGATACGTTTTGCGGGGAATTATCAGGTACCCTATGAATGTCTTCCAGAATACGCAAGTGGATTACAAATTTTGCAGTCTTAAAGAGTTTACTTAGAGCCAGGCAATATCTTATATGACCTCCTTCATTCTGATATATTGTATTCAGTGAACCTGTTATGATTCGTATCGCGATTTGAAAATAAAGTGAATAGACTGAACGAAAAGATAGAATCCTATGTTTTAGGGTATTCCTTTTTAGTAGTGTTTCAAATTCCGAGTTTGCTGGAACGTAAACATCGTATACATCTTCGCAAGTTGTTAGCCAATCAAATAACACTTGTTCACTGCCATAAAACTTGCCTGAAGCGCTAACTACTGCGGTTTTCATTAGTGTACTTTGGAATCCTTCTGAACCCTCTGGTTGAATAGATAACCTTCTTGACTTGTTGTCACAGCCGCGGCGCTGATAAAAAGTTCAGACTTTGTGGCATTTGTTACGTAAGACCCTGGCGGGAAGGCTGCGTGGTTTAAACGTAGTCCACTGACTGGCAGCGTGCTACAGGTATTTTGTAGAATTGAGACTGTTTTGCTCCCCTTTTTGTAGCTTACCTTTATCTCTGGGTAAAATCGTGCATACTCGCCTAAGTAAATTTGGTAATTTTTATCATTAATCATGCTATTTATTCCAGACAATGTGACTTCTTTTCCGTTAACTGCACTTACGTACCCTAAACAGGTTCTTATTTGAAGTTTGGTTAAATATCCAAAATCGATTGAAATGGTTTCGGGGCTAAATAAATTATCACCTACCCTATACGCTCCAGGATTTGAGGTTTGAAATTTAGCAGTTTTATGAATCGCATCTACGGTCAACCTAGCTTTCTCAATATAGTCTAAGCGGTAGGTGGTACTATTATTCTCGTAAACTTCTTTCTTTGAAGTCTGAAACCGCGAATTGTTTATCATTACATGGTTGGCCAACTTGGCTTCTACCATGCCTATTCTGTTCTTTATAGCGGTTGAATTTTGGCAACGTAGCACGGTATTATTTACGTCTATATTGTGTATTTCGTCTCCGCCATTATTTGTAATGCCATTTGGCATAACTACACCAGCTTCAATATGCCCACCCAGAATTGTCAAGTGTTCACAATACAAATTCAAGGCGATTGGATTTTTACAGTTGTTAAAATATTCTAAAGATGAATTCGAGAAAGAAACCGGGTTGTTTGAAAACAAATGAAAATCAGGGATATAATGTCGGCCATCGGGGTTCATGAATTTTATTTGGCAGTTGTCGAAAGACGTATGATTGACGTTGAAAACACCTAAGCTCCAAATCGATTCCATATAACATTGGTTGAAATGTGCACCTGTAAAACCGGATCGTAAAAACGCCAAATATTTACAACCTCCCGCTATATTAATATTGTTAACAAAGGGTGGTGTCCCATGTTGACGTCCAATTTGATTGCCGGAAATAAACGTATGAATATAAGTCGCATAAATGTTACTCATTTCATTTGCCCGACTTTGAGGCTGACCGGAGGACCAGAATGTATAACACGATGCTACATGGCAATTTTTCGCTACTATATTGTCGCCATTCGAGACACCAGAAGAAGGATTATTAGCCAAAGCGATATAAAAGTTTGAGAAACTACAACCCGATATTTTAATCATACTACTGCCACCACCAGAATTATTAGAATAGAAACGTTCGAATCCAGGGTATTTATCTCTATCAGAAGTGCTTTTATGAAACGGGTCAATCACAATCGCTGCCTCAGGTGAGTTTTTATTCTTTCTAACCGGAATGTCCTCCCAAGAGTTAGGTCCAAAACCCAACAACTCAGCCTGATTTGCACGGTAGATTGTTTGACCTTTAAAGACAATATTTTGAATCGAGCAGTTCCTGCCTTTATGCACTCCAACGCCGAAATTGTTTTTTCCAACTTCAAAAACCGCCACGCTTCCAATGCGTTGGTCCGCAGAGTAGGCTGGGGCAGGGCCTGTTAAGGTCAAAGTTACATGTCGATATTCTCCAGAGCTTTGTTGATTTTTAATTATCACGCCGCTGGACAACTTGTAGACACCCGCTGGGCAATAGACTACTGACGACTCTTTTGAATGTATGGCATGATCAATTGCACGTTGAATAGCCTCGGAGTCGTCTTTAGAATCATTTGGAATCGCCCCAAATTGGGTAATGTCCACAACGTATTTTTGGGGTATAATTACGTCACCAACGTTGTACATGTTTACACTTGTTTTACAACCAGATAAAACAAGTATTACTGCTATACTTACGTAATTATTTAACTTCTTGTTCAAGGATAGTTATCAATTTTTTACTCTGTTCCTCGCGAAAGAACTCTGACTGCAGAGGAGTAACGGTAAACGAATTTTCAGAATTGGTTAAATCATGCAGATATACAGAATTCTCTTCTACATCATCTGGACTAAAAAATACGGCTTGTTTATATTGTTTTAGAAAATCCATTTGTGCTCCCTGAGTGACGAATGCTATAATGCGCTTGCCAGATTCAATGGCATCAAAAATCTTCGAAGGAAGACAGAAATGTGGTCTGTCTTCTATTTTTTCACTTGTGGCCAAGATTCCGTCCCATGTATGTTGTATTCTCAACACTTCTTCTTTGCTTTTAAACCCATGTGCCTTGAAATCACTTGTTACTCCTAAGTTGTTAAGCATTGGTTCTAGCCAGTACGGGATTTTTCCAACAAATTCAAATCGTATTTTATGGTCTGGGAATTTCTGATTGTGCAATGCCATTGCCTTCAAAAAAAAATGAGGGCTTCTGTATTCCCAAAACTCTTTCCGTGGGGAGAACCAAAATTTCTTTAGCCCAGATCTTTTATGCCAAGCTGATGCCATTGAAGCGTCGGACCCAGGATCATAATAAAAACTGCCAACGTATCCAATGGTAAATGTTGGAGGCACAACAGGGTGTTTCTCCTCAGTTTTTATTTGGACATTGTTTTTATCGTAACCATTAAACACAACATGAAATTTGTTTTCTATAATAGATGGATGCTGTGTTTTGAAATCATCAACTAATTGTTGAGTAACCCCTAATATGGCGTCAGAGGCGTTAAATAGAGCGCGTTCTAAACGTTTTACCTTTTTGTAATGATACCGGGTCGAATATGGTGAAGTAGCCCATAGAGACCATGCATCACGCATATCTGTTATAAGAGGCAAACTATGTTGTGATTTCAAGTCGATCGCTACACGAGCAATACTAAATGGAGGTAAGGATACATAAAGGACATCTGGTTTAAAGCGCTTAACAACCTCTTGCATGCGCCTCTTATTTTTTCCGTAATACCATCTTTTATCAATACTATCTGTACTGTTCCACCAAATACGAATAGCATTGCCTATGCCTTGGGAGAAAAATTTTGATATAGATTTTATGGGATACCTGTGAACCTTTATACTTTCGAGACCGGCTAATAAAGTATCATCGACACCCTTATTAAACGTTTCTAAACCAGATTCAACGGTAGTTGTTATTACTTCGACATCGTGACCTGATTTGGAAAAAGCCATTGCAAATCCTGCTGAACGGTAATTACCAGTCGTATTTACTGGTGGAAACTCAAGGCAAAGCATCAAAATTTTCAAAGCTCTTGTTGAAGCGTAGATGCAATTTTATTTCCTGCATCCCCATTACCATATAAAGTAGTCCAACTTGCAAGTGTTGGTACTTTAGCAACACTGGTTTCTATAGCTTTTGGGTTTGGTTCACACAATTGATTCCAATTGTTGTGTAACGTTTCAATCCATTCTGTTTGAGGACGAATCGTGATACACGGTGTTTTAAGCCAATATGCTTCTTTTTGTAACCCACCTGAATCAGTGAGTATTTGAGACGCCTTATTTAAACAGTATAACATTTCAAAATATGACAACGGCTCAGTTAATACAATATTTTTTGGAACGTTTAACTTACTTATTTGGCTGTTGTTCCTAGGGTGCACAGGCCAAATTGTTATAACTTTGGTATTCCCAATTCCGTCAAGAATACCTTGTAATTTTTGACCATCATCCGTATTCGCAGGTCGATGAACAGTCATCAAATTAAACGGCTGCTTTACAACTTGTTTAATCACCTCATCTGCCGGCTCTTTAGCAAACGGCAAAAACATATTTACAGAGTCTTGCATGATATCACCGACATCATGAACACCTCTTGTGATACCTTCTTTCTTTAGATTCTCAACACCAACACTACTTGAACAGAACAAAAAGTTCGACAAATGGTCAGTCAAAACGCGATTCACTTCCTCAGGCATTTTACGATTGTAACTTCTTAGTCCAGCTTCTACATGAACAATTGGGACGTGAAGTTTAGCTGCTGCTAATGCGCCAGCAATTGTGCTATTGGTGTCTCCAAAAACTACTAAAGCTTTAAGGGAATCTCCTATTTCGAATATTTCATCTTCAACTTCCTTAAGCATTTGGCCTGTTTGAGCACCATGGCTCCCAGACCCAATCTGAAGGTTTTTATAAACACCAGGAATCCCAAGCTCTTCGAAGAAAACATCGCTCATATTGCGATCGTAATGTTGACCTGTATGAATAATTCGCTCTTCTAGGCCTATTTCCCGAAAAGAATTTGATAAGGCAGCTGCTTTAATGAATTGAGGGCGTGCTCCTAATATGGTAAGTATCATATTATCTTTTGAGAAGGGCTTTAAGGAATTTGGTTATCGGTCTTGTCGCAGTCATTATTTTAAAGTAGCGGGCGCGCTGATTAACATCCGTACCATAATGACCATGATCGACATTGGGCTGTGTCAGAACTTGCTTGAACTCATCAAGACTAAATCCAAGTTTTTTTGCGACAAACTCATAATCTTGTTTCATTAGATTCTCATCGTATGCTGGTTTGGCTAATTCGGCCAAAGCTTCTTCCTTACTAAGTTGACCTGCAAATATTAGATTAGATAAGTGAGCTTTGCGTTTATCGATTTGGAACTTATTTGGTAAGATATATCCTTGATAAAATCTTGTAAACACAGACTCTTGATGTTTTCCTCCATAATTTTTCCATCCCAATTCCTTTTCAATAACTTTTAGGATATCAACCCTCTTGAACTCTTGCCAATTTAAGAAGTTAACACGCTCAACATTTAACACAAGCTGATAATAGGCATACTGCCATAGGCCTAATGCAGGTAAATGCTTCAAAGGTGTGTTCTCAAATGTTTTGTGAATGTTCCTCAGATTTACAAGATCGAATTTGTTGTAATTCCAAGCTTTAGGTAAGGTATGCTCTGTCCAAACATTGTTACCGCTCAGCACGTATTTAATATTAAACTTTTTGGCGGTTTCGAACAAAGCACCAAATATCATATGGTCTGCAGGTACATCTAAATCTAAAACGGATGCTTTAAAGTATGAACGCTGCAACGACCTGAATTCTTCCCAATCCATAACAACCGTATAGAGGTCAAATCCAGAATATTTTACTGCGTTTTCTACATTAATTGTAGCAATTTCAGTATTCCAACCATAGTCAAAATGAACCAGTAGTGGATTCAAACCTAAATCTTTAGCCAAATAGGCTATATAGGTACTGTCTGCCCCACCGCTAAGGCCTAAAATGCAGTCATATCCATTTTTACCTGGTCTTGATTTTATTTTAGCAGCCCATTCGAGTTGCTTTTGTCTACCTGGATCGCCAACTAAACCTTGTTCTTTTTCGGCTTGAACATATTCATGGTAATAGTTGCTTATGCCTTTATCATCGAATGAAATATTTGGATCCGATATATTGTCCATCACAGACAACGCACACTGCTTATAACTCGAGGGTTTCATCGATTTCGTAGTTTTATCTTAGTTCTTAGGTGGTTTGGTTGCTTCAACGTATAAAGATTCCAATTCACGCCAGTCAGTATCTATTAGTAATTGATCATTTCTTCCATTCCTGTACGTTTCCTTTTTTACATCCTCAAAACCAGCGTCTCTTAAAACCTTTTCAAAAGTTTCAAAGTCGGCTATAAATTGATGACCGTATTTTCGAAATAAACCATTTATTCGAGCCATAGGAGAGATGTAACCCTCTTCATACGGCATAGTAACTGACTCACCTTTAAGTTTTTGGACATATATCCGCATGTATAACTCACCATCGGGTACAACCAATCTTAAAGAAGCACCTGGTTTTAGTATTCTATAAAACTCCTTCACATTAAGGGTAAAATCATTGAGGGAAATATGTTCTAAACAATGTTCAGAGTAAAGACCTTCAATGTGGTTAGATTCAATGGGATAAGGAAGTCTCGTTATATCCCAGCAGATATCAATATGAGGCATCCAATAATAATCAAGGTTTATAAAATTGTCATGGACGTGTGGCCCGCAACCCACATTTAGTAAATGTTTGTTCTTTACGTTTTTCTTACTAACAAACATCTTATTGGAGCGAATCAACGAACTGATAAAATGCTGTACTTTGGCATATGATGTTATGCTTCGAGAGGTATCAATTGGACCGATTTTCATGTATGATCTTTAATTATTGATTTTGTCGCCTATAGATTTTGTAGTCGCCGATTTGAAATTGGAAAGAATAATCAACGGGTATTTGTGGCTCAATGCTTCCTAAACTCAACGTTTTGTTTTGATCAACGTCAAAGTCTATATAGATATTTGTCTGCGATTCTATTTGCTCCGTGGAATCCCGAACGTCCCAGTAGGAGAGTCCGGTATCGGCGAATAACTGGTTTCCGTAGTTGGTGGTATACCTGACAACACTAGTAGCCTTTAATTTAGAACATAACTCAGATCGAAACTGAGCTTGTGCTTCTTCCGATTTTAACAAAGTCCATTGTTTACTTGAGTTCCTTTTTATTTCTAAAACATTAGATACGACTACAATCCCTAATATGCCAAACATACATGCTTTAGTAATTAGCTGAACAAGTGGTTTTTTTCTTTCTGATAATTTTATAAAAGCACCAAAAATAACAGGTACTGCGAACGGGTATATTTCCATCCAATAGCGCGTTTCTATATGGCTTGCTTTAGGTACAATGTAAATTGCAAAAAAGATAACCGCCACAAAACTTATGGAATAAACGATTGGAATAACCTTGTGGGGTTTACCGCTAGTAGTGCGTAATAAATTTTGTAAATAAGATTTCTGAAAAACTTTATGGTAGGATTTGCCCACGGATATAATGACGAGTAGGCCTAACATACTGATTAAAAGCAACGCAAATATTATAGTCAGTTTATTTTCAAAATAGCTTCCATGACGCGGTACGAATAAACGTAATAGAGAGAAAACTGAATCACGCAAAGGTGTTTGTGAAGCTGCACCAGAGCCGCCGATTGTGCCAATCATTAGATTGCGTATGAACCACGGTAAGGCTGTAAGTGCAATTGAAGCAAGAAACGTGATTCCTTGTGATATAGATATTTTAAAATCTTTAAAACGATTTAGAATATATAATGAAAGTACAATTGACAGTATAAATGCGGGTGCGGCACTTTTTATGTGATATGTCAATCCTGTTAGGACGCCTAACGCTACAAAATGATGAATTTTAGCCTTACCATCTTTCAGTTTTTCCAACAGTCTCATAGCTGCGAGACTAACCAGAATAGTAAATGAGATATACAAACTTTCTGGCATAAAACTATGGATTATCCAGTAATAGCTATTCCACATTAAGGACATCGACACGGTTATAAAAATACTAAGCCACTTAAGTCGAGTGATTTTGAATGAGAGTAAAAAAACCAGGGCTAGAGTCAATCCAGCAAAGAATGCAACAAATATTCTAACGGCAGAAACTTCGGCAAACCCTATTTTTTGTAATGCAACTATCAAAGTAGCACATGCAGGTGGCCAAACAGTATTTGGTTCAAATTGCGTAGTTTCTAATTTTCCTTTACTTGTTAAATCATAGGTTGGCCAAGCATACTCGCCATCAGCATGTAATGCTCTTGAACTAATGATCATGGAGCCTGAGTCTCCCGTAGGTAGCGCAGTTCCATTTTGATTAGCAAACCATGAAAAACATGCAACGATGCCAAAAAAAAGTATGGCGACTATACTCGGATTACTTAGTTTCTTCCCCATTTATAATTTCTTTATCTATTAAAAACAATGGTCGTTGTTTGGATTGAAAAAATATTCTAAGAATGTATTCCCCTATAATGCCAATTGAAATCAAGATTACTCCTGAAAACATGATAATTGCAATAAGTAATGCGGTAAACCCTTCTGGAACTGCATCGTACGCAATTCGTTTGTACAATACAGTAAATAAGTAAACAATAGAGATGAGTACACTAAACGCACCTAAACGCGTAATAAATCGAATAGGGAATTCACTAAAATTAAAAATCCCTTCAGACGCCAGTTTTAGCAGGTGTTTAAACGCATATTTTGTGTTTCCTTCTTCGCGTGCATCTCTTTCATATGGGACTCCTATTTGATTAAAACCACTCCATGACCGCATGCCTCTAATGTATCTACTTTGTTCAGGCATTTGGACTAGTATGTCGGTTACTCGCCGGCTTATCATGCTAAAGTCACCACTATCTAATGGTATCTTGACATAACTTATTTTATCTAAAAAGCGATAAAAAGTAGAGTAAGCCAATTTTTTTAAGTATGATTCCTTTCTTTTTTTACGAATGGCATAGACAACATCATTTCTGTTTTTTAAATGAGTGTAAAATTCCTCGAGTAATTCAGGTGGGTCTTGTAAGTCTCCATCTAGAATAAACAGAGCTTCACTGCCTAAGGCCCTAGACATTCCAGCAGAAAGTGCAATTTGGTGTCCAAAATTTCTTGATAAAAACACACAATGAAACCTTGTATCTTTCTTAGCTTGATCTGTCATTAATTCTTGTGTAGCATCACTACTACCGTCGTCAATTAGAACAACTTCACAGCTCATTGGTGCTTTTTCTATAACGGCAGTTATTCTTGTAATTAATGAACGAAAAACAGATTCTTCGTTATATAGCGGAATTACTAAACTGACTTGTGGTTTCATTCGTTAAAACTTTGATAACTAATTAGCACGGCTTGATTCGGCCGTTGAAAAACAAACATACTTCCTGCGGCCATTGCTGAAGCATTATGCTCCATCGCTTTTATGAAATCATCTTTGGTACTTGCTCCACCACAGGCAATTACAGGAATTGAAACAGCGTCAGCAATTTGCTTTAAGGTGACCGAATCGTATCCTTGATAGGTGCCATCTCGGTCAACACAATTTAGCAATATCTCTCCGGCTCCCATTTTTTCACACAATTTCACAAAGGATAAAATCTCTGTTTGGCGGTGTTTTACATCTGCATGTGAATATACCTTGTTCCCACCAACAATTCGCTTCGCTTTGTAATCTATGGAAGCAATGATAGATTGGCTTCCAAATTGTTCTGCAATCTGAGTAATTAACTCGGGCTTAACCAAAATGCTTGAATTAAGAATCACTTTTTCAACACCATTATAAAAGAGGGCACTTGCTTGTTCTATTGTGTTAATTCCACCCCCGTATGCCACAGGCATAAATGCCTCACTTACTATTTCTGTGATTTGTTCTAATGCTGGACCTCGTTTGGACTTAGATGCGTCAATGTCCAGAATTACAAGTTCATCTACTTCTTTGTCATTAAAAATACGAACTGCGTTAATTGGGTCCCCAACGTATTTGTATTTGCCAAATTTGACAGATTTGTACAAACCGCCTTTATGAATCAGAAGAACTGGAATTACGCGTTTACGAATTAGCATTCTAAATTCACAAAATTTTCCATAATCTTTAAACCAAAACGGTGACTCTTTTCTGGGTGAAACTGGCAGCCATAAATGTTGCCTCTATGAAACGCAGCAGTGAAGTCATATCCGTAATTTGAAGTCATCCAAACATCTTCCGGGTTGGTCAGCTTTAAATGAAAACTGTGAACGAAGTAAAACCGAGAATCGTTAGGCAGGTCTTTGTCAATTGGACATTGGTTCTTGATTTCAACAGAATTCCAGCCCATATGTGGAATTTTATGGTTTAAAGGTATTTGAGTTTTATCGAAGGCTACCGTAGAACCCTTTACCCAGCCTAAACCGGGAGAG
The DNA here is from genome assembly GCA_905478335.1 of uncultured Bacteroidia bacterium. Lineage (GTDB taxonomy): Bacteria > Bacteroidota > Bacteroidia > NS11-12g > UBA9320 > UBA987. The sequence goes on along the minus strand of CAJQIC010000029.1, from coordinate 33,064 downwards.
GTACCTTCTTCACTTGAATCTGTGAAAAGTTGCGCGCCTAGACATATTCCAAGTACTGTTTTATGGTTGTTTAGTACTTCGTCATTTAAAACAGGAATGAGCCCAGATGCCTGTAATTGTTTCATCCCATGATCAAAATGACCTACTCCTGGAACAATAAGCTTATTAGCCTTCCTAATGTCAGCCTCAGAAGAGGAAATTAAAATATCCGTCGCCCCTGCCTTTTTAAGCATATTCTTAACCGAGCTAATGTTGCCGGCTCCATAGTTGACAATAACTATTTCAGACATTTAAATTCTTCTTTCGAAACTCGTCAAAAGCCATGTTTGATATGTATCCGTTGTATTGATGTGTGCTTTTATGTGCCGGACATGTCTGAGGGTCTAGATTCTTTAGAATTTTTGCGGGATTTCCGCCAATAACGCAATAACCCTCCTCAAACGATTTTGTAACCACACTACCAGCAGCGACAACAGTATGATTCCCTAGTATTACGCCAGGCAAGATGATCGCGCCCATACCAAGCCAACAGTATTTGCCGATATGTACTTCTTTAATAACGTGTTTTCGATTATCAGTCAAATCGTGATTCCCTGTAATGATCCCAACATTTGGTGCGATTTGGGTATAATCGCCAATGTAAATTTTACCGAGGGCTTGAATGTAATTTCCTGGACTATATCCAGGTGAAGTTTCTATACCACAACAAATATTTTTATAATTAATGACTGTACTCGAACCATGCACTGGCCAATAAACATGTTCAAAGTGTCCACGCACTTTTTGATTGTAAAACATGTCGAATGATATTGGTGTTTGGGTTTGAAGCGTCTCAGTTAAAAAACGAAATCGTTTTAAACGATGAAGTAACCTCCTTAATATAAACTTAGGAACTAAGCGTAAAAGCGTTTTATTGAGTTTCGAGAGTATCACTACTTCTGATTGTAAATTGATAAGACCTAAAGAGGTATATCAAATAGATTAATGTGTAATTCACTGCATAAATTAGGAGAATGTTGCGAACATCCCAATCTAATCGAAACAGAATAAGAAAAAGGGCGCTATTTGACACAAGCATCCAGATGTGCCAATAGAAATCTTCTTTTAACTTTTTAGAGATGTAAAACATATAGGACAACGGACTTACAATGAGTTTGCCAGCAAATAGCAATATTAAAACCTGCGCATATCTACCTGCATCATACCACTCCGCGCCAAATATGGTGCTAAACAACGTTGGTCCAAAAGATAAAATAATTATAACTGGGACGAGGGATATAACACCTAAAGTTTTAAAGGTCTTTAGAAAGATGTTGCGACAAGACCCTGTCTCTTTATAGTCTTTCGCAGCACGTTGTTGAAACACAGTGCTAATGGCGTTTCCAATAAATTGGATTGGTAGCCCAAGCATACGTACAGCTAGGTTATAGACCCCAACAGCACCTGCGCCGGCATATTGATTGAGCATAAAGACCGGTAATTGATTTGTGAACCGGTTTACGAATTCACTAGGGAGTGAATATATTGGGAACATTTTGTTTGACTTGGCAAAGGGAATAAGCTTATGGGTATGTTCTTTTAACTGACCAAAGTCGTGTTTTCTACGAAGGCTAAAAAATAGTATCAATGCCGGAGCACATTGACCGATAACTAGACCAACAAAAAGTCCTAAATCATTGCCTCTATATAATAGACCTAAAGAAATGGAAAAGACTGGGATTAAAATGGACGTCAATATTCCGTTGAGTGTAAGGATATTGTATTCTTGACACCGATTTGCCCAGACACGTAAGATTTCATTTTGTCCGGAAAAAAAGATGCTTACTGGAATCAACCAGAGCCACCGATGTATTGCTGGATTTTTTAACCAGAAGGCAATGTGATTATGAAAAATGAGAATAACTAAGGCAATGACCAACGCAAAACCAGTGTTTAATAGTCGGTTTAACCATAATGCTGTTAGCGCATTCTTAGCCTCTTTTTCTAACAATATCGTTTGCAAATACTGCATTGTTGAAAAGACACCAACAACACCCGTAATTGCCATGTAAAGACCTAACGTTCCATAAGAAGATTTCTCATATAATCTATACAGTATCGGAGCGGTAAGTATCGCCGATAATTGACCAATTGATGTGGCAGATGTAAGTTTAGAGACGTTAACAATGAATTCAGATGATTTTAGTCTTTTGAGGAGCTTTTTAAACATCTCCTAAGAAGTGTTCTTGATAAACTTGAGTAATGCCGTCTCTCAAATTTGTTTGAGGCTTCCAACCCAAATCCATTAAAAGTTTGCTATCCATTAATTTTCTAGGTGTCCCATCGGGCTTGTTTATATTAAACTGTAATTCTCCATTGTAACCAACGATGCTTTTAATAAGAAGAGCGAGGTTTTTAATACTAAGTTCTTCATTGCTTCCAACGTTCAGAAAATCTGGCTGATCATAAGATTTCATAATAAAATAGCAAGCCTCTGCCAAATCATCCACATGTAAAAATTCACGTAAAGGACTCCCTGTTCCCCAAATTTCTACAGTAGGTACATTGTTTACTTTAGCTTCATGGAATTTACGCATTAGGGCCGGCAATACATGCGAATTTTCTAAGTCATAGTTATCGTTAGGCCCATACAAGTTCGTTGGCATAGCTGCAGTAAAGTTGCACCCATATTGACGGGCATAGTTCTCGACCATCTTAATTCCAGCGATTTTTGCTATTGCGTATGGTTCGTTTGTCTGTTCAAGAGGACCTGTTAGTAAACTTGCCTCCTTCATTGGTTGAGTAGCCATTTTGGGGTAGATGCAAGAAGACCCAAGAAACAGGAGTTTCTTAACTCCGTGAACATAACTCTGGTGTATCACGTTGTTTTGAATCATCAAGTTATCATATAAAAAGTCAGCTCTATAGACATTGTTTGCATGAATTCCACCAACCTTAGCGGCTGCAAGAAATACGTAGTCTGGTTTTTCTTGCTCGAAGAACGTTTCAACTAACAACTGTCTTCTTAAATCAAGTTCTGTACTTGTGCGGAGTAACAGGTTGGTATATCCTTCTTTTTTAAGTTTACGAACAATGGCAGAACCTACCATACCGTTATGGCCGGCTACGTATATCTTGCTTGACTTACTTATCACTTGAAACTATTGAGATTATAGGGAAGTAAATTTCTGTTTGTCAAAATCTGAATAAAAACCTTATTTATCTGGGGTCAATTTTGAGGTTTATCCTTTGTTAACGATATTCCCTTGTAATAGAACACTTTTTCTTCGACATTTGAGTATCCTTTAGGTAGATCTAACGAATCGATTAACTCCATTTTGTAGGAGTTATAATTTCTAAAAGTTAATGTATCTGTTTGGTAACTGCTAAATACTCCGTTGAACTTCTCTGTCAGTATTTGATAGCTATTTTTATAAATGTTAGACACTCCATAAAATTGATCTTTTTTAATTCGTCTAATCAAAACAGAGTCCTTAGAAAGGGCTAGTAATTTATCTAATGGTGTAATGTTGACCGAAGTTTTATTACCAAAGTTTAATACCTCTTTACCAATTTGGTTTAAACCTGTATTTGAAAAATATTTGCTATTAAATTGCTCGAAACCCTTCAAGCTTCCATAAAAATTACGATCTTGAGTAACAATGGATATAAGTTTATTTTGTGTATGAATAGACAAAAAATTAAGTCCAGGATAATGATTTTTGTGAACTATTGAAAATTGAAATATTATTAAATACACAACTGACACTCCACTTAAAATGGGCATTAAGAACCTTTTTTTTGATTGGTTTTCATGCAAGAATAAAATACATAGAGCCACGGTCAATGAAGTGTAGTAATTTGCAAATATTTGTTCATTGTCTATCGTTTTAAAAAATAATGAGGCCCCTATTAGAGCTCCAGGAAGTCCAATAAATATAAGCGTGCTATTCAACTCATGTTTTTTTGATTTGTACGCTTTATAAATTATTAAAATAAAAATTAATGTATACGGGAGATTCCTACCAATCATTGGCCTAATCCAAAAAATAAAAGAATCAAAGATTGCTCTCCCCCAAATATCAATATTATTAAATCCTACGCCTATGTTGCTCGATTCTCTAAAGTTGGGAATTAATCTTTCAAGTGACAGGTAAGTCAGTATTAGCAACGTTGTAATGATCGGGAATCCTAATTCACTAAATTTTTTCTTGTTTATTATATGTTTTGTTAAGGTGAAAAATAGAACAGCAAGAATGGCAAACAGTGTGGTGGGATAAATAATAGCTAATATACATAGCAACAAATAAGAAAAGAATTCATCTTTTGAAGTAGCAATTAAGGTCAAGAAGGTTATCGGAACCAACAATTTGATATTTTGAAAAATAAAATTCTCATTCACGATGTATTCAGCGTGAATAGGTACTGTTGGTCGGATTAATAAGACTATAGTAACCAGTATCAGAACTAATAATTTATTGAAATCAAAACGCGTGTTTATAAACAATGTTAGGATTATATAGATATATAGAATCGGATAAACGAATTCATAACATAATAAAACTGGTAACCCCAAAATAGAAGTCAACGCGCAAAAGTATAATTCGAAATAGTGGTATGCGCTGGTTACAGCAACACCACTGTATGCATTACTGAAATTACGAGTTTCAATTCCCGACTCCTGTAAACTTATAGCTATTTTAGCATAATAATAGTGGTCTCCATAAAACATCAAACCGTCCACATCGAACGTAAAGTTTGTTTTGAGAGACACATAAAGCAACCCTGTAAGCGATATTAAACACAGATGTTTTAGAAATAATGCTTTGTCAAATTTATATTCTGGATTTCTGATACTGAAGTTTTTCTTTGTTTTTACGAAGAAACAAATTATCAATATTAAGACGATTGTCATTGACGATATCCCATTCGTCAAGAAAATAGAATAAAAGGAAACAATCATCACAGTTGTGATGAGCATTCTCCCCGACATATTTGGGATCCCTTTATATAAATAGGATAAAACCTCTGCGAAAAAATAGATTACGCCAAAAGTCAATAAGATTGTAAAGATTAATTTAATTAGCATTTTTAATATTGACAGCTACACTATTTAAATCTAGTGTAATGTCATAATAAAACGGGAAACGCACCAAACAATCTGACTGTCTAACACGGTTCGGTAGATTCTTGCCATCATGTTCGGAGTATTTGTTCATTTGTCACCAGTTGGCGGTTAGCTTTTGGCTGTTAGTGGTTGGCGCTTAGCTGTTTGCTTTTTGGTGTTAGATTAAGATAATTAGCCGGTTGCTAAGCGCATTGAGCTTTTTTGTACTATATCTAAGTTTACAAATACTGCGGAGTTAGTGGAATATTTTCGGGTCATTGCTATAAGCAATTGAGTCTCTAATTCGAAACTTGACCCCAATGCGATTTGAATATACCTAGAGAATTCTTTATTCGATTTTCTACTACACTCTTCAGCAACATTAGACGGTATTGAAACTGAACATCGCTGTGATTGTCGACTTAAACCGTACATTTCATTTTTTGGAAAATGATTCACAATATCGTAAACGTGATTTACCAATTCCATGCTTTGTTGCCATACTTCTAGTTTTCTGAAATTTCTCACTAAAAAGCAAATATGGCAAACTAGGATTCAATTTATTTATGTTACCTCCAACTGCTAAAAGCCAACCGCCAACGGTTCATTTTTCCTCCTCCTTCGGCACAAAGGTAAACCCACTGTCATGCAGTGACTGCTGCTTCCTGAATAACTCCAGATCAGAGTCCATCATATCCTTAACCAAATCAGCTAAGCTATGTTTTGGAACCCATCCAAGATTGTTTTTTGCTTTGGTAGCATCGCCAATTAGTAAATCCACTTCCGTTGGACGGTAATATTGAAGGTCGACAGCCAACACTTCTTGCCCAACTTTGACAGGGTAGGAGGGGTTACTTGATTTTGAAACAACTGCCGTTTCATTCTCAGCAGTACCATTAAATGTTAATTCAACACCTACTTCGTTAAATGCCATTTTAACAAAATCTCGCACCGTCGTAGTTACTCCTGTTGCGATAACATAATCTTCTGGTTTATCTTGTTGCAGCATCATCCACATAAGTTCTACGTAGTCTTTGGCATGACCCCAGTCACGTTTTGCATCTAAGTTTCCGAGGTAAAATTTATCATGCAATCCAAGTGCGATTCGAGATACGGCTCGTGTGATTTTGCGCGTAACGAACGTTTCTCCGCGCAGCGGGCTTTCATGATTAAACAGTATCCCGTTACAAGCATACATGTCGTAAGCTTCTCTATAGTTTACGGTAATCCAATATCCATACATTTTGGCAACCGCATACGGAGACCGTGGATAAAATGGTGTTGTTTCTGATTGTGGTACTTCCTGAACCAAACCATATAATTCTGAAGTTGACGCTTGATAAATGCGTGTTTTTTTCTCTAAACCAAGTAATCTAACTGCTTCCAATACACGTAGTGTTCCAACTCCATCGACGTCAGCAGTGTACTCTGGAGATTCGAAACTAACCTTGACATGGGACATTGCTCCCAAGTTGTAGATTTCATCCGGCTGAACCTCTTTTATGATTCGAATCAAATTGGTCGAGTCCGTCAAATCGCCGTAATGCAAAATGAATTTACGGTTGTCTACATGCGGATCCTGGTATAAATGATCAATACGATCAGTGTTAAAGGAAGAACTACGTCGTTTGATACCGTGAACGGTGTAGCCTTTCTTTAATAAGAATTCGGAAAGGTAGGCACCGTCTTGTCCGGTGACGCCGGTGATTAATGCGGTTTTAGGCATTTTTTAATTATTTAAATTTTAAAGGGCTTACCAGCCCTTTTACCTGGTTTTCATTTTTTTCTTGATAAAAAAACGAAACAAAAAAATCAAGACTTCTGAATTTTTCTTTGAATTCTACGAAAGGCTTTTTCTCCCCGCATTCAAACCCGCTTCGCTTTCCTGCCTGCTTAGCTCGGGCCTCCGCACAAAAGCCTTTCTCAATTCTACAGAAAACTTCAAAGGTCGGATTGAACCATGCACGATTTAACATTTTCAAATTTCAATTATCAACTATCAATTGAATTTCGCCAAAACGCTAATGCGCCAAAACGCCAATGTGCCAACCGCCAAAAGCCAAAAGCGAAGCGCCCTAAAAGCGTCAGCGCCCCAACCGCCAACCGCCCTATGCATCCATCCGCTCTTTTTCCAGCCGCTCTACCAACCAATGCCTACCAATAATGATTGCAATAGCTAATAGTCCCCCAAGAATACCTCCTATGATAAGGGCTTTCATACGCGACTTACCGGTGGGTTGGAATGGTCCCATGGGGCGATCTATGACTTGGAAGTAAGGCGTTGCACTACTGAGTAGAAATTCAGCACGTTCTTGGTTCTTGATGGCTTCGCCATACATGATATACAACATTTCTACCTTGCGGGCTAATTGTTGTTTAGGTAGTTTATTGGTGCTCAGAATAATGCTTTTTCCTTGGTCTTGAAAACGTGCTAATCGTTGTTCTGCAGCTCTCAGCTCTCCAAAGATGGAGTCGGCTTTATTTTGCACATGTTCAAATGTCACTGTCTGTTTTTCTATAGTATTTGAGATGTAAAATTCACTTAGGACATCATAAAGGCTATTGGCCAAAGCAATGCTCAGTTCCGGAACTGTAGTTTTTCCGACTATCTTTAAAAATGAACTTTCGTCATCATAGTCAATACTTACCAAACCCTCCTCCCCATTGGTTGGGTTCCCTTTCATTTTTTTAGATATAATGAGGATGGCTTGAGCCTCTTGGTCTAAGTATGCCGAGTCCTTTTGATTGGTAAAACGAAAGCCGGTTAAGTCCACATTACCTATTTTCGATACCATGGGAATTTCCAATAAAGTGATGACATGGTTCCCGACATAATCTGTCTGTCCGTTAATGCTTGTTGTGGATGTTAAAGCCTTGCCAAGTATCAATCGTGACGTGGCTAGCTGACTAATTTTCTCATAATTATGGCCGGCCTTGGATCCACCAAACCCTAATTCACCTAATACCGCACCAATTCCGCCGCCACCACCTCCGTCGTCTTCATTGATGACAAAGGTTAATGGAGCACTATATTTTTTAGGCGTTAACCAGGCCTGAGTGACGAGTAATCCCGCTAATAGGATTCCGCCTGCAACCACCCACCACTTGTTTCGCCATACCAAAGACCAGTAAGTCTTCACCAGTTTGAGGATGACAGAAATATTTAAGGACTTTTCTTCTTCCATCTTATTTCGTTCCGTTCACAACGGTAATGATAGTCTGGGTAGTTGAAATGATGGATGTTGTGATTGCTGTGATAGCATTCAACTCTGTCATGCGTTCTAACAGACTCTTTTTCTCTTTTTCATCACCAACGTTGATTCCATTCTTGGCTTTCTCTTCTTTAATCTTATCCTCACGACGTTGCTTAATCACTTTGTCCTTAAGCGCTAAGTGTATTTCAGAACCTCTTTTTACTTTGGGGTAAACTTTAAAGAATAAGAAACTCCTCGTTTTCTTAACACGACCATTGGCATAGGTCACTGTTGTTTTCTTACGTTTGGCGTCTTTACTGTAACCACCAGCATATTGATTGACATACCACTTCGCGCGACGATTGAAATAGTTGACAACGATGTTTAATTCGTTCCCACCATTACGGTTAGCGATGTAAAATGAATCGGCGTTGGTACCCAATTTGTCGATTTGTACAATGTCTATCAGTTTTGGAACGGTGATAACGTCTCCTTCTTTAACAGCGATGTTAAACCTAGAGTCATATCGACGTTTGTTGAGTAAATCCATTCGCGTAACAACGTATCCAATATTATCATAACCCCTGTAGAAAGTTCCTGCTTCAGGGAAAGCTTCTATCGTATATCCACCTGCACGGTCAATGATACTGCTCAACCGTTCGTTTGGTTTCATGATGGCATAAATTCCAGGGTATTGCACTTGGCCACCGATAGTCACGTATTTAATGGGTTCAAAATTAGGTGTCGTTCGTACCACTATGTGGTCATAAGGCTTAATCTCAAAAGGGATATTGTCTTGCAACGCATTCAACTCATGATCAATTTCGATTGTTGCAGCATATGTCTCGGTAGGCTTGTTATTTTCAACCTTCAATCGAAAAATGTCAATCTTGTTGCTCGCTGCTTCCATTTTTAAGCCTCCAGCCATTACCAAAATATCTTTAAACGATAAGGTGGTGTCAAAGACATATTGGCCAGGACTCCTTACTGCCCCAGAAATCTGAACATAATATTGGTCCATGTAACTGGTCTTGCTGGGCACTACTATACGGTCATTGGGATTAATCGTAATATTCTCTGACGATTCTGGGTTTTCAAATGCTGTCTTCAAATCAACAATTCTATATTCCCTTTTTAATGGTTGACCAGGAGGGGAGGAGATGATATACCCAAAGTTGGTAGCTTGACCTTGAAATCCACGTGACATCATAATCGCATCATACAAGGTAATGGATTTTGAAGGATCCCAAAAATGTTGGCCTCCACTTCTAACCGCTCCAGAAATTGTAAAACTGTAGTTATCGACAAACTGTGATTTGGAATACAATACAATCCGATCTTCATGTTGCAGCGTAATGTTCTTCTCTGAACTTGGATCTGCCAAAACATCCTCTACATAAACACGTTTTAATTGAAACGTACCATCCACATTTTTACGGGTGAGGTATGCCATTTGGTAGTACGACTCTTTTTCCAACCGCGCTTTCTCTAACACATCTGATAATTTCATGCCCAATTTTAACTCGAAACTGCCTGGATGTCTAACTGCACCACTGATACTGACGTAATTCTCGAACTGTTTTAAACTACTGTGGAATATCAATCTGTCCCCGTCTTGTAGGCTGATTTTAGCTGCTTCTATATCGGAAAGTCTATAATCCTTAATCGCCTGCTCACCATTTGCGGTATACACATGCTGAACTAGACCATCATAGATGTTGGTGGCGTATCCACCTGCCCAACGCACAGCCTCTTTGTAATGTTCATTTGTTTTGAGTTCATAGGTAGCACCACGTCGGATACCGCCACCACTTACCGAAACGCGCTTTTCAAATTTTGGGATGTAAATAAGATCGTTGTTGCTTAAGTAAAAGTCATATTGCTTTTTGGGATCAATCATGAACTCATACACATCTAGAATTCTTTTTTTACCAGAGGACCGAATTTCGATATTCCGCAAACTTGCTTCTGTACTTGGACCGCCTGCAGCGATAATGGCATTTAGAGCAGTGTTTAAGGCTGATATGGTATAACTCCCAGGTTGATTGACTTCCCCAAAGATGTTTACCGTAATGGTACGTGTTGTGTGTAGGGTCACTTCAAACTGACCTGGACTAAACACATAACTCTGTTGGAATCTTCCTAATAAAAGTGCTTTTACTTTTTTCAACGAAACGCCCCGTAAATATATTTTAGCAATACCTCGAGGACGGATAAATCCGTCATCCTGAATTTCATACAATAAATCGGTTTGTGAGGCACCGAAAATATTAATCGCGATTTTATCACCTACGTCTAATATATAACTATCTGGAGTCGTGGCAGACGATGTTGTTCGATAAACGTCTAATGATTTGTTAAAGAAGACATCCATGCCGTATACACTGCTCTGGGCAGAATATTGATTTTTCTCTTCTTCCGTTAATACATCGTAGATCGCTTCATCCAAAGTCGCACCTTGCTTCATGCGGCGTATAACCTCATCAGCCGATTTACGACTTAACATCTTCATTTTATTGCGTGCTTCTGATTCTATAGAATCAGAGGTTAAATCTTTAGCTGGTTCTTTAAAATCTTGGCTAGGCGGAACTTTTGAAGATACAACGGTCTCTTTCGAAGGGGCTTGATTTTCTGATTCAGCTCCATCAGTTTGGTCATCAGCGGCTGCCTCTTCTTCATCAGCTTGCTCTTGCTGAATTTCCTCCACTATTGCACGAATTTCTGCTTCTAGCGTACCCAACTGCTCTGGTTGGATATTGTCTAAATCAATGCCTTTGGCGCGTAAACGTCTTTTTACTTCGTCTTGTTCGACACCTGCGTCTGCCAAGGCGGCTTGTGCTGCTTCTATCTGATCTTCCTGATACACCTGAGACTGCACCGTAGTGAAACTCATAAGTAATATCAGTATGTATAACAATCTATTCATGGGATTGTAATGCTTTAGTATTTATTGTGTGATACGTTTTATACCATTCATAAAACTTGGTAAGCCCTTTTTCTAAAGGCGTATTATAGTCAAAATGCAACAACTGTTTAAGTTTGTTAGAATCTGCATACGTCTCATAAACATCACCAGGTTGCATGGGTAAAAACGCCTTTTTTGCCTTTTTATTAGCAATTTTTTCAATCAAAGATATAAAATCCAACAGCTTCACTGGCGACTGGTTTCCGATGTTGTATATTTCGTAAGACGTTGTGGTATCTTCTTTTGTTTTATTTAATCGGTTTAACAACAACAAATGGAGGTTGTCAACTATGTCTGAAATGTATGTGAAATCACGCTTTAGGTCCCCTTGGTTAAACACTTTAATTTCTTCCCCATTCATTATCTTGTCAAAAAAACCATAAACGGCCATGTCGGGTCTACCCCAAGGACCGTAAACCGTAAAAAACCGCAACATAGAAGTGTCGATTTTGTACTGGTGCGCATAATAGTGCGCGATAATCTCAGTGCTTTTTTTGGTAGCAGCATATAAGGATACAGGAGCATCTGTTTGCTGTGATTCGGTATAGGGGGTATCTGATGAATGTCCATAAACAGAACTACTCGATGCCATTAACAAGGCAGTTTGTGGTGAATCTTTTAGTTGCTCTAATAAGTTGTATGTCGCCACTAAATTTGACTGAAAATATATGGCAGGGTGCGAAATGGATTTTCGTACACCAGGTTGTGCCGCTAGATGTACTAGTGCGTCATAGTGATCCCCTTCAAATACTCTCGCACATTCATCCGACTTGGATAAATCAGCTTGCAGAAAATGAATGTTTTTATTGGGATTGGATATCCAACCAATATCCGTTGGGCCAACGGCTACCCCAAGATCCAAGAGACGGTCTTTTTTAAGTTTGGTGCTGTAATAATCGTTTATGCTGTCTACGCCATAGACGTCAAATCCTTCACGACCTAATTTTTTGGCTAAGTGATAACCAATAAATCCAGCCATTCCGGTAATCAGTATGCGTTGCTTAGAGTCTGCCATCAACGAGTGCTTTGTCCATGGTTGCTTTCACATCATAAATCACCGCGGTTTGCTCTTTTATTGCGTTAAAATCGAGTGTTTCAAACTGTTCATGTGCCACGGCTAAAATAATCGCATCGAATTTTTTATTTGGGAGCACTTTTACGATTTCGACGCCATATTCCGCCTTTACTTCATCGAAGTTCGCCCAGGGATCGTAAACCGTTACTTTGCCACCAAAACCTTTTAGTTCGTCTATAATGTCAATTACCCGAGAGTTTCTAATGTCTGGACAATTTTCCTTAAAGGTCATTCCAAGCACCAACATTTCTGAGTCCTTGATTGCTATATTTTTCGAGATCATCAATTTGATGACTTTATTAGCGACAAAGGCACCAATATGCTCGTTTACTCGTCTCCCTGATTTAATCACCTCAGGATAGTAGCCCAGCTGTTCTGCTTTGTGAACCATATAGTACGGGTCAACGCCAATACAATGGCCACCAACCAACCCGGGTCTATATTTTAGGAAGTTCCATTTTGTTCCGGCAGCTTCTATAACATCGTTGGTATCAATACCAACACGGTCAAAAATTAATGCCAGTTCGTTTACAAAGGAAATATTCAAGTCGCGTTGGCAATTTTCTACAACCTTAGCGGCTTCAGCAACCTTCATCGAAGGGGCTTTGTAAGTTCCAGCGGTAATGATTGATTTGTATAATACGTCTACTTTCTCAGCGATTTCTTCCGTTGAGCCAGAAGTAATCTTCTGAATTTTAGTAAGCGTATTAATTTTATCTCCTGGGTTGATACGCTCAGGTGAGTAACCACAAAAGAAATCCGTGTTAAACTTTAAGCCACCACCTTTTTCCAATTCAGGAACACAAATTTCTTCCGTGCAACCCGGAAAAGTCGTTGACTCGTAAATTACGATGTCATCGTTTTTAAGGTAATTTGAAACAGCTTGACTCGAAAATATCAATGGATTTAGATCCGGTTTCTTGAATTCATCAATAGGCGTAGGAACGGTAATGATGTACACGTTTGCGTCTGAAATGTCTGATTCATTTGCTGAGCAATACAGGCCAATGTCTTTAGGAACTTCGTTGACCAACACGTTCGACAGCTCATCGCTTTCTACCTCTAAGGTGTGGTCAATACCACCCATTAACTTAGCAACCCTGCTTTTATCGATATCGTATCCTATTACCGGATATTTCTTAGCAAACTCTAAGGCTAGTGGTAGGCCCACATACCCTAAGCCGATGACGGCGATTTTTGTGTTAGGTAAAACTGGTGTACTCAATGTTTTTCGTTTTTGTCAACAGTGCGCAAAGCTTCGCCTCTTCACTCACACGTGATTTTTATAAAATAAAGCACAAAGGTACAATCCACGACGTGGTTATCGTAGTCTTTTTGGTGTTTTTTTAGACAATGTGCGAACAGTTTAATTACTTGATATATAAACAGTTGGCATAAAAAAACCGCGAATAAAAATCCACGGTTTTATTGTTATTTTAAAGCTAACTTTTTATGATGTTAGCATAATTTAAAGTTCTATTCTACACCATGCATAAGCTTTTTAAGAGGTTTACTCAAAATCGCTATCAGCAAGGAGATTATTAGTAAAACAAAGCCAATTTTAGTGAATATGTCAACATACTTTTCTAATCGACTCTTTTGAACAATGTTTTTCTGTTCCTCTAAACCCTGGCTTAGAGTTAATGATTCATCGCTCGCCAGTTTTTCAATTCCACCGTTAAAATAGCCCCAGTCACCTAAACTAATACCAGCATTTTCTTTCGCTTTAAAATCCGCTTCTATGTACGATGCATATTTCACTTTAAGTGTGTTCCATGCTTCTGCATTCAACCATGCAGTAGATTCCTTTAGAGTATCTTTAGTTACTCGCGTTTCTGCCCACTGTTTTAATGTGACACCTTCTTTTAATTTATCCCGTAAATTTATCCAATCTTGAATGTCAAAGTACTTTTGATATGAAATATTCTTAGGCACTTCAACGTCCTTTTTATCTTTTGCCTTCATCCCAAGACTTTCTGGAACTTCATAAAAGGCTTGCCAATCTTCGAATTTGGCTGACTCATCGTTTAATTCCAAGGCTTCTTCAACTGTAGTCGCTAGTGTAAATTTAGATTTGTCTACTTCTTCGTCACCACCGTGACCTCCGCCTGTAAGCGCTGCAATTTGTCCACCAAGTAGATTTGCAATCGCAAAGCTTAGGAACCATGCACCCATAGCTGTTCCTGCCATTTTCTTTGGAGAAAGCTTTGTTACCATAGACAATCCAATCGGAGATAAAAATAATTCTCCAGTTGTATGTAACATGTACAGGAATACCAAAATAAGCAGCGGTACTAAGTTGTTGTCAGACATTTTATATCCAACATATGTTAGTAAGAAGCCTAATCCTAGTTGCAAAATACCAAAGGCAAACTTCATTGGAATGTTAGGGTTCTTTCCGATTTTTGACAGTTTAACCCACATTGCAGAGAATATGGATCCAAATACTATGATAAAAAATGGATTGAAGAATTGAGTCATACTAGCTGGCATCAACCATCCGAATATTTCCCTGTTTACGTTTCTATCTGCAAAAAGAGTTAATGACGTTCCAGCCTGTTCAAAACAAGCCCAAAAAACGATGTTAATCACCATGAAAAGAACCAATGCAATCATACGGTCTCTCCATATTTTCGTTTTCTCAACAATGTCTTCTTTAACCCCAGCAGATATCAGTGAGTAGGCGACATAAATAAACAAACCTAAGAATATATAATTCAGTACATGGTTGTTTACTATAAGTAAATAACATAAAGGGATTAATAGTATAGACCCTATTGTTATTAAATGTATCATATTAAGTGGTCCCAATACTTTCTTTCTACCTTCAGCAGTCACCTCAAGACCTGTAGATGCAGCATAATTGTGTCTGCCAGTATAAAAGATGACCAAGCCAGCCAGCATACCTAAGCCAGCAAGTCCGAATCCATATTTGAAACCATAGGTCTCACCGACATAGGCGACGACAGTGGTCGCTAGTAATGCCCCAATATTTATCCCAATATAAAAAATTGTAAATCCTGAATCTCTCCGTGGATCATTGTCTTTGTAAAGTTTACCAACGATGGTAGATATATTAGCTTTAAAGTATCCATTACCTATAATCAAAGCCCCCATACCAACAAATAACAAATGTTCAGTACCTCCTAGAATAATGAATTCTCCTATCGCCATAAGAATAGCACCCAGCATGACAGCAAAACGATACCCTAAGAATCGATCAGCCATTTTACCCCCTAAAATAGGAGCAGCATAAACCAAACCTGTGTAAGCGCCATAAATTAATGAGGCTTGCGCGTCACCTTTCATTAATGACTTTACTAAAAATAAAGTCAATAATGTACGCATTCCATAATAACAGAAACGTTCCCACATTTCTGAAAAGAAAAGAGTCATCAGCCCGTTAGGGTGACCAGAAGTGTATTCCGGCATCCCGTCGTCCTTGTGCTCTTCCATTAAAACTTCTTCGCTCATATATTTCTGTTTTTAATTTTTGTAAAAATAGACGTTGTCTTTAGAAAAACAAGATTACAGGTTTTCTATTATGAAGTCGGTCATACGGATAAATAAATGTAACCGTGTATAGCCTCCTGAAATGCCATGATTTTTGTTCGGATAAAACTCAGAATCAAATGGGATGTTTTGATGAATCATCTTATTGACCATTTCTGCAGTGTTTTGAAAATGAACATTGTCGTCTCCCGTACCGTGTATCAAAAGGTATTTTCCTTTTAGTTTTTCGACATGGTTAATAGGGGAGTTGTTATCATATCCATCTGCATTTTCTTGAGGAGTCCTCATGTAACGCTCAGTGTAAATGTTGTCGTAATAACGCCAGTTCGTTACTGGTGCAACAGCGATGGCTGCTTTAAATACATCTGCACCTTTAGTCAGGCACAAACTGCTCATGTACCCACCATAACTCCAACCCCATATGCCGATTCTAGAGGCATCGATAAAGCCCATTTCCCCATAATACTTTGCCGCTGCTATTTGATCTTCGGTCTCATACTTGCCCAATTGTAAGTAGGTCATTTTTTTGAATGCAGCTCCTCTTGCGCCCGTACCTCTATTATCAACCACAGCGATTATATATCCATGCTCGTTGGCCAACATTTGATGCCAAAAATAATTGTGCCACAACCAGTTGTCTTTTACTTGCTGAGACCCCGGACCGCCATACACAAACATCAAAAGAGGATATTTTTTAGACGAATCAAAATCCGCTGGTTTTATGGTGTAGGAGTTCAAACTTACACCGTTTTCCAAGTCAATATTTTCAAAAGCTATAGGTCCGAGTTTGTATTCTGCTAGTTTGGCTTTATAGGCTGCGTTGTTTTCTAACAAACGGACAGTTTCGCCTTGGTTATTGTCAATACTGTATACATGGGGTGATGTCGCACTCGTATAGGTATGAAAGAATGTTGAGTAATCATTACTGAATACTGCGCGGTGAGTTCCTTTACCTGTAGTGAGTTGCTTTTTGTTCTTTCCTGAGATGTCGACAACATAAACATGTCTTTCCATTGGTGATACTTCAGTAGAAGTGAAGTAAACCTTTCCGTTTTTTTCATCTACCCCCAGCAATTGATCAACTTCCCATTCTCCTCGGGTGATGATGCCTACTTGCGGTCCATCGACCTTATGAAGGTACAAGTGCCAAAAACCAGATCTTTCACTTTTGATCACAAAATGCTCTTTGTCATCAAGGAAAATAATGTCATCTGTGATGTCGACGTAATACTTGTCCTTTTCTTCCAGACTAACACTTACTTCACGTGTTTTTGCGTCTACCACAAGCATCTCCCAATGATTTTGGTGACGATTTAAACGCTGAAGAGTTAAGATATTTGGGTTATTAGACCACTTTATTCTCGGAATATATTGGTCGTTCTCCGATTCAATCTCAAGCTTCTTCCCCTTGTTCTTTAGGTTCGTGATATACACGTCTACGATAGAGTTGGCTTCTCCGGCTTTTGGATATTTGAATTTGGTGTGATTTGGGTACAAGTTTCCGTAAACTTCGATATCCCATTCCTTAACGTGACTTTCATCGAACTTGTAATAAGCGATCTTAGTACCGTCGGCGTTCCATTCATACCCACGCGACATGCCAAATTCTTCCTCATATACCCAATCCACAGCGCCGTTAATAATCGAATTATGTTCACCATCTTTGGTCAAACGCTTCGTCTTGTTTTTGGCTAAGTCTTTAACATAGAGGTCGTTATTAAATACGTAGGCCACTTTTGTCGATTGAGGATTGAACGTAGCATACCTCACTTTTTCTTCAGACACCTTACTTAATTTGTTTGTCGCTTTATCCCATATCAGATAATTAGATTTTGAGGAATGACGATAAATGGATTGCGTATTTACCGGGATTAACGCTTTTGTTTCGTCCGCATTAAATGTGAAGCTTCCGAAGGCAAAATATTGCATCCCATTTGCTGTAGCTATTTTGCTTCCATCGATTAAAACACCTGTTTTTTCTCCTGTGCTGTATAAATACCGAACAACTTGAGAATTACCATCAGCATCTTTCTCCATTTTGACATACGATTTGCCATCATTTAAATTGATGAATCCGCTTATCATTTTGGGATAGAACACACCACTTGCCCAAATATCGTTTAGCGTAATTGGCTTCTGTGCAATTGCGCTTGAGGCAATGAGAAAAAGAGATAAAGTATAGATAATTGATTGTCTAATCATGCTTCTTATTTTGTTGTTCAATAATACGTATTTTGTGATGCGATATTAATTAATTCGATTACGTAACTAAAATTTTATATAAACAGTGAATTTACTGCATGACTTACAAAATGTATTAGGCGAAGAAGTCGTTTTTTCCGATGCGGATAATTTGATGCGATATGGTCATGATGAGACGGAAGATTTTGTATTTCAGCCAGACCTTGTCGTTAAACCGAGAAACGTCAATCAACTTAGTCGGTTGATGGGGTACTGCGATAGCAACAAAATTCCTGTTACACCGCGTGGTGCAGGGACCGGACTAAGTGGAGCAAGTTTACCGATAAACAAAGGCGTTTTGGTATCAATGGAGCATTTTGATCGAATCATGGATATCGACGAATCCAATATGCAAGCAACTGTTGAAAGCGGCGTTATCAATCACAATTTAAGGGAAGCAGTTGAAGCTAGAGGGCTTTTCTATCCACCAGACCCAGCAAGCAAAGGGTCTTGTTTTATTGGTGGTAATGTGGCACACAATAGCGGTGGACCCAAAGCAGTTAAGTATGGTGTTACAAAAGACTATATTCTTAATCTAGAGGTCGTATTGCCAAATGGTAAAGTGATTTGGACGGGAGCAAACACATTGAAAAACTCTACAGGATATAACCTCACGCAGCTGTTTATTGGCAGCGAGGGCACTTTAGGCATTGTGACCAAAGTTGTGGTTAGACTTTTAGCAAAACCCATACACAATCTGTTGTTATGGGCGAATGTTAGTAAAGCAACTACAGCGTGTGAAGCGGTTTCCGACATTATGAAATCAGGTGTTGTTCCGTCAGGCATGGAGCTTATGGAGCGAAAAGGGATAGATTTGGCCTGTGACCGACTTAGCCTTAATAACCCTTTGGCCAGTGGGAGTGAAGCTGCCATAATGATTGAAGTCGATGGAGATAATATGGATCAACTGTATGCGGATTGTGGATCTATAAGCGAGCAATTGGAGAATCATGGAATTGATTCAGTTTTGTTCGCCGACTCAGGTGAACAAAAGGAAGCTTGGTGGAGTATTCGTAGAAGTATTGGGGAGGTTGTCAAAGCATATTCAACGTATAAAGAACAAGATACGGTCGTTAAACGAAGCCACCTGGCTAATTTGATGGCCGGGGTCAAAGAAATAGGAGCAGAGTATGGTTTTGAATCGGTGTGTTACGGCCATGCTGGTGATGGAAATTTGCACGTCAATATTCTCAAGAATGACCTTACTGATGAACAATGGAATGGACCGCACTTGGAACAAGGAATCCGGAAAATATTTCGACTCTGTAAGAATCTAGGAGGTACCATTAGCGGTGAACATGGTATTGGCTATGTGCAAAAAAAGTACATGAAGGAAGTCATGAGCGAAAACCACCTACAACTCATGCGGGGCATAAAACTAGCATTTGATCCAAATGGAATTATGAATCCGGGTAAGATTTTTGATTAATTCAATTGATAATTGAAAATTTAAAGTTGAAAATTTAGAGTTGATAATTGAGAGTTGAAAATTGAAAACGTTCTACCTCCCTGACTCTGGCCACCAATTGATTAATAGTTAACATTAAGAATTAAACATTAAAAATTAAAAAAGGGTTGCAAAGCAACCCTTTTTTGTGCACCCGAAGGGATTACTCATTAGCTTTTAGTTTTGATAAATAGGCATTCGTGAATACATTTCGAACCCCTGGCCACCGCTAGTTCGAATACGTAACTGCCAATAAAAAAAAGAGTCTCCTAAATTAAATAAGAGACTCTTTCTAACCTGTGCACCCGAAGGGATTCGAACCCCTAACCACCAGAGCCGAAATCTGGTATTCTATCCAGTTGAACTACGGGAGCAATGTCTAATGCAAATATAGTGTGATTCTGTTTTTTATAACCGAATTATTAATCAATCACGACAAGTTAATTCCTCTTAGAAATGATGCGATATCCATCCTTTTTTTTCCTTCCAATTGAACCTCGTTTAACTGGACCAATCCGTCTTTGCAATAAAAACCAAGGTAGTCCTTATCGTTTGTAACGAAATTGCCAGGATAACGTGAATGCTTTTCTGGGACAAACGTGCACCTATAGATTTTTAATATTTTACCTTCAAGAATGGTTCTCGCTGTTGGGTATGGACTCAATCCACGCACAAGATTAAAGATCGATTGACCGGGAGTATACCAGTCTATTTCACAAGTAGATTTAAATATTTTTGGCGCAGGGTGCATCTCATCAGACAATACTTGCGGATGCTCCTCTATGCGATTATTTCGTATCGCATCAATCGTTTCTAACACGATCTCGGCACCAGCAAACATCATGCGGTCATGCAAGCTGCCAGCGGTTTCATCCTTATCTATAGCAAGTGCAACTTGCTTAAGAACGTTTCCCGTATCAATTTCATGCTTCAGTTTAAACGTTGTTAATCCAGTTTCTTTCTCCCCGTTGATAATCGCCCAATTAATTGGTGCGGCACCACGATAATTAGGCAGTAAAGAAGCGTGTAGGTTTATCGTTCCGAATTTGGGCATATCCCAAACCGCTACCGGTAACATTCTAAAGGCAATGACGACTTGGATATCAGCGCTTAAACCAGCGAGCTCTTTTTGAAAGTCTTGATTTTTGAGGTTTGTAGGTTGTAAAACTTTGATGTCGTGATCCAGCGCATATTGCTTGACAGCTGAATACTGGAGCTTCATGCCTCTACCACTTTTTCGATCTGGAGCTGTTATGACACCTACAATGTTATATCCAGCTTCGTGAAGCGCTTGAAGACTCGGGACTGAAAATTCTGGTGTTCCGATGAACACAACACGCATATCCCGTCTTTCCATTACTTAATCCCCATGAAACAACGTTTCCATCGAATACCGTCAAATTTGCGACTTTCTACCTGCTGGCCATCTGTTGTTGTGAACTTCTTAACGTCATGACGCATAGACCATAGAACGAACCAAGCCTTACCAACCACATGGTTTTCTGGTACAAATCCCCAAAAACGAGAGTCGTAGCTATAATGTCGATTATCGCCCATCATAAAATAATAGTCCATTTCAAATGTGTATTCCGTAATCTCCTCTTGACCCATGTAAAACTTTCCTCCTCGCGTAGTAAAGTCTGGATGATTTTCATATTCCTGAATCAGTCTTTCATAGATGTCGTAGTTCGCTTTGGTTAATGTAACGGTTGCCCCTTTTTTAGGTACATAAAGCGGTCCATACCAATCTCGACTCCAACTGTGTTGTTTGCTTATTGGGAACAGATTACCATCGTTTTGACCAGGTCTGTGCAGAACGGTGTCAACGGTGTTTACCAAGCTATAATTTTGAACATTAGGACGATTAACATCATTTAACTGCATCAAGTAAATAGTAGAGTCACCATCTAACTCATAATCTGTAATGTCTTGTTCTTTAAGGAATTTATTGCCCATTCCACCCATGGTGTTTTTACGGACCAAATAACTGAACTGGCGCATTGGAGGAACGTCTTCTGCCACTCCATTGATATGAACGACACCACGTTTAACTGAAATAGAATCGCCTGGAATCGCAACACACCTTTTTATATAGTTTTCTTTTTTGTCTAATGGTCTGTCCAATCTTTCATCGGGCCAATTAAAGACCACAACGTCTCCATTCTTAATTTTTCCGAAACCTGGTAATCTATAATATGGGAACTTAATGGCTTCCGAGTAGGCTTTGGTGTTTATCCAAGGCATGGTATGATGAGCAAACGGGAAACTTAACGGAGTCATAGTTAATCGTGTACCATAACTCATTTTGTTGACAAATAGGAAGTCACCTACGAGCAAAGACTTTTCCATCGATGATGTAGGAATTTGATACAACTCGATAAACATGCTTCTGATTACCGTTGCAGCAATTACAGCGAACATAATCGCATCTACCCATTCCCCGACACGATGTAAATGTCTGAAGTTATATCGATATACATAGTATCCCCAAACCGCTAATTCCCAAATGACGAAAAATATAATACTTCCTACAACTGGTGCTTTTGCGCCAAAAAGTAAAATGCCTAGTATCAATAAGTTTAAAACTGTCCAGACGATTAAGACAACCTTCGTTCTTGTCCTAAATTCTTTAAATGTATCTATAGGGTTAAAATTCATTTCAATTATAAGTTTAGTAAGTCGTTCATTGTATATACCCCGGTTTTATTAACCATAAATTCAGCTGCCTTAAGCGCGCCGGCGGCAAATCCTTGTCGACTATGTGCTGTGTGTGTGATTTCAATTGTGTCAATGTCGCTTCCAAATTTGACGGTATGCGTTCCAGGGACATTTACTTCCCTGAACGAACGAACACTCAATTCTAGTTCATTGGAAATTGAACCTTGGCCATTTTCATGATGAACCCATTCGTATTTTCTACTAAGTTGATCCAACATCTTTTCCGCTGTAGTAATTGCCGTACCACTTGGCGCGTCCAGTTTTTGTGTATGGTGTATTTCGTCTATACTTGGTTCGTATTCAGCATAACTACTTAAAAGCTTACTTGCCTGTTCCGTAATTTTCCAGAACAGGTTTACACCAATACTGAAGTTAGTTGCCGTAAATAGGCCACCTTGCTTTGATTCAATATAGCTTTTTGCTTCTTCAAAATGATGATACCAAGCTGTAGTTCCAACAACAACGGGAACGCCTGCATCTCCACATTTTTGAATATTAGGCAACGCAGAGTCAGGTGTGCTAAACTCTATGGCGACATCTGCTAACCCAAGTTCTTGAATCGTATACGTGTCATCCTCTGATTTTAAAACAATTGTATGGCCTTTGTCAATTGCAATTTGCTCAATTGCTTTACCCATTTTACCATATCCGAGAAGTGCTATCTTCATATCTAATGGTTGCAAATCTACAATATTAATGACTTCTATTACCGATGATTTTGGGTTGTATATTTGCCTCTGTCACATGAAAAAAATTGTAATAATTAGCTTGTTTTGTTTGGCCCTGATTGGTGGCTTCTTGGCCTGGCTGGGTTACACCTATGTTGTTCAGGATAATGTCGTAGATACACCTGATGCCAGTCATGAACTGTACATAGGCGCTAATTGGACATACGATTCATTGTTATTCGGTCTGGACTCAGTTCTGATAAACAAAACATCTTTTGATAGAGTAGCAAAGGAGATGAATCTTCCGAATAAAATTAGACCTGGGAAATATCAGATAGCCAGTGATTTGGGTAACCGTGATTTGATAAACATCTTACGATCTGGTCAAACCAAAGATGTCAAAGTCATATTGACCGGAAGTATATCACGCAATCAGATTTTTTCTAAAATTACAGAACCTTTAGAGATCGATTCGTTGGACTTGACGAATATGTTCAATAACGATTCACTTGTCGAAAGTCTAGGTTACAACACTGAAAGTTGGCCTTGTTTGTTTATTGCCAACACCTATTTTTTTAATTGGGCTACCACTGCAGACCAGGTGGTTCAACGGTTTGTATCAGAGCATGCAGCCTTTTGGGACCAGGAAAGAACGACAAAAGCACAAGAAATTGATTTAACGCCAAACGAGGTGGTTATTTTGGCCAGTATTGTTGATTCTGAAACCATGATGGATACCGAAATGCCCATGATTGCTGGCGTATATTTAAATCGCCTACAGCAGAATTGGCCTCTAGGAGCCGATCCGACAATTCGTTATTTGATAAACGAAGAAGGTCGGCAACGTGTATTGTACAAAGATTTGGAAGTTGAGAGCCCGTATAACACCTATAAAAATTTAGGCTTACCGCCAGGTCCAATTTTATTGCCTAGTACCAAGGCTGTAGACGCGGTTTTAAATGCGGCCAATACGGAGTTTATGTTCTTTTGTGCTAAAGCTGATTTTTCTGGTTATCATGCTTTTGCCAGAACCAATACGCAACACGAAAGGAATCGGTCAGCCTATCGGCGTGCTTTAAATCAACGCGGAATTATGCGTTAATACCTTATATGCAAGTTGCTATCGTCGAACCTTTTTATTCTGGGTCCCACAAAACATGGGTTGATTCGTTATGCCGGTTTCTAGCTGCAGACTGCATTACATTTACGCTTCCTGGCAGGCATTGGAAGTGGCGTATGGGAGCTGGTGCGATCCAGTTAGCCAAAGATGTCAACCAATCCAATGAAGTAATTGATGTTTTTTTGGTTACCGACATGCTCGATGTTGCCGTTTTTAAATCTTTGTTGTCGGCGGAAAAAAGCAAAACTAAAATCGTTCTATACATGCATGAGAATCAGGTTGTTTATCCTTTTCAAACCTCTGATGAAGATAAAAACCGAGACCTCCATTATGGCTTAATAAACTATAAATCAATGCTTGCGGCCGATGCTGTGTGGTTTAATTCAAGTTTTCATCGGGATATCTGGTTTTCAGAGTTGGCGTTGTTTTTGAAGTTGTTTCCTGATGCTGGATTTCATTCAAAAGAGGCAGTAGCATGCAAAAAAAAGTCAACTGTTATTCCCTTGGGAATCGACTCTGCAACAATTGACTCAAATAGGGTTGATAAGAGTCAAACACCTGCTATTTTATGGAATCATCGATGGGAATACGATAAAAACCCAGACTTGTTTTTTAACACCTTGATACGCTTAAGTGACGAGGGTCATGCTTTCGATTTATATGTGATGGGGGAGAACTACAGCCAAAGCCCCGGAATATTTAAAAAAGCGAAAGAGCATCTCGACCACCACATCAAACATTGGGGCTTTGTTGACGACAGAAAAACATATTACGAGCTATTGTGGCGATGCAACATGCTTCCTGTAACCGCAAATCAGGAATTTTTTGGATTAAGTGTGCTAGAGGCAATGTATTGTGACGTACAACCTTTGTTGCCTAATCGATTGTCATACAGTGATTTATATAGTAGTTTGGATATTTTTTATTCTACAGACGACGATTTTTATTCTACACTGAAAACGATGCTTAGTAATTTTACCCTGCGTAGTTTTAGGACTGATGTTTCCTCTTATCATTGGAATATAGTTGTCAAATTATATGATGAAGAGTTGGTTAAAGTGCTACAGTGAAGTGTTGCTTATCTACACCTTCACGAATAAACACAATACCAAAATGGAAACAGTCTAAACTTAACGAAACACGATTGTCTGCTTTAATTTGATTCCAGGCATTGGTCATTCCTTGAGACCAATATATATCGTCGAAAACGATACAACCATTTGTTGATAACCGACTTACGATTTGATTGAAATAATCTAACGTACTTGTTTGTTGATGATTTCCATCTACAAAAGCAAAATCTATAGAGTCCAGTTCCTTTAGTAATAGTGGTAACTGTTCGTCGAATTTACCTACTCGAATATTTCCAAAAAAGCCCAAATCACTTAAATTGGATGAGGCAATTTCTGCAATTTCCTTCGCACCTTCTATGGTGGTCAATGTTGAATTAGGCGAGGCTCGAACCATATAGGCGTAACTAATTCCTAAAGATGTACCCAGTTCGATGGCGACATTCGGCTTTAGGTAAGTCAAAATTTTCGCTAGTGTTTCACACTGCGGTTTAGCTTTAGCTGATTTTTTGGCTATTTCAGACACTTTACGTGTGCGGTCAATTCCACTTGCGCCATAATCCTTAAAAGTGATGACGCGTTGGTCTTTAAATAGCTTTCGCCGCTTTTGTTCGATGTGGTCAAACTTTTTAGCATCTACTTTAGAGGTTTTTACATATTTGGCAAACTCAAACATAAAAGGGCTGTGAATAGACCTCCATGATTTTGCCTCTACCAGAAATTTGGCATACAGCTTAAGCCGTTTTAAAAACGAATATGGTTTATGAGTTTCCTGCATTTTCGGCTGCAGGCTTTTCATTCACTGACTTAATTACTTTGAGTTCTGCTTTTAATCTCGCTAATTGATCTTTCGTTTTTTCAATTTTCCCAGCAATTTCGTCTTTCAGCTTTTGCGCTCCTTTCGAACGACCGAAGAACTCCATGTTATTCTCTAACGTAGCAATCTCGCTTGAAAGAAAAGACATCTTCTTTTTAATTTTGTAGGCCTCATCCTTCAATTTCTGGTTGCCTGATGGCAATTGAGACAAGTTTGCATAGTGGGACTTGATTTGACCTTGTTTTAGGCTCTGTCGGTCTAACTTGAATTTATTAAACACGTCGTCAGAAACTTTACGATAGCGGTTATCTATGTCCTTCTTCTTTTTGATTGGGACAAAACCCACTTGATTCCATTCCTTCTGAATAGCCTTAAGGTCATTCAGAATTGACTCTGATTTACCGTTTTCTAGCAATGCGCTTAGCTTAACGATCAACGATTCCTTGGTTTCTAAGTTTTTTACTTCTTCTTCTTTTTTGCCTTCGAATGCTTTTTGTTTTTTCTCGAAAAATTCATCGCAAGCGGCTCTAAAGCGTTTCCAAATCACATTCGACACTTTATCAGGTACCGGACCTACTTCTTTCCACTCGCGCTGTAGTTTTTTTAGTTCGTTGGTAGCAAAATTTAGGTCTTCACTGTCTTTAACTTCTTCTGCTCTTTTACAGATATCTTCCTTAATGATAAGATTAGCCTTACGCTCATTGTTAATCTGCTTGAAGAAGGCGCTCTTATTATCGTAAAAGCTGTTGAATGACTTACGGAAAGCTTTCCATACAACTTCATTTTTCGAACGTGGAACAGGACCTATTTTTTTCCATTCATTCATAAGCGCATCAAGAGATGCCGCTTTTTCTTTCCAATCTTTAACTTTTTTAGCACTGGTTTGTGCAATCAAACTTGCTTTCTCAACCAATACTTCCTTCAGTTCTAGATTCTTGTTTCGTTCCCCTTCAAGTGCATCGAACACAGCTTTTTTCTGTTCGTAAACTTTGTCACACGCTTCGCGGAAACGTTCCCAAATCTCTTTATTGAATTCACGCGGCACGGGTCCCGTATTTCTGAATTCTTCCTGGTACTTATTTAGAAGTATAAAACTCTTCTTTAATGAGTTTTCCGAACTGAGGGCGTCAACTTTTTTAGTAAGGTCTATTTTAACTTCTAGGTTCTTTTTTCTGTCTAACTCTTTAAGCTCTATGTTGATTGAGTGATTGTCGTAAAACTTGTCGAGTAAAAAATGGTAAGAGTCCCACAGGGCTTGTACCTTGTCTGCAGGTAATACCCTTATGCCACGCCATTCTTGCTGCAACGCCTTTACGTCATCAAGGCTTTTTTCTGTTTCGTCGGATTCGGTTATGCCTCTCAGTTGTTCTAATAGTGCTTCTTTTTTCTTGAAGTTTTTTATTTTTTCTTCTTCAATTCTCTGGCGTTCTTCATGTCTAGCGTTTTTGGCTAGATTGAAAACCTCTTTAAAACGGTCGCGATAAGAAGCGTCATCGTGTTTTAAGTTATCAGCTTCATCACCAGACTCTATATGTGCTTGAAGTGCTTGTTTCTTTTCAGAGCGCAGGATATCGTTAAATAGTGGCCTAATCTGTTTCAACCTGTTAAAGGCATCACGCGTGGTTAGCTTTTGCGTCGACTCAATAGCAAGACTTAGCAATTGATCTTTATTGAGTTGTTCTAGATCTATGGAGTGGTCGATTTCCATTTCAGAAGATTCATCAGCATCATCTTCATCAATTTCTGTTTCTTCTTCCTCTTCATTAGCTGAAACGATGTTTTTAGCCACGTCTTTCGTGTCTTCTTCAACGGTTGTTTCTGCTGGTGTTGCCTCCGCGGCAATAGGATCCGTGTTTTCTACTTGTTCTTCAACAGTAGAAGTTTTTTCTGATTCTGTATTAGGCGCGGAAGGAGATTGATCAACGGATCCATCGGTGTTGCTGATGGCTTCGTTATCTATTTTAGGTAGCTCTTCTTGAGACATGTTAATTCTTTACTTCTCTTTTAAAAGGTGCAAAAATGGTACTTTTGAGACGAAAAGCAAACAGCCTTGAAGTAATATGAAGAAAGGCTGATGTAATAAGCATTTACGCACCTTGTTTGAGCGTAAAACCAGCAATAAACGAACGAATTATATAGAAATTAATGGATATTAAGATAATTGAATGTCCACGTGATGCAATGCAAGGTTTGGAGTGGTTCGTTCCAACCCAAACCAAAATCGAATATATTAATGCGTTGCTAAAGGTTGGATACCATACATTGGATTGCGGAAGTTTTGTTTCACCAAAGGCCATCCCTCAAATGCGTGATACGCAAAAAGTGCTTGATTCGATTGATGAAAGTGATACACGACTTTCAGTAATTGTTGCAAACAAACGAGGAATTGAAGATGCGGTAAAACACGAACGGCTTGATTATCTGGGGTTTCCATTTTCTGTTTCTGAAACTTTTCAGCAACGAAATACCAATTCTTCAATTACGGATAGCTTAGACGTTGTACGCTTCCTTGTTGATCAAGCGGGATCACAAAACAAAGAAGTTGTCATCTATATATCCATGGGATTCGGCAATAATTACGGAGACTATTGGGGGCCAGAGATTGTTGAAGAGTGGGTAGGCAAAATTGCCGACCTCGGAGTGGATTCATTTTCGATAAGCGACACTGTTGGGGTTTCAAATGCTGAGTCCATACAGTCTGTTTTCAAACAGTTAAATGCGAGTTTTACAAAACCAGAATTTGGAGCACATTTTCATACAAGAGCGGATGATTGGGAGGAAAAGGTAGATGCCGCATGGCGAAATGGTTGTCGGCGATTTGATGGTGCAATCAAAGGTTTTGGTGGTTGTCCTATGGCAGAAGACAATCTAGTAGGGAATATGCCGACGGAAAATTTAATTCAATATCTTGACCGCCATGGGGTAAGTCATGGATTAGACGTGAAACGATTTAACGATGCCATGAAAATGGCGAACAACATATTTGGATAAATAAGGAATTATGAAACACGTAATTTTTATACTCATTTTGGCGTCACAAACGTTGTTTACTCAAGCTCAAGTTACGTCAGTTTCTCCTGTAACACTTAATATGAGCCAAGGTATCCAGAGCGGATTTAAAGTGCTGATTCCAGAAGTGAAGGCAAAAGATGCGCAGCGAGATTGGGAGAAATTAATGAAGCAATATGGCGGGAAAACGCTAAAAGTGTCAAAATCTAGCGATTTGGTGAGCTCTAATGTGCTTATTCCTTCTTTAGAAGATACGGCAATTCAAGTGTTTTCAAATTTCAATAGTACACCTGAAGGTGTTTACTTAAGTGTGTTTTTGAAGTCAGGAAACCAGTATTATCATTATAATTCAGATAAAAGTCCAGCGATCCAATCGATACTTAAAAAATTCGCAACGGGCGCAGCTTTCGATGCTGTGTCTAAACGTTTAGACCAAGAATCCAAGGAGCTCAATAAGTTGGAAAGGGAAAAGAGAAATTTGGTTAAGGATAAGGAAACATACGAGAAGGAAATTAAACGCGCCAAAGAAACCATAGAAAAACGCGAAAAAGACTTGGTTGAGAATGCAGACGTACAAAAGAAAAAACAGTCTGCAATCATTGAGAAAAAGAAAATGATCAACAAGACTAAAGTGGAATTGGGTAAATACGATAAATGAAACAACGTTATTTATTCGCTTAGGGTTTACCAACCCTATAACCCGTCCTACTTTTTCGGCTGATCTCGATAGCTCTCGGGAGAAAATCGATTTTAGAGCTTGTCCGACCACTGGCGGACTGATAAGCCTATGTTGCGAAAAGTTATTCGCGATGTTTAAGAAGAAAATAGTAGTTGTAAATCAAAATTAATTCCTGATCACCAGCCTACCTTTCGGTAGCCTCTGGCTTTTTCGTTTTACCATCTCCTTGGAGCGAGCTCCAGTCGTGGTAAAAACAAAAAATCCCGACTAAATAGTCAGGATTTACTCGAGGTCTCGAGCGGATTGCTCTGCGTTCCGGTAAACGATTTTATGGGTGTACAAGCAAATCCAGTCTACCTATCGGTAGCCTTTGTCTTTTCTATTTTTCTGGCTCTTCGGAGCAAGCTCCATTCACCATAAAAATAGAAAATCCCGATCACATAGATCAGGATTTGCTTGAGGTCTCGAGCGGATTCGAACCGCTGTGGAAGCTTTTGCAGAGCTCTGCCTAGCCACTCGGCCACGAGACCATTAAATTAAAGAACCGCAAAACTAAAACTTTTGTTTTCTTTTTTTAACAAAAACTATAATTGTTTTCGAGCCACTCAGATTGAGGTAATTGTCCACTAAATCTAGCATTCCATCCAAACCCGGTTTCTTAGGCCATGTTTACGTTGTATTTTCGCAGCCTTAAAATCGTATAAACGATAAACTATGACAGGATTAATTATGGCCGGACAGCTAATCTTAGCTTTGGCCATCTTAGTAACTTTTCACGAATTAGGACATTACTTAGCTGCACGAGCGTTTGGTATCAAAGTAGAAAAATTCTATTTGTTCTTTGATGCATGGGGTAAGAAACTATTTAGCTTCAAAAAAGGAGACACAGAATACGGAATTGGTTGGTTGCCTATCGGTGGCTATGTGAAGATTGCTGGTATGATTGACGAGTCTGTTGACACAGAGCAACTAAAAACAGAACCTCAACCTTGGGAGTTCAGAAGTAAGCCGGCTTGGCAACGTTTCATCGTGATGATCGGTGGAATTGTCATGAATTTAATCCTCGGGTTTTTATTCTATGTCTTGGTACTTAAGGGCTATGAGAAAAATTTTGTCACTATAGATACGGTTAATCAAGATGGCATCTTAGTTGGAGAACTGGCGCATGATCTTGGTTTCCGTGATGGAGACAAACTGGTTTCGTTGAATGGTAACGAATATGAGCGTTTTGTTGATTTTGTGACCTACGAAGCAGTTTTTGGTGGTGAGATGGTCATCGATAGAGACGGAGAAGAAAAGAAGATCGAAATTCCTGGCAACCTGTTTAAGCAATTGTCACGATCTAAGGGATTGTTTATTGATTCGAAGAGTCAAGTATTTTTAAAAGAAGATCCTAAAGAAGGGGGAGGAGCTTTTGACGCAGGATTGCTAAAAGGCGACCGAATTACGGCTATTAACGATACTGTCGTTCAAAGTTTTACGCATTTCACTAAAATGCTAAAAGCGAATAAAGGTGGGGAAATTTCGATTGATTATTTACGAGGCGAAGCGTCAAACAATGTAAAAGCAAGTATCGATACAAATGGCATTTTAGGGTTTAAACCGAAAATTGCACGTTACCCAGACAGTAGAAAGAAATATACGTTAGGCTCTGCTATATCCTATTCTTGGAAAGAGAGCTGGGAAGCTGTGTATTACAACGCGTTGGGTTTAGTTAAAATGGCTCAAGGCGACGTTCCGGTAAAAGAGGTCAAAAGTGTTATAGGAATGGCTGAATTCTTTGGAGGCACTTGGGACTGGGGCTGGTTCTGGCGTATGACGGCAATGATTTCTTTGGCGTTGGCATTTATGAATGCTCTGCCTATTCCTGCATTAGATGGAGGTCATATGATGTTCTTAACCTACGAAATGATTGTCGGGAAACCTGCACCAGAAAGAGTGCTATTGGTGGCCCAATACATCGGTATGGGTATCTTACTAACACTTATGGCGTTAACAATGGGTAACGACATCTGGCAGATCATCAAATCCAAGTTTTTATAAAAGTGGATTCTAACTACTTTGATCACTTTGGCATTGCAATTTCGTTTGTTGTAGATACCGAAAAATTAAGAAAACAGTATTTGAAGTTTTCTAAATTGAATCATCCAGACTTTGCAGCTGGTGATGACCAGGCGTATGAAAATGCATTGATGCAAACATCAATTAACAATCAGGCGTATAAAACACTTTCTGAAACAAACCAGCGAATTCCTTATGTACTTGGTTTATTAGGTCATTCAGTGGGTCATGAGGACAAGCTCCCTCCAGCGTTTCTAATGGACATGATGGAGTGGAATGAACGCATTATGGATGTGGGCATGTCTGATGACAAAGAGGATTTAAATCAAGTGACTGAAGACTTTGAGAAGCTGGAAGGCGAATATGAAACCAAGTTAAATGGACTTCTTGAGCGTTATGAATCATCAAAAGAGACGTCGTTATTACAAGAAATAAAAGAATCCTATTTACAACGAAAATATCTGTTGCGTATACGGGATTCAATAAATAAATTTGCACGCCTTTAAAGAGGTACTACCAAGTCAATATGCCCAGGTGGCGGAATTGGTAGACGCGTTGGTCTCAAACACCAATGTCTTCGGACGTGCCGGTTCGAGCCCGGCCCTGGGTACAATAGCAGAGCGAGTTGGAGAGTGAGTACGAAAATTACTCATTCTCAAACTCAAACTGAAACTCACACAGAAGTTCCTGCATCAATACAATATATATTCAATCACGTTTCCCACAGTTGAAACGAGTCAGTAAGTGAGAAAATGTTTTTGTACGCCACTATCCCTCTATAAAACATTGCACCTTAATAGGACTAGCACATGTTTCCAACAATGGCTAAAATAAGCAATGTTGACTTTGGAACGCCTATTCTATTTTTTATGCTGTCTTATGCGGTATGTCAATGGCATCTGATACGAAAAATTGATGGCAACGGAATTCAAGCTGAAGTCAGTGTCGATATATTGAGCGTCTACTATGAAATCAACATCGTCGTATCTAGCCTCGGGTACTGCAAAGTTGGGTATAAAACTTACCAATCTCATGTTTATACCAACCTGGCCAATACCTAGTGGTTTACTCACGCCAACTCCAAATACACCTCCATATAGATTGCGGTTCCGATACGACGTGGTTTTGGTACTGCTTTGTTTCGTTATTCCGTCTAACAAACTTGTGGATTGCAGATCAGCAAAGCTCGATAGTAGGTAGTTATACTGGAAGCCTAATTCAGCATGAAGGTTCAAATTTTTGTAGGTAAAGTATTTTCGATAAACCAATGGAATTGTAAGTCTTCAAACTAATGTTTACCAGAGATAGTCAAAATTAAGTCATAAATTTAATCTTTGCAACAGGTGTTGCTTTCTTCTTTTTTTCATTGTTTTTAGTTTAATTAAATGTCTTTGATCTAAT
>CAJQIC010000028.1 GCA_905478335.1 uncultured Bacteroidia bacterium | reverse complement strand
GTAGAGGTAATAAAAAGCTGCAAGCATGTGTTCATTGCAGATACCTCGCATATGACGAAGCATCAGCTAAAAAGAATTTCCAATTACGCAGCTGAAGCTGGTGTGCATGTGCAAGTGAGCAACGGATTACGTTTCGAACACATCCACACAGAAATTAAAGACCTAGAATTAGAACCCCGGATAATTGAGTGCAGCCACTATTTAAAACGGCCAGAAAACAAAAAAGAGAAGGTCTCCTTAATTAACGACATTCTACTTCCAGATATTGACATCGTTTTGTCTTTAGCGAATTCGAGAGTTAAGCACGTTTCTGCTACAGGCGTGGGTGTCCTATTTGATGACCCTGACGTCGTAAATGCTCGAATCGAGTTTTACAACGGTTGTGTCGCAACAATATCTACCAGTAAAATTGCTGATAAGGAAGTCCATAAAATTAGATTCTTCCAAAACAACAATTATCATACGCTCAACTTCCAAAATCAAAGCTTGCGCATCCTAACAGGAAACGAAACACCTGAAGACATGGATGAAAGTAGCGTTGAAGAGCAAATGGACGATCAAACTAACTTTCACAAAAGCGTAAATCGTCAAGAAATCTTAGAAAAAGAAATAGAATCTTTCTACTATTGCATCGTTTTAGGGACTGATCCCGTTCTTAGCTTATCCGAGTTTATTGAATCTCGTGATGTGGCAGACAGAATAATAGATCAGCTCGAACGAAATTTTAGCCGGAAATGATAAAAATCGCTGCAAAGCCATCGTCCTTTTTAAAACCTTTTCAAACAATCCTAGTTGCTTTCGCAATAGTTGCATTAAGTGCTTGCAATGTATTTGATCGAGAAGAGCCTACACCTGTGTACTTTTTCATCGACAATTTCGAGCTTGATACCAAGTCCGACAATAGTCAAGGAAGCAATGCCCACGACATTCGTGACGCATGGGTATACGTTGATGGTCAACTCGTTGGTGCGTTTGAAGTGCCCGTAACAGTTCCTGTGATAGCCACGGACACCGTTCTTGTGACCGTTTTAGCAGGTATAAAGAAAAATGGCCGATCAGATGATCGCGAGATATATCCCTACTACCGTGCAATTCAGGACACACTTATAGTAACTCCTGGTGGAATTGATTCGTTTTTTCCAAAAATTAGCTACCACGACTCTACAGAATTTAAGTGGATTGAAGACTTTGAAGACCGCACAATTAGTTTTGAACCTAGTGGCATTGATATAGAAGAAGATTCTATCCGCCTTACGTTTGATGCCAACGAGGTCTTTAATCATAGTCCTTTGAACCAAGTATCTGGTTATGTGGAGTTTGATTCCATCAATCAAAGATTTGAAAACTCAACCATTGGTAAGTTTACGATACCTAGCAATTCCTCGACCTATTTAGAGATGAATTACAATTTGGAATCTGAAGCTCAGATTGGTTTTTACGCGTACACACAAGGTGGCGATCTAATCGACCGTGTTAACGTTTTGTATTTGTTCAAAACAAACGGCGAATGGAAGAAGAGTTATATAAGTTTAAATGAGGATATGAGTGACCCGCGTTTTGCAAACGCAACATTTAAAATATTTATTTACGCAAAGAATTTTTCGGATAATCCAAACGCACGACTTTATTTTGACAATCTAAAGTTGTTGCATTTTTGAAACTTCGATATTACAAGCTCTTATATTTCTTTTCGGATTTAACGTCTGGAGCAATATCATGGCTCCTGTTTTACTTCTACCGATCACATTTCTTAGAACATAAGGCTTATGAGAATGGCCTAAATGACCCCAAACTTTATTTAGGATTGGTGTGTATTCCGTTGTTTTGGGTTTTCGCATTTTATCTTTATGGCCAATATCAAGAGGTCTTACGTAAATCAAGGTTAAAGGAATTAAGCCAAGTACTTATTGTCAGTTTCTTTGGTTGTCTTGCTTTATTTTTTGGTGTTCTTTTGGATGACGAAGTACTGGCCTATACGGAGTATTACAACTCTTTTGTCGTTCTGTTTGGCTTCCATTTTGGCATCACCGAGCTTTTTAGGTTCATCCTTACAACAAGCATTGGCAACAGGATAAAAACCCGACGTATTGGATTTAACACCGTATTAATTGGATCAGACGAAAAAGCTTTTGGCCTGTATCAAGATTTAGAAAATGCGAAGAAAAGTGAGGGCTATCTTTTTAAGGGGTATGTCAATGTAAATGGCGAGGATAAAGGCCTGTTTGATGACAAACTGGACCATCTCGGTTCATATACCGCTTTATCGAACATCATTGAAAACAAACAGATTGAAGAGGCAATCATTGCGATTGAAACGAGTGAGCATAGTAAGATTAACAAAATCATTGACCAGCTTAGTGGCAGTGGCGTAAACATCAAAATCATTCCCGATATGTACGACATCTTATCTGGTAGCGTGCGTATCAATAATATTTTAGGTGCCTTACTCATTCAAATCAGCCCATACCTGATGCCGGATTGGCAAAAAAGCGTAAAGCGCTTTTTAGATATTTTCATTTCGCTTCTTGCCCTAATCATTGGCTTCCCTGTTCTGTTTATCATTGCTATGACCGTTTATGCAACCAGTAAAGGTCCCATCTTTTTTAGTCAAGAACGCATCGGATTAGGTGGTAAGCCATTTCGCATATTTAAATTTAGGTCGATGTATACGGATTCCGAGAAACGTGGGCCGATGCTGTCTTCAGAAGACGATCCAAGAATCACTAAAGTTGGAAAAATTCTACGTAAAACGCGTTTGGATGAGTTGCCGCAGTTCTATAACGTTTTAATTAATGATATGACGTTGGTTGGACCACGCCCAGAGCGACAACACTATATCGACCAAATAGTAGAGCGCGCACCACATTATAAGCGCTTACATCGCGTTAAACCAGGTATTACAAGTTGGGGGCAGGTGAAGTACGGTTATGCCGAGAATGTTGACGAAATGCTTG
Source organism: uncultured Bacteroidia bacterium (assembly GCA_905478335.1). Classification (GTDB taxonomy): domain Bacteria; phylum Bacteroidota; class Bacteroidia; order NS11-12g; family UBA9320; genus UBA987. Next base: position 29,852 of record CAJQIC010000028.1, on the reverse strand, counting down.
AACGTATGAAGTATGACATTTTATACGTAGAAAACATATCGCTGGCGCTCGACTTTAAGATTCTTATTTACACCGCCTTGATCATGATTCAAGGAAGAGGGAAGTAATTATTAATTTTTAATGCTTAATGTTTAATTTTTAATAAACTTCAATGTGGTGATGCTTTAATCACGTTCTTAGTTAAACCTGCATTATTTAAGCTTTACAGAATACTGGCCACGGATTGGTCTTTGATAGGTAATGTTAAAAGACATGGTATTCAGTCTGATATCGCTGTCTACGTAGTTGTTGGCCGTAATGAATTCTAAGTTGTCCCACCTATTTTCACTTTTTATTGCGTTGCTCATGCCAAACGAAGATCTCACCTCAAGACCAACAATGGCTTCACCAAATTGATGCTTTGCAGAGAGGCCCAATAAACCTGAGAACAATAATGAATTTCTAGAATCAACTTGATCTGTAGAACGTTGCAGCTTGCTACCATCATTTATTCGCGAGTCTTCTAAGTAGATTACCGAATTGGTAGAAGATAAAACATGCCCGCCTAATCCTGCTTCTGCAGAAATTTTCCAACCTGAAACATCTGGAAGAACAGCATATCTTGCGACTAACGGAATGTTTATGAAAGTCATTGTTTCCGTGTACTCTTGTTTCCATCCTAACACGTCATCAGCGTCCCTGCCGTAACCGATTCCCTGTAGCTGTAATTTCGCTTGTATAGATAATCGTTTGCGTAAGAAATGCTCTGCCATGAAACCTACTTGGTACCCGTTTTTAGATACATAAGATGCCGGAGAGTTGGTAATCGAGTAGTTATTGGTTGGCGACGCCGATGAAACATTCATACCTAACACGATTCCTAGCTCCCACTTGGGATATACATCGTACCCTTGCAACATCGTACTAAACTTGGTTGGGTCGAAAAAAGGGAATGTGGTGTAATTGGGTTTTGCCTGAAGCAAGTTTATAATCGATTCATTCGCGCTTTCAGTATTGTTTAACGACATATGAGACAATGCGAGTAACCGATGTGCCTCATATATTCTATCTTTCGGTAGACTTGACAAGCAGGGGGTCAAAGTACTAACGCATTCAACAAAATTCCCTCCTTCATATAGCAAGCTTGCTTTTGACAGTACACTAGAACAGTCGGAATTGTCTGTTTGCGCATATACTGCTGAACAAATCATACAGCATACTGCGAATATGACGGCTTTTTTGAGTGTATAAAATCGTTGTTTCATCTTATTTTTTTGTTTTGTACACTTTGTAATTGATGTTGACCACATAGCTCAATGAAATACTAAGGTTGTCTAACCTTAAATCATCGTCTAGGTAAAAATAGCTCATTAACAATTCGCCATCTGCGTATCTATTATCGCTGTTGGTAAGGTTATAATTTATCCCATTGAAATAATTAACCTCAAGAGATAATGCGGCATTCTTAAGATTAGTCGATAACCCTATTCCTGTAAGCATTCCGAATTCCATTTTATTCTTGCGATTTATAGAACTAAGGCCATTGTCCGAAAACGTTATGGAATTTTCTTCGTCAAGTTTCTTTGTTAATAAAAAATCGGCCTCAGCACTTACAAGGCGTCCTCCATAACCACCCATATTAACAAAGGCTTCAAACTTTTTACTAATTGGGGACTTAAATCGCAGGTATAATGGAATATCTAAATACGTCATCCGTACTTTGACATCTACCTGGTATCTGTCTTCGAATGCATACGAGATGTCATATCTTTTATTAAAGGCAATTAAACCTGAGTGTAGAGACAAGTTTTTATTAAAATTATAGCCTATACTCAGACCAAACTGCCAACCATTATTACCCGTATAATCCTTGCTATAAGACGCTCCACTTATTGAATTTACGACTTGAACTTGAGTCATATTTAATCCAACAATGGTTGTTAGGCCTAGAGACAATTTTGGCAAGACTTGAACAGAATTTAATAGTTTGATAAGTTCTTTAGGATCAGTGGCATCACTCGGATTATAGGTTGGGTTTAACTCCATCATGCGTTCTGCCGATTTACGAGCCTCTTCTGGGTTTTCTTGAGCAAGGTAGCACAACGTCAAAAGTTTTTCCGCTTGCCATCGGTCTGTAATATTCTCTGACTGCGTGCAAGGCGTCACCAGTACTATTGCTTCCTTCAACAACCCGTTTTTGTACATGCGATTGGCATTGAAGATATTTTCGCCACAATCTTGTTGGGCAAACAAGAAGCCTGTTTGAGAAATTATTAATAATATGAATAATATTCTTTTCATTGTGTCTACTTAATTACTTTACCGTTCTGGTCTACGCAGGTCAATACTGTTCGAAGGTCCCCCTCCTCTGGGCCAAAACCCATTTCTCCATATACATAGACGAATTTATTATCCGAAATTTTGTAGATATTACCTGAAATTACGGACTCTCCGAAAACCTCATAGCTTTCTATCTCCAAGTCAGGACTGACCTTGTACAAAATAGCTTTTGACGAAGACTGAGTAGCATTTACAGAAGTCATACCTGGGCATAAAAACCCGCCATCTGCTGTTTGCTCGAAAGTTTCTCTGAGCGTTGTTTCCTTTCCAGAACTTTTTAAGTCCAACCTTTTTACCAGATTTCCTTGATCGTCATGCTGAAGCATAAACAAATTATAGATTTGTGTTTCTGGATTTAGCTCTTTTACATAGCTGTAGAAATAGCCATTGCTCTCAATTGTTCCTGCAATATTTTCAACTGCTGGTGTACTATATGTTGTTGTCCATAATTGATTAAAGTCAGCATCTCTCTTTTCAATAAAAAAATCAATTCCGGTTGTAGGCGTAGCAGAGACACCGTTCACTATATAACCTCCATCCGAAGTTGGTAGCATTTGATTTACACCCAAACGAAACCCTATTCCCGGATAAGAACTTGTATCCACTACCGTTTTGACCCTATTGAACTCTCCGTCCATCAATTCATAGCGAATCCCATATTTTAAATTGTAGTCAAGGATGGTGGTCGCCCTTGCAAACTGTCCGGCTGCTGGCTGACATAATCTGCTTCGCAGATTTAAGGAGGGTATGAAAGGTGGAACAGAGTCCAATCTAAAGACCGTATCTGTGCCAACTATTTGCAAGTCTGGAGTGAATTTAGTGGTTACTTCATAATTACCTGTTCCAGCCAAATATGATTGCTGTAGACCATACAAGTGATTGTCGGTTGCATATAGCAAGTTATGTCCAAATGTAATCGTGTTTGGTAGCTCCACTGAATAGGATTTCACTTTTTCCAGCGTATTCAAATCAAACTTAAATAGTTCCGTTTCGTTGGTAAATATATTGAGTAACGTGATGTATAGATATTCTCCGTTATTGTCGACAACACCAGCTTGCAAGGTTGCAAATTTTGTGTCGAACGAATATGATTTTGTCGAAGATCGTGTATTCACATCTACCTTGGAACAATTAGATAACAAGACCAAAGCAAAAATGTAAAAGGCAAATCGACCGCTGATGATCGTAAAACGTTTTGTCATAGTTTCTAAATTAAAGGTCTAATTAGTTGTAACAATTTCTCCATCGGCGTCCAACGTCATCAGAAACCCAGAATAACTTGATGTTCCGTATTTTGCTGCTGCTCCAAGCATCTGGAGGTTTCCATTGTCTTTTTGTAGAATATCGTTGAAGTATCCTTCAGTAACATCATAAAATTTGGAATAGAGCACATTGCCATCAAAATCCATCTTAACGAGCCAAGGTTGAGATCCCTTATAAACAGTGCTGGAACTAAGGTCAACACCAATGCTAAATCCTTGGCCATTTGACGTAATACCAGCGAAATAGAGGTCATCTCCTACCATTTTAAGGTTTCCGTCGTAAAAAGCGTTTGCGCTTCTGTCTTGGTCAAATATATCAATGTCACTTGTGTTTATAATATCACCCGAACTACTTAATTTAATGACTTTCGATTTCGCAAAATTCAGGACAAAAAGGTCTCCGTTAGACAATTCCACGATTTGGTTAATGTCTCCTTCCGGAAGGTCTCTAGTCCCATATTTAGTCCACAACACAGACCCATTAGCTGGGTTATAGCGGGTAATGACACACGTTGTGTCATATGTCGGAGGCACTGGTAGGTTACTTCTGTTCAAATTGTTCACAAATATGATATCGTCGTTGGAACACTTAATCATTTTATTCTGAGGTGTAACAGGTCCAAGGCTTCGTGATTTCTGTAGCGTTGGAAGAAGACGCTTGCTTCCAAATTGTCCATTTTTATCAAAAACAACTAGCCAATTGTCGGCGAGCAAGTCGTTGGGGTTTGGTTGACCCAAATTTTTATAATTTTGTGTTTGACCGTAACAGTATACGGAGTCTCCAACCAACTCAACCTATTGAAAGATTTCACCAAGACTTCCAAAATTGGCTGTAGCCGTATCACTATAACCAATCTGCCACAAAAGACTTCCTTTGTCATCTAACTTGCACAGATAGGCATCATCGCTCGGATTATAGGGTGAAGGAAGTGTGTTAATTCTAATTTCAGGACTAAAGGTTGATCCGCATACGTAGGTATTACCCTCGTCATCATTCGTATAGTTTGATATAAAATCGTTTAGGCTACCTCCATAGGTATTAGAACTGATGAGTTTGCCATGTTCGTTTATCAACGCTGAACCCACATTTGCGAAAGTAAAATTCTTGCTAGCAGAATACAGTACGGTGTAACCTACCCCTGGAATTTTTTGCATGCTAATGACTGCTCTTGCGTTTAAATCAAAGACGGAAATACCCTCTGCATTCTTAACGAGGTCTTCTTCAATGATATCTTTACGGCACGCTTGCAACAAAACGGCAAGGAATAAAAAGAGGGTAAGTATGCGCTTCATACACCAACGTTAAAACTTTTAAACTGATAAGACACCATCTCCGTCAAAATAATTTGACATTAAGATTACCAAAACATAGTGATATACGCACACAATGTAACTAGCCAATTTACGCTATAATTTGCACAAATTCTTGACTAAAAGCATGTTACAAAATAACTTATATAAGAGGTGATTGTTTGAAGGATTGAAGGATTGAAGGATTGAAGGATTGAAGGACTGAAGGATTGGAGGATTGGAGGATTTAACGTTTTCAATTCTCAATTTTCAACTTTCAACTTTCAATTCTCAACTATCAACTATCAACTATCAGCTATTCACAAAAACCTGCCTCCCCAAAACAAAAAAAGGAACACCTAATTAAAGATGCTCCTCTGTCAATTCTTATGTAGTAAATTACTTCCCTACGACGTCTAATAATTCGATTTCGAATATTAGCATTGAGTATTGAGGAATTTGTGGTGGTCGACCTTGAGCACCATAAGCCAAGTCATACGGAATGTATAATTCCCACTTAGATCCTTCTGGCATAAGTTTTAACGCTTCAGTCCATCCTTTGATTACTTGATTAACACCGAATGTAGCAGGTTCTCCTCTACTTACTGAGCTGTCAAATACTTTACCGTCAATAAATTTACCTGTGTAGTGAGTTGTTACTTGATCGCCGTCTACTGCCTTAGGGCCAGTTCCAGCTGTAATGATTTTGTACTGCAATCCACTAGCTAAGGTTACCACGCCTTCTTTCTTCGCATTTGCTGCTAAAAATTCTGCGCCTAATTTACCCAACTCCTTAGCCTTCTCAGCTTCAATTTCTTGCATGTAGTTTTGAATCGCTGCGTTGGTCGTTGCTAATGTTTCTTCAGAAACATCTCCGGCCATTGCCTCTTTTAATCCTTTGATAAATTCATCTGGATTCACTGACTCAAATCCACTTGATTTAAGATTGTTTCCAACATTGATGCCTAAAGCATACGATAATGCGTCAATTTCTGTTTGTCCTTGCATTGTTTTATTTGATGATAATTTCATTGACGTAAGCACAACAAAGGCTGCCACGACAACGATTAAAATTGTTTTTTTCATTTTGTACTATTTATTTATTCTGGATGAAACAAAAATCAATCCAGAGTGAGAACGAAAAGCCGTTCTCGTTATTTTCCAACGATTTCTAACAACTCTATCTCAAATATTAGAGTAGAATTGGCAGGCATACCTTGATTGTCTCGTGAACCGTAAGCCAAATCAGATGGCACATACACCATCCACTTAGAACCTGTAGGCATCATCGGTACGATTTCTTGCCATCCCTTAATCACACCATTAACGGCAAAAGTTGCAGGTAATCCACGTTCAACTGAGCTATCGAATACCTTTCCGTCGATGAATGTTCCTGTGTAATGACATACCACTGAATCTTCTAGTGATGGTTTAGCGCCTGTACCTTCAGTTACAATTTTGTACTGCAATCCGCTAGGTAACGTATTTACACCCTCTTTGGTTTTATTGTCAGCTAAAAATGCTTGACCGGCAGCCATGTTCGTTTCTGCTTTCGCATTTGACTTCTTATACGCATACGATTGCAAAATCATTTCAGCTTCGTCAAATGGAATAAGCAAATCACCACTAGAATCACTGTGTTGACGAATTCCTTCCATAAAAATATTGATATCAATATCGTCTCCAAAGTTCTTGCTGTTGTTATCGCTTATTAAACAACCTAAAGCATAAGACATGCTGTCGTTAAGATCAATTAATTCGATGTCGCCTGAAGCAGTTCCACCGCTGTTACATGAAGTTAACGCCATCATTGACGCTACTAACCCTAAAAATAGTTTTTTCATTATTTAATTATTAATTCTGATACATTTTTTCTCTTCGCTCACGCAGCTGGTCGTCTTCTATATACGTGTCGAAATCTGTCTTTTTGTCTATCACGCCAGTTGGCGTAAGTTCAATTATTCTGTCTGCAATAGACTGCACAAAAGTGTGGTCATGTGAGGTAAACAAAACCGTTCCTTTGTAATTTATCAGTCCTTCGTTAAAGGCTGTAATCGCTTCTAGATCCAAGTGGTTGGTTGGTTCGTCTAGAATAAGCATGTTGGGTTGCGCAAGCATCAGCTTAGAAATCATACAGCGCACTTTTTCTCCACCACTCAACACATTACTCTTTTTAAACACTTCCTCACCGCTAAACAACATTTTACCCAAGAAACCACGAACAAACGTTTCGTCTTTTTCTTCAGAATATTGTCGTAACCAATCAATCAAATTTAGGTCCCCATTGAAGTAACCATCGTTCTCATTCGGCAGGTAAGCCTTTTGAATCGTTATACCCCACTCTATGTTACCTTTTGTTGGCTTTATCTCCTCATTTAAGATTCTGTAGAAATTTGTAATCGCTAAACTGTTTCTAGAAATAATGGCAATTTTTTCACCTTTATAAACATTGAACGATACGTTTTCAAAGAAGTTCTTATAACTCAAATCAGAAACATTAAGAATCTGGTCTCCTGCTCCACGTTCTTGATCAAACAATATACCAGGGTATCTTCTACTGGATGGTTGAATATCCTCAACATTGAGCTTTTCCAACATTTTTTTACGCGACGTGGCTTGTTTAGACTTCTTAACGTTAGCACTAAAGCGCTCGATAAACTGTTGAAGTTCTTTCTTTCTGTCTTCGGCTTTTTTGTTGGCCTGTTGTTGTTGTCTTAAAGCCAACTGACTTGATTCGTACCAGAACGTATAACTTCCGGCATATACCTTGATTTTACTAAAGTCGATGTCGGCAGTATGCGTACAAACTGCATCCAAGAAGTGTCTATCGTGAGAAACAACAATAACGATGTTTTTAGATTCGGCAAGAAAATTTTCAAGCCAAGAAATCGTCATCACATCCAAATCATTTGTTGGCTCATCAAGCAATAATATATCCGGATTGCCAAACAGTGCTTGCGCCAGCAATACCCTTACTTTTAGGTTGTTGCTGAGGTCTTCCATGTTCTGATAATGGTATTCTTCAGGAACGCCTAAAGAATTAAGCATCTCTCCCGCCTCACTTTCAGCCATCCAACCATTCATTTCTCCAAACTTTTCTTCTAGTTCAGATGCTTTAATTCCGTCTTCATCACTGAAGTCTTCCTTTGCATAAATCGCTTCTTTCTCCTTCATGATGTCATACATTTGTTTATGACCCATGATTACTGTCTCTAATACCTGAAACTCGTCAAATTCAAAGTGATCTTGCTTAAGTACAGCCATGCGCATTCCTGGAGACATAGATACATCTCCTGTGGTGGACTCTATCTCACCTGAAAGGATTTTCAGAAAGGTGGATTTACCGGCACCATTTGCACCAATTATACCATAACAATTCCCTTCTGTAAACTTAACATTCACCTCATCGAAAAGAACGCGTTTCCCGAATCGTAAAGATATGTTTGAAGCTGTAAGCATGTTGACTTTATGAATAAGCGCGCAAAGATAATCGGTTTGTTGGGCTATTGACAATTGATGGTTGATAATTGATAATTGATAGCTGAGAGTTGATAATTGAGAGTTGATAATTGAGAGTTGAGAGTTAAAAGTTGAAAGTTGAAAATGAATTTTACTCATTCCACATTCACTCATTCACTCATTCCTCATTCAATCCTTCTATCCTTCAACCCTTCTATACCTAATCCTACCACAAAAAAAAGCCTCATTCGCAAAATGCAAATGAGGCTTAGATAATGTTTTATACGTGCTTATACACCAACGTCGTGATTTGCTGACTCTAGCAAATACGGGTGATTTTTAGCATATAAGTTTCGTTTTGACAAGTTATTAAGCACCCAGAATATAAACAACCCTGCGAATGCCATAGTTAATCCAATTTCAAGTACGCCTATCTGCGCTGATTGTCCAACAGTACCAGGCATGATCATAATGAATAAGTCTAACCAGTGGCCTAAAAGGATCATAGATCCAGCAACCAATAACACCTTTGGGTGTCTTTTTGCGTTACGCATCATTAAGATCAAGAAAGGAAGTGCAAAACACATGATAATATTACTTCGGAAGAACCACTTAAAATTAGGTGTTAAGCGCTGCGCGAAGTAGATACTTTCTTCTGTGATGTTGGCATACCAGATCAATAAGAACTGACAAACAAAGATGTATCCCCAGAAAATACTGAAGGCAAACATAAACTTACCCAAATCGTGAATCACTTCGTCAGATACAACTTCCATATACCCCTTTGACTTCAGGTATAATGTAAAGAAGCAAATCACTGTAAGTGATGTTACAAATGCAATGGCAAAATTGTAAACCGAATACATCGTACTGTACCAGTGTGGGTCAATACTCATCATCACCAACCAACTCAATACAGAAAAGCTAAATGCAAATACCACTAAGAAAGCGGCAGAATAGATTACACTTTTCTTAAAGAAAGAAAGGCCACCTTGCTCATCTTCTTTGTGAGATAAACGCACCAAAATGATTCGGAACACCCACCAGATAATCATGATCGTTGGCACCCCAATTAATAACCATCCTGACGACAAGAACCAGTCTTTCCCGGCAAGTATCTTATCAAAACCTGGCTGTCCGGCATCCAGACCTTGGTTTAAATAGACCACCCAATGGTATAGGTGTTCTTTACCAAAATAGATTACAAGACCTAATGTTAAAATTCCAATAGGTATGTATGATGTAATGGATTCGATTACGCGTTTTAACAAAGTCGACCATCCCGCATTCGCAGCATAGTTAACCGCTAAGAAAAACAACGCTCCCACTGCGAACAGCATAAAATAATATGAGTTTAATAATAAGTTTGCCCATAATCTTGCCAACCATGAAGGTCCGTGGTGACTGCCATGCGCTTCAGCATGTTCTTCCTCACCATGAGCTTCTTCACCGTGAGACGCTTCTGCGTGCTCTGTGTGCTCTTCAGCATGTGATTCATCACCATGTGCTTGGTGATCATCTTGCATCCCAACTGTATGGACAGGAAGGTCTTGATTTGTTGCGGCGTGTTCTTCAACATTTGCTGCACCACTTTTATGTGCATCTTCATGTTTGATTTGATTCACTCCAATAAATGTCAGAATTAATCCAACTACAAACACTAAACCGACTATTACTTTTGATCGGCCAGTGAAAATATACTTTTCGTCGTTTACCTCAGATATGTGATGGTGTCCCATGTTCTTTACTATTCTGATTATTTAATGAAATAAATTTCTACTCGTCTATTAATCAACTTCCCAATCTTGTCATCATTGGTGTCAATTGGCATCGTTGATCCTTTACCTTTTGGGCTTAATCGATCTCTCGATACGCCTTTTGATTCAAGGTAGTCACAAACCGTCTTGGCTCTAATTAAGCTTAACTCACCTAAACCAGGTACGTTCATATCTGAAGCCACGTGACCAACAACTAGAGCCTTTAACTCAGGATTGTTAGACATATATGCGGCAACCTTGTCTAAATGTGGTTTGCTTTGTTCCTCAAATTTTTTGTACTGCAAGCCTTTGAAATGTACATTTCTCATGGCCGCATTGATCATATCTAAATCTGGTCCTATGTCAACCAATTCAAAACCATCAAATGCTTTGGCACTCGCGCTAACAATTTCCTCGTCTTCTGTTCCTTCGGCAGCATATACAAACGCCTCTCCTAAACTTAGGCTTCTTACATAATGTAACACCTTCCAACGTTCGTTTGGAGACAAAACGTTTCCATGTGCACCCATATTTCCTTTACCGTAAGTAATAGAATGGAATGCTTTTCCGTCTGGCAATGTTTTAATGTAATCTGCTTGATACCCATCCCATGGTGGTGGTGGATATTGTCCGCTTTTAATAACTCCGCCGTCATTTTTACCTTTTTTACCGTGGCAATGCTGACATTGAATATTATACAAACGCATACCTTCAGCTACATTAGCCTCAGTGGCCGCAACTGGGTTAGACCAACTGGCTGATGCTTCATACCCTTCAGCATACATGGTATATCCCATTTGCCCTTGCGCAATTGCGCCTGCAACAGGTAAACGCATGGTCATGCCATTCGGATTATACTTCATATCTCCAGTCTGAGTATATGCTTCGTACGCCTCAGATTCGTACATGTTTGGCGCATATTCATATCCTGGCTTGTTTCCACCAGCTGAACAGCCTACTAACGTACCTGCTGCTACTAGCATCAAACCGTTAATTATATTCATTCGCTTTTGTAAAAACTGCATAGTTATTTGTCCATTAAGTTTTTAGCCTGAGAAATCCAATCTTCACGTTCGATTTTTCCAGGGAAATATTTCGTTAACTCTTCAATGGCTTTAATCGACTCTGGAGTAAGTTTTGATACTTGCTCAAACGTAAATATGCCTATTGAATTTAATTTCTCTTCATATACCGGACCAACACCGCTGATTTCTTTCAAATCATCTTTTTGGTCACTTGTGCCTTCTCCAACAATTGATTGTAGGAAACCTAGTTTTTCTGATTTCTCTTCTTCACTCAGGTCAGCTGTTTTAGGCGCTGCTTTCGCTTTTGTCTTTGGCTTAGCTGGAGCTGCAGTCTCAACCTCTGCACTTCCATCTAGATTTCTTTCTCGAATCTCTATAGCACCGTTTTCAGTCAAAAATGAATCCAATTCAGATCGAGATATTTTCGACAATTCTGATGGTTCAACTGCTAAGAATAATCTATCGTCTGTTTGACGTGGGTCAATGATTTGAGCGATTTTACCGTGAATCATTTTGCTTTTAGCAAAAAACAAGAAGCCAATACCAAATGCCGTGAATAGAATAGTCATTTCAAATGTTACAGGCACCATACTTGGCCACATACCATAATCTTGAGGCTTCCCACCAATGATCATGGGCCAACTCTTAAAGGTATGGAGGAAGTTTGTCATCATATAAAATTGCAACAACAAACCAAGAAAGAATCCTGTAAGGCCGCATAGAAATGCGCCTACCGTTAAGTTGGATCGCTTAATGCCCATCTCATTATCCAGATGGTGAACCGGGTAAGGTGTGTAGCAATCAAAGATTTCTACACCTTTTTTTCTAAGTTTTTTTACTGACGTTAGAAGATCATCTCCATTGTCGTAAACACCTAATATTAATTGTTTATCTAACATCCTATAGGATTTAAAATCAAATTACTCTCTACTTTTAATAATACTCTTCACTTCCGACATGTTGATTACCGGTAAAAACTTGCTGAACAAGAAGAAACAAGTAAAGAACAGTCCCATCGTTCCTAAGAAAATTCCAACCTCAGTAATGGTCGCAGAATACATTGCCCACGACGAAGTCAAATAATCTCTATGTAGCGACGTAACAATAATTACAAATCGCTCAAACCACATTCCAATATTTACAACGATGGATAACATAAAGATGAACCAAGGTGTAGTTCTAGCCCATTTGAACCAGAATACCTGAGGAGCCAATAAGTTACAACTCATCATAGTCCAATATGCCCACCAATAAGGCCCAAATGCTCTATTCAAGAATGCATATTGTTCGTATACAACACCTGAATAAGCCGCAATGAAAAACTCAGTTAAGTAAGCAACACCTACAATCGAACCCGTCAGCATGACTACTTTAGTCATGGCATCTAAGTGACCTATTGTAATATATTGTTGCAAATTCAACACCTTCCTCACAATGATGAGTAGTGTTAACACCATACCGAAACCAGAGAAAATTGCACCGGCAACGAAGTAGGGTGGGAAAATCGTGGTGTGCCAACCTGGTATTACCGAGGTCGCGAAGTCCATGGATACAATCGTATGTACAGAAAGTACAAGTGGTGTAGAAACCCCAGCCAAGATTAAGGCTACAATTTCATATCTGTGCCAAGTTCTTGCAGAACCGTTCCATCCCATGGCAAAAAATCCATACCAGAATTTTCTTGCCTTCGTTACAGCTCTATCACGAACTGTAGCGATATCCGGAATTAAACCTAAGTACCAGAACAATAACGAAACCGATAAGTAAGTCGAAATCGCGAAAACGTCCCATAATAACGGTGAGTTAAAGTTAACCCATAGTGATCCAAACATGTTTGGTAATGGTAACGCCCAGTAAGCCAACCATACACGTCCCATGTGGAACAGTGGAAATTGAGCCGCACAAAGTACCGCAAAAATCGTCATCGCTTCCGCACTCCTGTTGATCGACATTCTCCACTTTTGACGGAACAAAAGCAGGATGGCAGAAATCAACGTACCCGCGTGACCAATACCTACCCAGAATACGAAGTTGGTAATATCCCAACCCCACATAACTGTTTTGTTAACTCCCCATGTACCAATACCTTCCCAAACAGTCCAGCCTAACGACAAGACCATTAACATTAAGAACGCAAATGAAAGGGTAAAACCGAGCCACCATAGTTTCGTAGGTTTGTTTTCAATCGGTGCGCAAATGTCATTACTAACGTCAGCGATTGATTTGTTGCCTTCTACAAGGGGCTGTCTTATTGATGCTTCAAACATTATTTCTACCTTTTATTATGAATGTTGAACTTCTTCTTTTCTATTTCTAATCTTGGTTAAGTATAATACAGAAGGATCTGTACCTACTTCTTCCAACATCTTATATGAACGGTCATTTTTGTACATCTTAGCAATTCTGCTATTTGGATCATTTCTGTCTCCAAAAACAATTGCATTTGATGGACAAGCTTTTGCACAAGCAGTTTGTGCATCACCATCTTCTAACTTTCTGTTTTCAATTTTTGCATTTAACTTAGCCATTTGAATGTTCTGAACACAGAAGCTACATTTTTCCATTACCCCTCTTGAACGAACAGTAACATCTGGATTTAACACCATTCTGCCCAACTCGTTGTTGAAGTGGTAATCGAACTTAGAGTTCTTGTTATATCTAAACCAGTTAAAACGACGCACTTTGTATGGACAGTTGTTACCACAATACTTGGTACCAATACATCTGTTATACGTCATTTGATTTAATCCTTCGCTACTGTGTGTAGTCGCAAGTACAGGACATACAGTTTCACAAGGTGCATGATCACAATGCTGACACATCACAGGTTGGTGTACAACCTTTACATTGTCATAGTGACCATAGTCTTCATCACCAGATGCCGAGTTCTTATCTAAACCAGCCAACTCATTTTCCATGGTTGACCACTCCCCTTTTTTGAATTCTTGATCAACATTTGAAGGACCAACGCGTACAGATGCTGTTTCATCTGCATCTGTTTGGAATGAATAGTATCTATCAATTCTCAACCAGTGCATGTCACGTCGTCTGCGCACTTCTTTTCGTCCTACAACAGGCACGTTGTTTTCTATATGGCAACTTACCACACATGAACCACATCCTGTACACGCATTCATATCGATAGCCATCGCCCAGTGATGTCCTTTAGAGTAATCATAGTCACTCCAAAGCGATACTGTTTCAAATTTGTGCTCGTTACGAACGGCGTTGTCTTTTTTGTATTCGTCAATTGTCGCTTCTCTTAAGTAGTCACGACCTTCAATCATATGATGCGTTTGCGTTTGAGCAAACTCGTATCCTGAATCAACTTTCTCAATGGTTACATTTTGAGCAAGGTAACTCGTTCCTGATGACGAAGATTGAACGAATGTGTATGCATTTTTACCTAAGTCAACTAAATCGTTATCTGCGTTGGTTTGAACGCTACGTCCATAACCCAATGCGATACCAACAACTCCTCTGGCTTGTCCTGGTTGAATCAACAACGGTAGAGCATCTATTTCAGCACCATTTCCTGATACTTTAACGATGTCTCCTTGCTCCCAACCATTTGTTTCTGCATCATGTCTTGAGATGGACACATAATTATCATAGGTAACTTTTGTTACTGGATCTGGCAACTCATGACACCAAGGATTCAATGCTGAACTTCCGTCCAATACACCTACTTTTTGGTATAACGCCAAATCAAAACCTGCTGATTCAGTATAACTTGACGCAATACTTGAAGAAGCGGCAGATATGGAACCTGCAAATGAAGAAGAAACACGCTCAGTTGATTTTTCAACAAATCCATCATGGAACGCTTTGTTTGCATCTGCACCTAAGTCATTTGTTAGGTAATCAGCAACCCACTGGTGGCTTGCCTGATCTTCACCCATTGCCACTTTCTCGCCAGCCCAAGTTCTTAAAGATTCAGCTGCAGATCGTGTATTAAATACCTTAGATATAACAGGTTGTGAAGTCACGTAGTGACCATTCATCGGTTGATAAACATCCCACGACTCTAACGTATGATTGTTTGGTGCATGAACAACAGCTCCGTTTGACGACTCGTCAACAACCATTGCCGTTGTGATTACAGGAACATTTTTCATTGCCTCTGCAAGCTTCGCACCGTTGTGGTAAGAATACACTGGATTTGCATCTAACAATACAATGGCTCCAGCTTTACCAGCGTTATTTACAAATGAATCAAAGGCAGCTTCATCGAAATGAGAAATATTCATTGAAGCAGAGAAATTAATTGTGCTTCCGTAACTTCCTAATAAATCATTAATGGCATTTACGATAACTTGTTCGCTTTTATCGTTTGAACCAGAAACAACCAAGGCCTTACCTTTAGCTGCTAATAATTCTGAAGCAATTTGTTTCAGTGCATTACCAGGCAACTCTAAATCACCACCTGCTCCTGACAACATATTGTATAAGCTAACCAAGTACTTACCTTGTTTACTCGCAGGAATAGAATAACGGTAATCTGCATTTGTTCCTGTGAGCGAAAGCAAAGATTCAATTTGATAATGCTTACTCATATCCGGATTTTCCGGAGTTGGAACTCTATTTTTTGAATAATCAGCAGTAAATCTTGTTGGTGATATCCAAGTACCTAAGAAATCAGCACCAAAACTTACAATGACGTCAGCTTTGTCGAAATTATATGAAGGGATAACATCTGCTCCAAAACTTTCTTTATTCGCACCTCTAATACCTGAATATGAGATTGGATCATATATCACGTGTTTTGCATTGTGCGTGTCCATAAACTTCTGAATAGAAGCTTGTAAAACTGGACTCGTTACCGTTCTAGAAACAATATATACATCACCTGATGCACCTTTTAATATCCCATCTACTTTTTTGTCAACCTCGGCCCAGTCCTCAACTTCAGAACCATCGACAATCGGATGTGGAATTCGATTGGTATCATAAAGAGAAAGAATACTTGCTTGTCCTGCTGCATTGACTGCACCTTGACTTAATGGACTTTCAGGATTACCATCCAATTTGATTGGACGTCCTTCACGTACTTTAGCCATAACAGGGAAACCTTCATTATATACACCACACGTAGTGGCATAGTATAATGCGTGACCTGGAGTTACCTCTTCCGGTTTGTTGATATAAGGCATCGCATACTTCACTGGTGTTTTATTACACGCAGCCAATGCTACAGCACTTACGCTAAAACCGAAGAATTTTAAAAAGTCTCTTCGATTTGACGATAACTCTTCAGTATCGCCAAGAATCTCTTCCATTGGAAGCTTATCAGAAAATTCGTTGCTGATATTTTCTAACGTGGCAGGATTTGCCTCCAACTCTTCAATTCCTCTCCAGTATTTATTTTCAGAATTACTCATTGATATATAAAACGTTGAGATTAAATTAATAATGACATTTCGAACATTCCAAGCCACCGTTTTGGGCAACCGTTACGTAATGTTCTTTGTTAGCTTTCATTTCCTTATGTACGTCTTCGTAGTATTTGTTGTTCTTAACATCAATACCACGCTGACGGTGACAATTCACACACCAACCCATTTGGAGTGTCGAGAACTGCTCTACTTTTTCCATTTCCTCTATAGGACCGTGACAAGTTTGACATTCAACATTCCCAACAGTTACGTGTTGAGAGTGATTGAAATAAGCCAAATCTGGTAGGTTATGAATACGTACCCATTTTAATGGATATGTTTCTGCATCTGGATCGTAGGTTGAGGTTTCAGGGTCAAAACCAACTGATTCGTACAACTTCATCAACTCTGGAGAAACCTTTCCTCCGTAGTTATCTCTAAGCTGAGCACCCTTGTGACAATTCATACACGTATTCGCTGATGGAATACTGGCGTGTTTACTCTTACCGGCAGTTGTGTGGCAGTACTGACAGTCAATACCCATGGCTCCGGCATGCTTTGTATGCGGAAAATTAATAGGTTGATCTGGCGAATACCCTTGCTGAACACCAATTTCGGTAGCCATATAAGCCGAACCATAACCAGCGCCAACTACAACCAACAAACCAATTACTAATAAGGTAACAATTGTTGGATTCCAAGAATCCATTTTTGGCTTGATGTTTCTCTCGAAAAAACCCGGTTCAACTTCAGCACCCGACTTGTCTTTTAGTATCGAGGTGATGTGTCGAAGTACGTAAACCATTAAAGCAGCAATCAACAATAACACAATCGCCAAAATGACAATTGCTACGAATGTTGAATTACTATAGAAACTTCCTGACATTAAATCTGTTTTTTATTAAAATTCTATTTCTATGTTGCAGTTTGCAATCTTTTCATTTTCAGTCCGTTACAACAAAAATTGACCGAAATATTACGGGCTTGCAAACGCGGCAAATATAGTCGTCTTTAAAAGGCTTTAAGATTGAAAATACCCACATTTAACAATTTAGAAGCCATCTAAATAGTTGCGTAATCCGTATTACCGTTGGCTTCGTTTTCCGTCATAAGCCTTTATTATTTCTTTCACAATTTTGTGACGAACAACATCAAGTATACTCAATTCAACCACGGCAATTCCTCTAATATTTTTTAGCATCTGGATAGCTCCTTGCAAACCCGATTGTTGATTACGTGGCAAATCAACTTGACTCATGTCGCCGGTTACTACCATTTTTGCATTTGGCCCCATCCGTGTCAAGAACATTTTTAATTGTGTTTCAGTCGCATTTTGCGCCTCATCCAAAATCACAAAACAATTATCCAAAGTACGTCCACGCATAAAGGCTAGAGGTATCACCTCAACAGTACCGTTATCTATATATTTTAAATATTTGTCTGGCGGCATCATATCCAACAAAGAATCGTAAAGTGGTCTAAGATATGGGTCAATCTTTTCCTTTAAATCTCCCGGCAGAAACCCCAAACTTTCACCAGCCTCTACAGCAGGCCTAGCGAGAATTATCTTCTTAACTTCTTTTCTTTTTAGTGCGCGCACTGCAAGTGCAACGGCGGTATAGGTTTTACCAGTTCCAGCAGGACCAACAGCAAAAACAACATCGTGCTTTTCTACAGCCGCTACAAGACCCTGTTGATTGAGCGTACGTGGTTTGATTATTTTACCGCGATTACCATAGACCAATACACCTTTAGATAGGTCCTTTTCTTCCTGTATATCAGGAGCAGATTCCCCTTCTAGGATATTCTCAACGTCACCGTCTGTAATGCCAGGATTGTTAAGAAGTTGCTTAATAAGCTCGGCTAGTTTGAGTTCAAACACCTGAATTTGTTCATCAGGACCGCTTGCCTTTATTTCATCACCTCTTGAGGTTAACTTCAACTTTGGAAATCGTTTCTGCAAGAATTTTAAATTCTTGTTTTCAGTTCCAAAAAAAACAGATGGGTTTATCGCTTCAACTCGGATAGATTTTTCTGTCAAATGAATTTATCTTTAATCGTTTTTATTTATTGCGAAACGTTAATTTCGTTTTCAAATTTAAGCCGAATCCAAATAAAAAATAGCTTGATTACACTTTTAACTGATTTCGGGTCTCATTCCATACAAATTGCACGTTGCAAGGCTTGGTTTAGTCAGCATTGTCCGCAACAAACTATCATCGATATCGCTCACGATATTCATCAAAATGATATTAACGAAGCGGCGTATGTTTTTAACCTTTTACAAGATCAGTTTGAACAAGGATCAATTCACATCATCGCAATCGATTTTGATTCGCGTCATACACATGACGAAATCCTGCATTTCATGTATAAAGGTCAACACATATTGACCTATAACAGTGGTATTGCGTCTCTACTTTTGGGTGAAGATTTATCTGAAGTACAGCACATTGGTCAATACCACGGCCAACATTACGATGCCGTTATTGAGCAGTTTGGTCAAGCCGCATTGTCTTTAATCAACAACGAGATATCCGACGAACCACTTCTCTCGCACGACAAAGCAAATATTAAAACACGGTTGAATCCCGTTACTAATGAGAAATTGCTTCAGGGTCATGTGGTATACTTTGATTCTCGAGAAACGTGTTACACAAACATTTCGAAAGAACTGTTTGAAGCATTCACACAAAACGAAAGCTTTGACATTGTTTTAAGTAGACATGAACGTATCTCCAAAATATCAAATGACTTAAAACTGCTTGAAGGCGGTGGCACCTATTGTTATTTTAACAAAGCAGGATATTTAACTATATCCGTTTACCGTGGCAGTGCAAAACGTATGTATGGTTTAAAGCGCAACCACAGTTTAATGATTGAAAAGAGATGATTGTTAGACTTGTGAAAATGGTATTTAAACCTGAAGAAGCGCCGAACTTCGAAGCGCTTTTCAATTCCAGAAAATCCCTAATTGCTGGTAGCTCAGGCTGCCAGAGTGTTGAATTATTAAAAGATGTTACATCATCTGAAACAGAACACGTGTACTTTACACGTAGCATTTGGGATGATGAAATAAGTTTAGATAAGTACAGGTCTTCTCCCTTGTTTGCTGAAACTTGGAAGTTAACAAAGGCAAAATTTGCAGGAAAACCTGAGGCTTGGACAACCAAAATTGTTTAGGCCAAAATTTGAGTTATATATTTAATCAACCTATTATTGTTTGTTGAAGTGACATGTTAGAAAAAGCGATGAAGAATATCCAGCAACTGAGTTTATTTCTGCTCTTAATTATTAGTGGGAGCTTATACTCTTACGGTCAAACCGATCGAATTGCACAAGCAATTGAAGATAACAATCTAAAAAGGGCTTTAAAATTAGCCGAAGATGCTGAAGAGGATCCACTGTACAAGAAAAATCCGGAAGTATACTTCTTAAAGGCTCAGGTGTATTTTAATATTATACGTGACCCATTTTTAAGCACGAAATTCCCAGATGCGTTAAAGATTGGAATAAAAGCTTTGAAAAAAGGAAAGTATAAAGCGGACGGAGAATACTTCCCTGAATATTTGCCACTTGTTGATAGTTTCGTCATGCTTAGTAATGAAGAAGGAGCTGGAGACTATGGTATCAATAAATATACTGGAGCGATAAAATCGTATAAAACCAGTTTTGAACTAAATGGTGATATGACAGCCGTTTATTGGATTGGCAAATGTTGGTTGATGCAAGAAGACACCATTTTGGGCGAAGAAGAATACAACAAAGTTGTTGTTTGGTCGCGCGAACAAAACATGAAGGAATTTGAAGTTCCAGAAGTTGTTTCTGAAAGCTTTGTTTACTACGCCGATAAGTATTGGCGCAAACGGCAATTCGATTCAGCTAATGTGTATTTGGAATCTGCCCGTAAAATATTTGGCGGAAATCCCAGAATCGATTACTTCCAAAAAGAAATTACAAAACAACAAATACAAACACTCCCGCCATCTTCTTTGATGATGGAAAAAATCAAGTACATCTTACAATTTTTCCCAACCGATACGCTGTTTGTCAAGAAAGAAAACGCATTATATCTCTACTTGATGCGCAACGCTTTTAACAACAACGATTCTGCTCAGTTGGATACGATGATTAAAAACTTTTGTAGCGAAAAGGCGAATCGCAGTGCGTCGAAGCTTGTCAATCAGTATAAAAAAAGTGATCAGTTTATTGCGTCAAAAACAGAAAACGTTATGTGGGGCTTGGTTAAATACTTTAGCAAATTTGACTATCCTGACATGGCCAATTATGTCGGTTACAAATACATCAACGCAACGGCAAAGGAGCCTACACCAGAGTCTATGCAAGCCAGATATCAGGTAATCATAGATTATGCGGCAAAAAGTCATTCGCTGAAACTAGCGAATCAATTACTAACTCATGCAGAATCCATTTATGGAGATGCTGAAGCATGGTCTGGGTTGCGGTCTTCTTTAATATCCAAGAACAAAGACAAAAAATTAGAAACGAGCGAACAAGGCGCTTTATATGCGTTATTGATTAAGGACGCTGATTTGTTAATCCTTGATGAAGACGTTCAAAAGATTGTTGTAAACTATATTGAATCTTTAATCAAAGACAAGGAATACAGAATCGCAAAAAAAGTCATTATTACACACCTTAAGGCACAACCCGATAATCCTGTTTGGGAAAGCAAACTAGATTACTTAGCAAAAGAAGACTTCTATAACAATTACTACATGACTCGCGTAAGAGAAGAAGTTGTTGCTGGAATGAAGGTTGGAGGTTACACCTGGTCCGGTTCCAAGGCGAGATGCGACCCCGGGACAATTGATGATGACGTTCAGCAAAAAGTAGAAGATCGTATCAACTACTTTAGAAGACAAGCCGGCGTACCAGACATTTATTTAGACGCCGAGTTGAATTCTTGGTGCCAAAAAGCTGCCCTGATGATGGAGTCTAACAAGTCGCTGAGTCATACACCTGACTCTAGATGGAGTTGTTACTCGGATGAAGGAGCTCATGCTGCACGCTATTCACTATTAACAAAAGGAGCTACAACGGTATTTGCGGTAACTTCTTTCTTTGCCGATAACAATACAGAAAGTGTTGGCAATCGTCGCTGGTTGCTGTACCCTAATGGTTTAGCATTGGGTCACGGATCTACCGAAAACGCCTGTGCTATATGGGCTTCTGACGATAGTGGCAGTGTTGACACCAATGTATACAAAGACAAGTTTGTTGCGTGGCCGCCAGAAGGGAATTTACCTAAAATGATGGTCTTTAGATATTGGTCTTTTTCTATTAACCAAGAGTTAAAAGGCTCTTCTGTTACAATGGAAATTGATGGCAAACCTGTTCCATTATACCTGCAAGAATTTGAAGATGCTCGTCGTTTGTCGACGTTGGTTTGGGAACCAGAGTTTAACTTTAAAACCATCACTTCCGACACCAAAGTGAATGTTACCGTGACCATACCAAATGGTCGACGCTATTCTTACATAGTCAAGGTTATGGACTTTGACCCCATTGGATACTAGCGAGGCAACGAAACCGCTCACTTATTCGTCATATTATTAGACCATGTAAGTTCGTTAGCAGGGCTTACGTTATCTTTGATAAACTAGGTTTGAAAATAGTTCTAAATGGAATAGTGCACCTTGCATTGTGGACGGTAGTCCTACTTTGCTTTCCCCAAAGCGTTTTCGGGCAACGATACCTTACAGAAAATAAAGGGCAATGGAATCCAGAAGTTCGTTTTAAAAAACAAACGAATGGAGCGGTCATCTACCTAAAGAATCAAAGTATTTCAATTCTACAATACGATGCACGTGCCTGGGCAAAGGTCGTGGATCACCCACATCACGCTGAAAAAAGACTTTTCAAATCAGCCGAGAAACCAATTACTGTAAACTATCATCATTTTGAGTTGGAGTTTGTCGGAGCAAACAGTGATGTAAAACCACAAGGAGAGATGGTAAGTAATTATTATCTCAACTATTTCCATGGTGACGATAAGTCTTCTTGGGCTTCAAACGTGCGGGATTTTGGTGTTGTGCGTTATGTAAATCTGTATGACAACATCGACTTAATCGTGCATGGCAAAGGCACTGGATTGAAATATGACTTTCATGTAAAATCGGGTGGAAACCTAAACGACATTCGTTTGAGATACAATGACGTGGATAGTGTGCAGGTTTTTGCTGATTCCCTGAAAATTAGCACAAGCCTTGGCAATTTGGTTGACCATATACCCGTAAGTTTCACAATTGACGGTTCTGAAAAAAATGAAGTTTCGGTCCAGTATAAAATCGTCAATGGCTTAATCAAATTTGAGGTATTGAACACTTCGCAATTAGACAATATCATTATTGATCCAGAAGTCGTTTTTGCGACCTATGCAGGCAACAGTGTAGATAATTTTGGTTTTACCGCAACGTACGATTCGGCAGGAAGCTTATACTCAGGAGGTATTGCTACAGCACCGGATTACGATTTCAACCGTAACGGATTTTACCCCACAACTCCAGGGGCATTTAGTAGGACGTATGGAGGCGGATCCAGCAAAGATAGATTCGGTGGTTATATGTTTCCGTGTGACATTACATTGAGCAAGTATAGTCCTGACGGGAGCACTTTGATATATGCCACGTACATTGGCGGTGCACATAATGAGTACCCACATAGTATCGTTGTAGACAAGAATTCCAACTTGATTGTTTTCGGCACAACGTATTCACTCAACTACCCTACTTCATTATCCGCTTTTCAAAAATTCAACAACGGGATAAGCGACATCATTTTTACCAAATTCAATGCAGGTGGAACAGCACTAATTGGTTCTACATTTTTGGGCGGAAGTGACGTTGATGGTCAAAACGAAGAACCCGTTTTAAACTTCTTTTATGCAGACAACCATAGAGGCGAGGTTATTGTTGATTCCAATGACATCATCTATGCATCTACCTGTACGAGTTCAGATGACTTCCCATTAAAAAATGCTTTCCAATCACAGCGTAATGGCCGACAAGATGGGTTGTTTATTATGATGAATCCCGACCTTTCTGAGATGTTATGGGGCACCTATTTGGGTGGGACAGATGGCGATGCCCTGTACACCGTGGATCTTGATTCGAGTGGCATCGTATATGCATCTGGAGGAACAAAAAGCGACAATTTACCTAAAGCAACTGCACAAATAGGCACAAGAGCCAAAGGCGGAATTTCTGATGGTTTTATAGCGATGTTAAATCCAGCCAACTTTAGTTTAACCAAAATTGGTTATTGGGGAACGAGTAAGTATGATCAGATTTTCTCGTTAGACATTGATTTTGAAAATAAGATTTACGTTGTCGGACAGAGCATGGGTCAAATGCCTGTCTCTGGAAATGTTTACAGTGATCCAGGCAGCGGGCAGTTCATCACAAAGTTTGATGACGCATTAGACAAGGTAGAGTTTTCGACTGTTTTCGGTACTGGCAAAACATCTCCTGACATAACAATCAACGCCTTTTTGGTAGATGAATGTCGAAAAATATTTGTGTCGGGTTGGGGAGGAGAAACCAGCACAAAATCTTTTAGTAGTACATCCAACCTGCCTATTACTCCTGACGCTTACCAAAAAACCACAGATGGCAGTGATTTCTACTTAATGGTGTTATCCAAAAATGCTAAAGAACTTTTGTATGGAACCTACTTTGGTGGCAGTCAGACTAACGATCACGTGGATGGTGGTACAAGCCGTTTTGATAAAAAAGGTGTGATATACCAATCTGTCTGTGCAAGTTGCCCTGAAACAAATTGGCAACATGCCATTAGCGACTTTCCAACCACAACTGGTGCTTATGCCGAGAAAAACGTAAGTCCACGATGTAGTAACGCTGCATTCAAGATTGCCTTTGGTAATTTAAATCGAAAGCCTCAATTAACTGATACGCTTTTCACCTTTGGCGCCTTAGATACTTTTTCATTTTTGTATAGCATATTTGATCCGGATGATGATAGTCTTTTTGTAACAGTTACACCCGACGTTCCTACTGTGCCAAATATGGTGGCATACAAGCCATATTCTAAAGCACTTGAGAATTGGACACAAAACATAAAGGTCACCGCAGGTTGTGACGATGTGGGCGACACACTCGAAATGTTGGTCTATGTAATTGATCAAGGATGTCCGGGCGTATTGGATAGTCAAGCCACCATTCGATTTGTGATTACCCCACCACCAGTACTTGACCCACCTAAGACTATTTGTCTTAATTTTATTGGCGATGATGCGGTCAAATTGAATTGGGATCCGATTCCGTACTCAAAATACTTCAGTCATACTACCTTATATAAAGTATCCCCAAGTGGCGACACATCTGTTCTGGGTGAATACAAAACCATAAATGGGGCTAGCTATACAGATAATGACGTTACAAATCCAAAACGAACGAACTACGAATACTTTTTGGTTGTAACCAATTTATGCGACAAAGACGGAGACAAGAGTTACATCGTATCGACAACAAAAGAATTTGAATTCCCTATTGAGGTAACCTACGTTGTAACAGCAACGGTGACAGACGACAACGAAGTAAGCGTTCATTGGTTGCACAGTAACGAAACGGATTTTGGCTATTACGACATTTACCGAAAGAAAAATGACAACAAAGAAGTGTTTGAATATTATGCATCTACGTATGAATTGTACGACACTTTCTTTATAGACAAGAACGTAGACGTAAACAATCAATCGTACTGCTATGCCATCGTTGTCAATGACAATTGCGGCCACCGCAGTAAGCACAGTAACATTGGCTGTACAATTGTTTTAGAAGGCATTAGTGAGCCGTTTGAACATCAACTATGGTGGAACGAGTATAAAGATTGGCCCGCAGGTGTAAATGAATACGTCTTGTCAAGAAGCGTTGACACAGGGTCGTTGCGCCCGATTGTTGCCACCGCCTATGATGATAGATATTATAAAGACACATCGTTTAATTATTGTTGGGGCGGATATTGGTATCGCGT
Organism: uncultured Bacteroidia bacterium; assembly: GCA_905478335.1. Taxonomy (GTDB): domain Bacteria; phylum Bacteroidota; class Bacteroidia; order NS11-12g; family UBA9320; genus UBA987. Next base: position 4,350 of record CAJQIC010000028.1, on the reverse strand, counting down.
AACAGGAATGGAGAATGGCGGCGGATACGATGCAGAAAGTCAATCAAACAAAATTTACCTCATTCAACCACCGCTTTTGCATGTTCCAAATGCGTTCACGCCAAACGGCGACAACCTAAATGAATTATGGGGTATTGTACCTGTCTTTGTCAAAGAATATGAGGTTCAGGTATACAATCGGTGGGGTGAAAAAGTATATGACTCAAATAACGTAAAATCGGACTGGGACGGATTTTATCAGGAAAAACAAGCCTCAAACACGGTATACATCTACAAAATTAGGTATACCGGATGGGACAGATCCGTACACCACCGCAAAGGAACAGTGACCGTAGTCAAATAACTGCAAACCTGACTATTACACGCCAATTCAACGATTTATTTTGTGGATTAAAAGTGCACATTATTACCTGTTATTAACATTATCATACCTTCAAATTAGGGTCATTACGAAATAATTCATATATTTTTGTCAAGACTAAAACAACACTGAGATGATTTTTGACTATTTACGGAGGATCTTTATCCGCCACACGCCTAGGTGGGTTGTGTTCAATATAGACCTAGTAGTTGTTGCTATATCATTTGTTTTTTCTTACTCCATAATCCGAAATCTACAATTCGAAACATTCACCATGGATGAGCTTTTAATGCCGCTCATGATGATGTTGCTTTTAAAAGCGTTGGCAATTGTAGTGACCAGGTCATACAAAGGCATTGTTAAGTACACAAGTATTCAAGATGCAACACGTATTTTCATTGCGATGACCATAAGCACGTTCGCTTTTGTGATTATTAGACGTTATATGCAATCGCAACATGACTTATTAATTGTGGCCAGAAGGTCCATCATTATCATGGACTACCTTATATGTTTGGTTGCCCTAACAAGTTTGCGGATTGGATATAAGCTTATATATCGAAGATTTAATAGAATTCAACATAACAACATACAAAACATCATTATCTATGGTGCGGGGCATACCGGTTTGATGGCCAAGCGGTCTATAGAAGCGGACATGTCTTCTCAATTCAGAGTGGTGGCATTCTTAGACGATAACCGTCAATTATCAGGCAAGTCGGCGGAAGGCGTAAGTATTTATAACTTCAATAAAAAATTTGATTTTGTCATAGAGAAATTTCAACCGAAAGAATTGATTATCGCGATTCCTGAAATAGCTGGCTATAAGAAGAAAAAAGTGATTGAAATGGGGCTGCAGCACAACTTGGTGATTAAGAATGTTCCTCCTATCGACAAATGGATTAATGGTGAGTTTACATTTAATCAAATCAAGAACGTAAACGTATCCGACCTCTTAGGACGAGAACCCATAGATCTTGAAAATAAAAACATACGCAATGCACTTAAAGGCAAAGTAGTTTTTGTAACAGGAGCAGCTGGATCCATTGGAAGTGAAATTGCGCAGCAGTGTAAAGAATACAACCCAAAGTATCTGGTATTATTAGACCAAGCTGAAACACCGCTGTATGAGTTAGAGTATAAAATCAACAAACCAAATGTTGAAGTGATGATTGGTGATGTGGCCAACGAAGGCAGAATGCGTATGTTATTTAAAGCATTTAAGCCAGATATTATATTTCATGCTGCTGCTTATAAGCACGTACCGTTGATGGAAGACAACCCGTATGAAGCGGTTAACACTAACGTATTTGGTACACGTATATTGGCCAATATGGCCGTTGAATATAATGCTGAGAAGTTCGTTTTTGTATCTACCGACAAGGCTGTTAACCCAACAAATATTATGGGCGCAAGCAAACGGATGGCTGAAATATATGTGCAGTCTCTCAATAATATTCTTGACATTAAACACAACACCCATACAAAATTCATCACCACTCGATTTGGCAATGTATTGGGATCAAACGGATCGGTAATACCAAGATTCAAACAACAAATTGAAGACGGTGGGCCGATAACCGTAACACATCCTGACATTACACGTTATTTTATGACCATTCCAGAAGCGTGTCAATTGGTTCTGGAAGCTGGCTCAATGGGTAACGGTGGTGAGATTTATATTTTTGACATGGGTCAATCTGTTCGAATCGTTGATTTGGCCAGGAAAATGATAAAACTTTCTGGGTTCCAAGAAGGCAAGGACATTGAAATCGTATTTACTGGTTTAAGACCCGGAGAGAAGCTTACAGAAGAATTGCTAAACCAAAAAGAACAGACCATTGGCACACACCATCCGAAAATCATGGTGGCCAAGGTGCACAAGTCTGATTTCAATGAAATTGAAGAGGTCATTGAGGGAATGCGAAAAAACAAAGACAAATTAACCAACAGGTTAATTGTTACCAGTATGAAGGAAATGATTCCTGAGTTTATAAGCAACAACTCTATCTACGAAGAGCTTGACAAGAAAGCTGAATTGGCCATAGAGTAAACAATAAAAGAACTTGCATAAAAAAAGTCTCCATGAAATCATGGAGACTTTTTTTGCTTTATGGTCTAAATTATATCTTAGACTGAACGTGCATAATATCTGTTATTCGTTTTTGAGCTAAATGCGTAGCTGCAGCTTGTGTGTGCATCTCCGTTTCTTCAGATACCCTAAATATCGAATCTAACGTGTCGTATATGCGTTCTGTATCTCTAAGTGCATTCTCTCGGTTATATCCAGTCCACTCGCTATACACATTGATCAAACCACCTGCGTTGATTAAGAAATCAGGGGCATATACGATACCTTTTTTAACAAGCATATCGCCGTGTACATCTTCATTATCCAACTGGTTATTTGCTGCACCAGCAATTACTTCACATTTTAATCGATTGATTGTATCGGTGTTTATGATACCGCCAAGTGCACAAGGTGCAAAAATCTCAGCGTCTGTATCGTAGATATCATCGTTGGCAACAATGCTCGCACCGAATCTTGAAGCTGCTTCTTTTAAAGCCGCATCATTCATATCCGAAACATAAAATTTTGCGCCCTCTTTGTGCATATATTCCAAAAGGTGCATCCCTACTTTACCAATACCCATAACAGCCACTTTTTTACCAGACAAGCTATCACTTCCCCAACGTTTCTTCGCTGCAGATTTCATCCCCACATATACACCGTATGCCGTGACCGGTGATGGATCTCCTCCACCGCCTCTACTTTCAGGCAAACCAACTACATTGTCAGTTTCCATGTTTACATATTCCATGTCTTGGGTGGTTGTTCCAACGTCTTCCGCAGTAATGTACTTTCCTGCTAGGTTGTTAACAAAGCGTCCAAACTTTCTCATTAATGCTTCACTCTTCTGAGTTTTCGAATCTCCTATGATAACTGCTTTTGCGCCACCAAGATTTAACCCTGAAATACTCGCTTTATAAGTCATACCCCGACTTAATCGTAAAACATCACGCATCGCTTCTGACTCATTATTGTAACTCCACATCCGTGTACCCCCTAATCCAGGACCTAAAACAGTATTATGAATAGCAATAATGGCTTTTAAACCAGTATTGTTATCATTACATACTAATATTTGTTCGTGGTCGTGTTCGGTAAGATGTGAAAACAAATTTGAAGATAGAGCGTTTTTTACTTGTGATACCTCAGTCATATAATGTCCTTTTTGATTGTGAATATCGGCTTAAATTTGCCGCTGCGAAATTAGGCTTTTTTTAACTCAAAACATCTGGATTTGAAACCCCTTTTTTATTTAAACAAATACTTCCGGAAATACAGTGTTTACCTAGGGTTAGGTGTGCTTTTCATCGTCTGTTCAAATATTTTTGCCATCTTGATTGCACCTATAGTGCGTACAGCAATCGATAGTATGATTGCAAATGTCAAGTTGTACCAAGTATTAAACATTTCTCAAGAGGTTATTCTAAAAGAAATATCGACCATGGCCTTATTTTTTGGTGGCCTAGTTTTAGCTAGCGCAATTGTAAAGGGCATATTTATGTATTTCATGCGTCAAACCGTTATTGTGATGTCTCGATATATTGAGTTCGATTTAAAAAACGAGATTTTTGAGCAATATCAAAAGCTCGGTGCGTCTTTTTATAGCAAAAACTACACAGGTGATTTGATGAACAGAATCAGTGAAGATGTAAGCCAGGTGCGCATGTATTTAGGTCCTGCGGTTATGTATACCATTAATCTAATTGCCTTGTTTATTTTGGTAATTTCTGTGATGGTATCCATCAATCCTACAATAACCCTGTATGTACTCATACCGCTACCCATTTTGTCTGTCTCAATTTACTATGTCAGTGAAATTATAAACAAGCGAAGCAGCGTGTTGCAAGCCAAATTATCTGGCATTACGACCTTCGTTCAGGAATCCTTTTCAGGCATCAGAGTGCTTAAGTCATTTGCA
>CAJQIC010000027.1 GCA_905478335.1 uncultured Bacteroidia bacterium | reverse complement strand
GCGTATTATAGAAGGCGATGGCGACACCTATGCCATTGATGCAAGAGATTCTACCGTGGCTATTGTGATTGGTGGGACGTACAGAGATGTAACACTTTTTAAATCGAATGATTCGGGCTCAACTTGGACGACTAGCATCATTGATTCGTTTGCCTTCCCTCGATTCGTTTGGGGAAGTCATTACCAAGACCCTAACAACCCAGTAACGTGTAACGACGGCGCCTTAGATGTATTAATAGACAACAACGGGGACGTTCATGTGGTAAGTGGACGTTTGAGTTATTCTGATGACGATACTACAGACGACTTAGCACGATCAGGTAGCTACTATAATTTATACCACTGGTCGGAAAGCGCACCGATTTGGAAAACCTGCGGAACACCTATTGATATGGATGGACAACCTTCATCAACCGGGTCTCCTTACGACATAACGGCAGAAACAACCAACAGAATGGGAGCCGATGGCAACCCATCGGGTGGACTGGCTTATGCAGCCCGATATGGAAACACCAGTATCTCGACGCACCCAAGTTTGTCGGTAGACGCAAAGAATAATATATATGTAACATGGGATTGTCCGGTAGAGTTTACATTTAATGATTATTTAGCCAATTACAGAGACGTTCATATTTCGTATTCTACCGATGGCGGAGCTACGTGGGCAACCACCCAAAATGCAACACAAATACGTTCTCAAGAGGCGGCTTATGCTTGTTTAACTAAGCGAACTGACGATTTTGTGCATTTTATTTTTCAGATGGATCCTCATCCTGGTACGAATGTGATCAATAGTGGAACGGGTAACTTACATCCAAACGTAGAAAACAAGATTTTATATGCGGCTATTCCTGTTCAAGACCTGATGGACAGTGTGTTGGGTCAAAATACTTTGAATGTTACCCCGATTGTTAAAGAATCAAAAGTGTTTGTGGTGAGCCAAAACCAACCCAATCCGTTTAGTCAAAGCACCAACGTGGTGATTTATTTGCGTGCTGGAAGTGATTTGACTTGCACGGTTTCGGATGCTACAGGTAAGGTGGTTTCAAATCAAGCAATGGGTTATAAAGGATCAGGTAACCACAAAATATCCATAGACGGTTCTGGGTTGACTTCTGGCGTTTATTTCTACACCTTAAAAACGAGAGATAGTGAGGTAACGAAGAAGATGCAGGTGGTTAGGTAATTTTGAATTCTTAATGTTTAATTTTTGCTAATGGCTAATGGCTAATGGCTAATGGCTAATGGCTAATGGCTAATATGTTGACTCAGGACGCAAGACTAGAATCCTGTCCTTCAGTCTTATAATCCTCAATCCTCGGAATGACGATTGGTTTATATTGATTAAACATTAAAAATCAAGAATTGCTTATGTTTGGTCCGTAAGCATGACAACAAGTTTCAATCGCCTTAATAGAGCCCTTTTCAAAGACATCCGATTTTGGTTGTTGCTGTTTTTTGTCGTTCGACTAATTGGTATTACGAACCCGCCGTTGGAGTCGGGGCATAACTGGAGGCAAACGCTCACCAATATGGTGGCACGTAACTTTTACGAGGACAAGGCGGATATCAGATTTCCAACCATTGATATTGCTGGAGAAAAGAGCGGAGTCATGACGTCCGAATTTCCGGCATATAATTATCTGATCTATGGTGTGTCGAAACTATTTGGATTTAATCATTGGCATGGCCGTTGGATTAACCTAATCATTTCTACCATTGGACTTTTTTACTTCTATCAGTTGCTTGCCAAACTGATTAACAGAGACATTGCGTTGTATGCTACCCTTATCACCTTGGCATCGCTCTGGTTTGCCTATAGTCGCAAAATCATGCCCGATACTTTTAGTGTGTCACTGGTGTTTATTGGGTTGTATGCCGCATACGCTTATTTGAGTGGTGGGAAATGGTTCCACCTAGTGTTATTTTTTGGCTTTACAACGTTAGGTGTGCTGAGTAAAATACCAGCCTTAAGTCTGTGTGCTGGTTTGGTTATTGTGCCATGGATAAAAGAGGTTAAACGTGCCAGAATCATTCCTATCGTGTTAGCTGGTTTACTTGGTTTGAGTTTTGTCTGGTTGTGGTATTTCTATTGGTTACCCCACGTATATGCTACCCACGATTATCAATTGTTCTTTCCCAAAAGCTTGCGTCAAGGTTTTCAGGAAATTACCACAGTACTTCCAGATTTGTTTGAGAAGTTTTATTTCTCTTCACTCAATTCATTTGTAGCCTTTAGCTGCTTTTTGTTGGGTTTGTTTTTTTTGGTCAAACGAGGAAACAGATTGCTCCAACTGGCTTTGTTGTCTATTAGCATCGTATTTGGCTTCTTTATTTTAAAAACCGGAAGTGTGTTTCCGACCCACAGTTACTATACCGTTCCATTTGCCCCTGTAATGGCTATTGTGGCAGCATACTTTTTGCTGCAACTTCCTAAAAAAATTGGTGTTGTGTTGCTCGGCGTTATTCTAATTGAAGGCATCGCCAACCAACAGCATGATTTCTTTTTGCGCGATTCGGAATTATACAAACTTGAATTAGCGTCAACAATGGAAAGGGTTATTCCAACCGACGACCTCGTTGTTATAAACGGTGGTACCACACCGCAGAATATCTATTTCGCACATCGCAAAGGGTGGGCGGTTCGAAATTCAGAAGCATCCAATCCGGGGTTTGTAGATTCTCTGGCACAACTAGGCGCAAAATATCTAATAGTTGATAAGCATCAACCAAGTATGAGTGAACTGCGATATGATGTAGTCTTTAAGTCGGAGCATTATGATGTTTATGTATTAGATTCTTTAATTGTCAATTAGGGCTTCCGCCCTATAACCTTAGATTTTATTTGTTACTCGCTTAGGGGTTAGCACTCCGCCGGTGGTCGGACAGGCTCCTGTAACCCGCTTTTCATTTTTTTCTTGATAAAAAAACGAAACAAAAAAATCAAGACTTCTGAATTTTTCCTTGAAATCTACGAAAGGCTTTTCGTTGCTTAGGGCGTCTGCCCTATAACCCGATTTCATTCTTTTTAGGCAAAAAGAACGAAACAAGAAAAGCCTTAAAAATAATAAGCCCTTCGTTTTGGCACGCTCAACCCTACGCCTCATCTAGGCCACCAAAACCCCACATCGCACACCGCCGATTATTTTTGGCCTCCCGCGCTTCGTATTGTTGCACTGTTTGTCCGACGTAGTACAAGAGCCTTGGCCCACCAAAAATGCGGGGGACGCGCTGGCCTGTGTTAGGGAGCATATTTTTGGGAAGCGTTTTTGACTACTTTTTGCGCTCAAAAAGTTGGATCGGTTATAGGCTGATAAGCCTAATGGACGAAGAGAAGGGTGGTAACCCTTAATCGACGAAAGACAAAAGGCGATAGCCTAATAGACGATAATTATCAACTGTCAATTATAAACTATCAATTATCAACTAAAGTCCAGCCCTTAAGCCTAATCAAAAAATGAAAGCCAGGTTTTAAGGGCAGGCAGGCCCTTGGTGTCAAATCAAAGAAAAAAATCAATTTTAATTCAAATAATTAATTAATAATTCTACCTTTGCGACCCTTAAAAATAACACTGCGGGTGTGGTGAAATTGGTAGACACGCTAGACTTAGGATCTAGTGCTTAACCGCGTGAAGGTTCGAGTCCTTTCACCCGCACTTTTTTTCTTAACACAACTCAACTTTAACTATTTCATTAAGACGTGAACGTAACATTTGAAGAAAAAGACGCTTTAAATGCGTTGCTAACTATTGAGCTAAATCCAGAAGATTATCAGCCAAAGGTAGACGCAGAATTAAAGAAGTATCGCACCCGTGCTAACATTCCTGGTTTTAGACCTGGAAAAGCACCTATGGGCGTTATCAAGAAAATGGTTGGACCATCTATGCTAGTTGATGAAATCAACAAATTGGCTAGCGAGTCATTGTTTAAGCATCTTGAAGATAACAAGATTGATGTTTTAGGACAGCCTTTGGCTTCTGATGACCAAAGCGACATGGATTTCGAAAATCCGAGTGACTTTACTTTTAAATTCGACCTTGGTCTTGCACCAAAGTTTGATTTAAATATCAGTGCAAAAGACAAATTAAGCCGTTACCAAATCACGATTCCTGAAGACGAAGTTGAAAAGGAAGTAGACAACAATCTACGTCGTTTTGGAAAAATGTTGGAAATCGACAAAACGGAAGGCGATCAGGATACAGTAAAAGGTATGTTGACTGAGCTTGACAAAAAAGGTGAGCCATTAGAAGGTGGTGTTGCAGAAAAGGAGACTACAGTTTTACTAGAAATGGTAAAACACAAGCCAACTCAAAAGGCGCTTATCGGTAAAAAAGTTGGAGACGTTGTAAACGTTGACATCTTCAAATTCTTTAACGACAACGAAAAAGTTTTAGCCAGTACGGTTGAACTTCCTGCAGAAGGTATCAAAGATTTGAACAAAGATTTCAAACTAGAAATCACTGAAGTTAAGCGATTCGAAAAAGCTACTTTAGGTCAAGATTTATACGACCAAGTTTTAGGTAAAGACGTTGTTAAAACTGAAGATGAGTTTAAAGCGAAATTATCTGAAAACATTGAGCAGTACTATAAGTCAGAAGCAGAGAACCAATTGGACCACTCTGTTTCTCATTTAATTTCAGACAAACACAATTCAATTAACTTGCCAGACGCATTCTTAAAGCGTTGGTTGATTAAAACCTATCCAGACAACTACAATGCCGAAAACATTGATGAGTTATATGGTAAAGAGTCAGACCAATTGCGTCGTCAGTTAATTATGGAGAAGGTAGTTGCTGAGTTTAAATTGGAAGTAACACAAGAAGACATAAACCAAATTTCTGTTGGTTACACAGCTCAAATGTTACGTCAGTATGGTATGAACAATCCAGATTTGGAAACTATTCGATACTTCGAAGAGAAAAACAAAGAGGATAAAAACTACATGCGTAAGATTGGCGATATCGCTATCGATCGTAAAGTTACTGATCATGTAAAAACCATGATTACTGTCAAAGACAAAAAAATCGCACTAGACGCTTTCTACAAAATGATTGAGAAACACAATCATGAACATAATCACTAGGCATTTGTTTTTTATCTAAAACAACGCCTTTTTGTAGACTGGTCAGTTGACTATCAATCGTCTATTTTTTCAGATGAGCGCACTGTGCTTTAATGAAAAAAAATACGTTGTTTTGGTAAAAATTATATACTATGGATTACGGTAAAGAGTTTAAGAAATACGCTACACAACATATGGGGATGAACAGCATGCATGTAGATCACTACATCGAAAGCAGCATGCAACCAGTTGGTTTAACCCCAAACATTATTGAAGAACGACAGTTAAATGTGGCTTCAATGGATATATTCTCTCGATTGATGATGGATCGCATCATCTTTTTAGGAGTACCTATCAACGATCAAGTAGCCAATATCATCATGGGTCAATTGTTGTTTTTAGATTCAACAGATCCCAACAGAGACATTCAGATTTACATCAACAGCCCGGGTGGGTCGGTATACGCAGGTTTGGGTATTTATGATACCATGCAATACATAAATTCTGATGTGGCAACGATTTGCACAGGTATTGCTGCTAGTATGGCTGCCGTGTTATTGTGTGCAGGTACAACCGGCAAACGTACTGCACTGAAGCATTCACGAACGATGATTCACCAACCATTAGGTGGTGCACAAGGTCAGGCAACTGATATGGAAATCACAGTGAATGAAATCAAGAAACTCAAGAAAGAATTATACGATATCATCGCACATCACAGTGGGCAAACGTTCAAAAAAGTGTCTGCCGATTCTGACAGAGATTATTGGATGACTTCTGAAGAAGCAAAAAAATATGGTATGGTCGACGACATACTCATGCGTGCTAAACCTAAATCATAAGAACAATGAGCAAAGACGATATCATTTGTTCGTTTTGTGGTAGAAAAAGTGGAGAGGTAGGCCTCTTGGTTTCTGGTATTGATGCACACATTTGTAATGAGTGTATCGAGCAAGGCCATCGAATTTTGGGAGAAGAAGAATCTCACAAACAAAAGATTGGCGAGAAAGCCGGTTTTAAAGTTGATCTGCTAAAACCCAAAGAAATTACAACCCATCTTAATGAATATGTCATCGGTCAAGACGATGCAAAAAAAGTGCTTTCTGTTGCGGTGTATAACCACTACAAAAGGTTGATGGCGGTCAAAAAGAACGACCAAGACGATGTAGATATTGAAAAGTCTAACATTCTGATGGTTGGTCAAACTGGAACTGGTAAAACGTTAATTGCTAAAACATTAGCAAGAATTCTAAAGGTGCCATTTTGTATAGCTGATGCAACAGTGTTAACAGAAGCAGGTTATGTGGGTGAAGATGTAGAAAGCATTATTACCCGTTTACTGCAGGCTTCTGATTATGATGTTACGGCAGCAGAACGCGGCATTGTATACATCGACGAGATAGACAAAATAACCCGTAAAAGTGATAACCCGAGCATCACGCGTGACGTGAGTGGCGAAGGTGTACAGCAAGGTTTGTTAAAGCTTTTGGAAGGTACGGTAACCAACGTACCACCACAAGGTGGACGTAAACACCCAGACCAAAAATACATCGCTGTAGATACGCGAAACATTTTGTTTATCTGTGGTGGGGCGTTTGAAGGTATCGAATCAATCATCCAACGCAGGGTCGCTACTTCTAAGGTTGGTTTTAAGAAAACTTCAGAGCAATTGGTCACCAACGACCGTGATCACATCTTGCAGTTTTTATCTCCTTTTGATTTACGCAGCTTTGGGTTAATACCTGAAATTATTGGTAGACTGCCTGTGCTTACCAATTTGGAAGCACTTGATAGAGATGCGTTGCTTCAGATTTTAACTAAGCCAAAAAATGCATTGGTCAAACAATACCAACGGTTGTTTGAACTTGAAGGAAAAACGCTTGAAATTGGTGCGGATGTGCTTGATTACATCGTCGACAAGGCTTTGCAATATAAATTAGGCGCAAGAGGTCTGCGGTCTATGTGTGAGGCGCTGTTGTTAGACTACATGTATGAGGCGCCGTCAGACGAATCAAAGGATGTGATTAAGGTTTCATTAAAAGACGCCGAAACCAAATTGAACAAATTCCAGCAGCAAGCAGCTTAGATTTTTAAGTTGAAGATTAAGTTTAAGCATAAATTTTAATCATTCAATTATTCAATCCTTCAATAATTCATTCATTCTGTTGTGTAGTTCGGGCACAAAGACTTTCTTTGACCTAGATGATAGTTAAAAACGATCCCAAAATCATAAATGGTTGGACATTTTATGATTGGGCAAATTCGGTCTACAATCTAGTCATAACTTCTGTTGTATTTCCTAAGTTCTTCTTAGCTCAGACGAGCCACATTGAGGGCATGCCGGCTGATACAGTGATGTTTTTTGGTAGAGCGTTTAACAACGTAGAAATATACTCTTATGTCTTCTCTGTATCGTTCATAGTCGTTTCGGCCCTTGTGCCTTTGCTTAGTGGAATTGCCGATTATCTGGGGAACAAGAAGCGTTTTATGCAGTTTTTCTGTTATCTCGGCGCTTTGTCGTGTATATCCATGTTTTTCTTTGATGTTAATCATCTTGAAATAAGTATGTTATCTCCATTTTTTGCAAGTATAGGCTTTTGGGGAAGTTTGGTGTTTTATAATTCCTATTTGCCAGAAATTGCAACACCTGATCAACACGACCGCATCAGTGCGAAAGGTTTTTCGTTGGGTTATATCGGAAGTATACTGCTGCTTATTTCAATCATAGTGGCGCTTAAAATGTATCCTGATATCAGTGGACAAATAACGCGTTGGGGATTTGTTGCAGTAGGATTATGGTGGGCTGGTTTTGCTCAAATTACTTATTTGCGCTTGCCTAATAACGTTTACGATAAAAAGCCAGATAAAGAAAAGGGCTACATATATAAAGGATATCGTGAGTTGAGAAAGGTGTGGGGAGAATTATCTGAACAAGTACAATTAAAACGCTTTTTACTTGCCTATTTTATCTACAATATGGGCGTGCAAACCATTATGCTTTTGGCCGTAGTTTTTGCCGATATGGAAATAAACTGGCCCGTTGACGAGGTGACAGGAGAAGCAGATAAGACGGGATTAATTGTAAGTATAATTCTGATACAATTGGTAGCCGTTGTCGGTGCATTTATTATGTCGCGGTTATCTAAGAAGATTGGAAACATCGCTGTAATCAAGATTGCTGTTGTGATTTGGATCGGCATATGTGTAACGGCATATTTTATAACCGAGCCAACTGAATTTTATGGCCTAGCTGCTGCAGTTGGCTTTGTAATGGGTGGTATTCAATCGATGAGCCGATCTACCTATTCTAAGATGTTGCCAGAGACAACGGATCATGCGTCGTACTTCAGTTTCTACGATGTTTTAGAGAAGATTGGTTTAATCATTGGGCCATTCCTGTTCGGGTATGCTACGGGCGTTTTTGACGGGGATATGCGAAAGTCTGTGATTATTTTGGGATCAATATTTATCTTCGGATTTATAGCGTTGTTTGGTGTGAAGTCAACCAGGCCATCACGGTTAGATGATGACGGGGTGTTGGATGCTTCGCAGACCTAGTTGCGCACGTTATGCATCATTTCTATAGTCAACATATCACGAACAATACTATCGAGCTGAGTGAGGACGAAAGTCGTCACTGCACGAAAGTGATGCGGCTTTCGATTGGTGACGAGATATTGGTTTTCGATGGAAAAGGAAAAAAGTTTCGATGTCGTATTACAGTGGCCAAAAAACAAGTTGTTGCTGAAATAATCGAAACAGTAGAAGAGGAGTCTTCACCAACGCTTTCGCTAACCTTGGCCGTGAGTCCGACCAAGAGTGCTGATCGCATGGAATGGATGGTGGAAAAGCTTATCGAAATTGGTGTTTCACAAATCGTTTTTATACAAACAGAAAAAGGGGAACGTTCACGAATAAACGAAAAGCGACTTTGGAAAAAAGCCATATCAGCCATGAAACAATCTGGGAATTTGTGGTTGCCAGAGATTCAAACAGCGGTCAAGTTTAAAGACTTTCTGCAGTCAGATCAATCGAGTAAAAAGTTTATCGCACATTGTTTTGATAAAGACAAAACGTTATTAAATGCCAAAGACGCTCATCAATCCATAACGATTTGTATAGGCCCAGAGGGAGATTTTTCTGAATCCGAAGTTCGTGCAGCAGAAGCTGCAAATTTTGTCCCATTATCCTTAGGTTTGCCAAGATATAGAACAGAGACAGCCGCGGTTGTGGCAGGTACTTTATTCAACCATTTTTACGTTACCTTAAAGTAGTATGAAATATAGATTTTTCATTGTTGGATGTTTGATTTTGTTTGGGAGTAGCTCATTCACCCAACGGCATTCATTTCAAGTGGCCAAGGTGAAATATGCAGGAGGAGGAGATTGGTATGCAAACCGCACGGCGCTGCCTAACCTCATTCAGTTTTGCAATTCATATTTAGCCACAAATATCGACCCACAAGATCAAGTAGTTGAGTTGTCTAGCAGCGATATATACAATTACCCATTCATTTACTTAACTGGGCATGGTAATGTCGTTTTTTCTGACAAAGACGCCGACAATCTGCGCAGTTATCTAGAAGCTGGTGGATTTTTGCATATCGATGATAATTATGGATTAGAAAAGTACATCCGACCACAGATGAAAAAGGTTTTTCCAGAGTTAGATTTTGTGGAACTACCGTTCACCCACGACATTTATAAAAAGAAATATGAGTTCCCCAATGGTTTGCCTAAAATTCATGAACATGATGGTAAACCGCCTAAGGGATATGGTTTGTTATACAAAGGGAGGCTCGTGTGTTTTTTCGATGTAGAGTGTGATTTGGGAAATGGTTGGGAAGATGCGGGTGTTTACAACGATTCAGAAGAAACTCGTCAAAAAGCCTTGAAAATGGGCGCCAATTTGGTTCAGTACGCAGTAACACACTAAGTTATGGCAGGCAAGAAACATCTTCTGTTTGTTGTTAATCCAATATCCGGTGGTAAATCTAAAGCGCGTGTTCCAGCGCTAATCAATACCTATCTTAACCATGCAATCTATTCATATGAAGTGTATGCCTGGGAGATTATTGACGACTTACCCAAAACCATTGAGTCCTTTACAAAGAAAGATGGTTATGCCATAGTGGCTTTAGGTGGTGATGGAACAATAAACGCCGTTGCTTCTTGTTTGATCAACTCAAGTGTCCGATTGGCCATAGTTCCACAAGGCAGTGGAAACGGTTTTGCAAGGGAATTCAAAATTTCAAGAAAGATTAAAACGGCTTTGCGTCAACTTAATACGGCAAAGGAACATATTGTAGATGTTGGTAAGCTGAATGGTAAGGTGTTTGTCAATGTCGCCGGTTGGGGGTTCGATGCAAAAGTGAGTCACTCCTTTGCCCACCTTGATAAACGCGGTTTGAAGTCTTATGCGCGCTCTATAATGAAGGACTTTGGTGGTTCGATTAACCTTCATTTTAAAGTTACTACTGAGCAAGGAAGTTTCGAATCTGATGCCTTTTTGTTGAGTATAGCCAATGGCCGACAGTGGGGGAATAACTTCTATGTGGCGCCAAAAGCGTCGTTTTCAGACGGTATTTTAGATTTGGTCTTTTTGCAAAAACCAACAGTCTTTCAGGCGCCTTATTTAGCCCTGTGTTTATTCTTTAAATGGGATAATGGTCTGATAACTAGGCGTCAAATGAAAAATGCTTCTATTCGCCTTAATGAAATGATTTACACGCATATAGATGGTGAACCACTTGAGAAGTTTGCTGAAGTTAAGGTAGAAGTAGTACCAGCCGCTTTAAAGGTCCTGTCTTAAAGAATTAAGACCTCAATGACTGGTTGTATGCATCGTGGAATGTCAGATAGTATCGTCTTCTATCAATACGTCCTGCATCAACAAGCCATAAATCATTAATTCTACATTCTTCAATCCTTCAATCCTTCAATCCATCAATCATTCCCACATTCCCATATTCCGACATTCAGTGATTCGGACATTCAGACATTGTTTACGGTATCCACTTATCCTTACCAAAGTCTGGCTTCCGTTTCTCCAAAAAGGCATTACGCCCTTCTTTGGCCTCGTCCGTCATATAGGCTAGTCGCGTTGCTTCTCCTGCAAATACTTGTTGGCCAACCATTCCGTCGTCGGTGAGGTTCATAGCAAACTTGAGCATTTTTATACTTGTTGGCGACTTGGCTAACACTTCCTGTGCCCACTGATATGCAGTGTCTTCCAACTCTTTATGCGGTACAACGGCGTTCACCATTCCCATTTCATATGCTTCTTGTGCATTGTAGTTTCTGCCCAAAAAGAAAATTTCACGAGCCTTCTTTTGACCAACCATTTTAGCCAAATACGCAGAGCCATATCCGCCGTCAAAACTAGTTACGTCGGCATCTGTCTGTTTGAAAATAGCATGTTCTTTGCTGGCTAAAGTCATGTCACAAACAACATGTAAACTATGTCCACCACCTACGGCCCATCCAGGTACGACGGCGATTACAACTTTGGGCATAAAACGTATGAGTCTTTGAACATCGAGAATATTTAATCTGTGGTATTTGTCGTCTCCAACATATCCCTGGTGGCCGCGTGCTTTTTGGTCTCCACCACTACAAAAGGAGTATACGCCGTCTTTTGTACTTGGTCCTTCAGCAGAAAGCAATACAACACCAATACTGGTGTCTTCTTGAGCGTCATGAAAGGCATCAAGCAATTCACTTGTTGTTTTCGGCCGAAATGCATTACGCACATTCGGACGGTTAAACGCAATTCGTGCTACACCATCACATTTTTTATAGGTGATGTCTTCGTATTCTTTAACGGTTTCCCAGATCATGTTCTTTGAAAAAATGTTTAGACAAAGGTAGGAGACAATTGATAATTGAGAGTTGAAAATTGAAAATGTTGGATTGGATCGTCATTCAGAGCTTCTGATGCAGAAACAGGCGAAGAATCTATCGAATTTAACTGGACTTTAAAAAAGGAGATTCCTCCGTACTCGTTTCTCAAACCTCTTAACGACGCCTTAATTAAACATTAAAAATTAGGAAAGAATATCCTCAACATTGGCTTTTATCTTACCACATAATTCGTCCAACGGTAAGTCATTGTCGTCTTTGCCAAAGGGGTCTTCAATTTCCTCAGCAAGAAGTTCCATGCTCACCAATACGTAAAAGATAAAAACGGAAATCAGTATCGTACCATATTGAAAGGTAGAAACGAAACCTATAGGTAACGTGACTACATAGATAAATATGAATTTCTTTAAGAAAATACTGTAAGAGTAGGGCATAGGCGTGTTGAGAATACGCTCACAGGCTCCGGTAATATTTGAAAAATTATTAAGGTTGGTGTCAAGTGTCAGATAATCGTTTTGCGAAATGCTGTCTTCTTTCAACATCTTTTGTAAACGGTGGTACATCTTCTGGGCAACATGACTTGGTTTGTGTGATGCCTCATTAAAGCGCTTAAAATCTCCATCGCTCATGTTATGTGGTAAATCGTCGTCTTGCTTTCTTAAATGCCACTTCAATGTGTAAACATAGTCCACTATAGCACGCTTAAAAAACGCTTTATCTTCTTCGTTGCCTCTTGATATGGATACTTTTAGCGCCAGGCTTCTTGTGTCGTTTACCAATTCACCCCATTTTTTTCTGCCTTCCCACCAACGGTCATACGCCGTATTGGTTCTAAAAACCAATAACAGCGAAAGAACAAATCCAATTAAGGAATATACGGCTATGGCATCTTTAAAGATGTGAAGATCCTCTAGGTATTTTAGCTCGACATAGGTTAAGCCAAAAACGAATAAAGAGAGAATTATCATTTCGGGTAGCAAAACGCGTAGTGTATCACCTTTGGTAAACTTAAAGATGTGCCTGAACCAAATTTTAGGATTGTACTTAATCATGTCAGACAAAAATAGTAGAAGGAATGAAAACCCATAACGAAAACTATAATTCAGCGTTATCTTTGGGGATGCTTCAAAAGCAATTACGACTACTATTCATTTTTGTCATTTGCTCTCCAATGGTGGCGCTAAGTCAGGATGCCGTGGTATTCGTATACGACAACCCGTTTTATGAAGACTGTCGTTTGGTTGATATCCACACACATGCGTACATCAAAGCCAGCGGTACAAGGTATCTTGAAAAGATGGTTAAATCCGGAAACAGCACTACGCGAATAGTTGCCTATTATTATAATGATCGGGCCACGTTGGACTCCGTAATTGATTCGGATGGTTCGGACAGTTATAAGCTGACGATTTATACCTACGATAGCCTGTCTAGGCTAATCGCAAAAATTGATTCGTTTAAGACGAATTCAGGTTGGGACAGCGTATATCACAAGACTTGGACATACCGCATTAATGGTAACGTAGACCGTATTGACGAGGGGTGGTCTTATTTCGATCAGCCTTATCAGCGGTTAACGTTACTGCCCACAATCGTTTATGATACGTTAATTGGAGATATGGCCAGATATAAACGAGTTGGTCCTCTCGTTGGTTTAGATGGTAGCCCATTTCCAGATCCAAACCCAAGTTACTTGTGGTTAAGAGATGGTAAACTCGTTTTGAAGGGTACCGAAACGGTTTATTCATCAATGACAATTTCTGACCTTGGGGAAGAACAAGAAATAAGATATAATCTTTATCGAGGGGATAGCGCCACCTTAATGCGCATAAGTCGGTATGATCTGAATTGGCAACTGAAAGCAAGCAAAGTCTATTATAAAGAAGAATGGGTGTTGCTAGAAGATCATCGATACGATAGAAATGGATATGAGTTGATGAATACCAAATCTGATCCAATATCTGGCATCAAATCGACAACAACCTTTATTCGAGATCAGACAAACGGCAAAATTGAAAGGGAACTTTCTCCAGTGACGTACGATTCAAAAGGTGGTGGTCCACCCCGAATTACAGTAGCCGAAGTAACGTATACGTATTCTGCTGAAACAAAGTAGCGCAGAACTTCTTTCGCTTACATGTTTCTTCTGTACTGCCCACCTACTTCAAATAGTGCTTCAGTAATTTCTCCTAACGAGCAGTATTTACATACTTCCATGAGTTTGTCAAACACGTTTTCGTTTCGTAAAGCACTTTGCTGTAGGCTTTTAAGTAGGTCTTTTGATTCACCTTCGTTTCTCTTATGCAACGACGTCAAGGTGTCTATCTGAAATTCCTTTTCTTCCTTAGTTGCACGAATAACTTCTTTAGGTAAGATGGTTGGCGACCCTTTGCTGCTCAAGAATGTGTTTACGCCGATGATAGGGAATTCTCCTGTATGTTTTAAGGTTTCATAGTACAGGCTTTCTTCCTGTATTTTCGAGCGTTGGTACATGGTTTCCATGGCGCCAAGTACGCCACCACGGTCAGTGATTTTGTCAAATTCAGTCAATACCGCTTCTTCTACCAAGTCGGTCAACTCTTCAATGATAAATGAGCCTTGAAGCGGGTTTTCATTTTTCGCTAAACCTAGCTCACGGTTAATAATTAACTGAATCGCAACCGCGCGTCTAACACTCTCTTCGGTTGGCGTTGTGATGGCTTCATCGTACGCATTGGTGTGCAGGCTATTGCAGTTGTCATAAATGGCGTACAAAGCCTGAAGCGTTGTACGGATATCGTTAAAGTCTATTTCTTGTGCATGCAAACTGCGCCCACTGGTCTGAATGTGGTATTTCAACATTTGACTTCGCTCGTCTGCACCGTATTTAAGTTTCATGGCTTTTGCCCATATGCGTCTGGCAACACGTCCAATCACAGCATATTCTGGGTCGATACCGTTAGAAAAGAAGAACGACAGGTTGGGGCCAAATTCGTTGATGTCCATGCCACGACTTAAGTAGTATTCCACATATGTGAAACCGTTGGCAAGTGTAAAGGCAAGTTGAGAAATTGGATTAGCACCTGCTTCAGCAATGTGGTATCCTGATATAGAAACCGAGTAAAAGTTTCGAACCTTGCTTTGGATAAAGTACTCTTGTACGTCACCCATTAATCGCAAGGCGAATTCAGTAGAAAAGATACACGTATTTTGGGCCTGATCTTCTTTAAGTATGTCTGCTTGCACCGTCCCTCGAACCTGACTTAACGTCTTGGCTTTGATGTCGTTGTACACCTCAGCTGGCAAAACTTTGTCGCCTGTTAAACCCAATAGCATTAAACCGAGTCCGTCGTTTCCTTCTGGCAGATCTCCGTTATAAGTAGGTTGGTTTGTTCCCTTATCCTTGAAGTACGAAGCGATTTTGGTTTTGACTTCTGCTTCTAGGTTGTTTTCCTTAATGTATAGCTCGCATTGCTGGTCTATTGCGGCATTCATGAAGTACCCAAGTAACATTGGCGCTGGACCGTTTATAGTCATCGATACCGACGTCATTTGGTGAGCTAAGTTGAAGCCAGAGTAAAGTTTTTTGGCATCGTCTAAGCAGCAAATACTAACGCCAGCATTACCAATTTTGCCATAGATGTCTGGTCTGTAATCTGGGTCGTTTCCATAAAGAGTGACGGAGTCGAAGGCCGTGCTCAGCCTTTTGGCTGGCATATCGCTACTTAAGTAGTGAAAGCGTTTGTTGGTTCGTTCTGGTCCACCCTCTCCAGCAAACATCCGTGTTGGGTCTTCACCTTGTCGTTTAAAAGGGTAAATTCCAGCGGTGTATGGGAATTTGCCTGGAACATTTTCTTGCAAATTCCATTGTAGCACGTCTCCCCAAGCTTCGTATTTAGGCAGCGACACCTTGCTGATTTTTTGATGAGACAAGGACGTTGTTTTTGTCTCTACTTTGATTTCTTTGTTTCGAACGAAATACGAGTAAATGTCGTTTGCGTAAGCTTCTTTTACCGCTGGCCATTCGTCAACTAGCACCTGAAGTTTTGGGTCAAAGTCTAACGCGACTTTGGTATAGGTTTCGTCCAAATCTTTGATTATCCGGTCGGCGTCTGAAACCTTTGTCTCTCTGATTGTTTCTATCGTTTTGCGAATGCCGAACAACTTTTGGGCAATACCAGCTTGGGTTTTAGCCCATTTGTCGTACCCCCTGTTATTCTCTGAAATCTCAGAAAGGTAACGTACACGTTGTGGAGGGATGATGTATATTTTTTCGGATTCTGAAACCTCTTCTCCATAAGAAGAAGAAAAATTCGATCCCGTCTTTGTATTAATCGTGTCAATCAGGGTGCTGTAAAGCGCATTAACACCTGGGTCGTTAAATTGACTTGCAATCGTGCCATACACTGGCATGTCGTCCACCTTGGCATCAAATAATTTGTGATTGCGCTGAAATTGCTTCTTAACATCACGTAAGGCATCTAAAGCACCGCGTTTGTCAAACTTGTTAATGGCAATGACATCAGCAAAGTCTAGCATATCGATTTTTTCCAACTGTGTCGCAGCACCGTATTCAGGTGTCATCACATAAAGGCTAGCATCACTGTGGTCTGTAATTTCTGTATCGCTTTGGCCAATACCGGAGGTTTCCAGAATGATCAAGTCATAACCGGCAACCTTAAGAATATCTTTAGCCGTATCAATATGCGCTGAAAGGGCTAAGTTGGCTTGACGTGTGGCTAAAGAGCGCATGTACACACGGTCATTGCGTATGCTGTTCATGCGAATTCTATCACCAAGCAAAGCGCCTCCAGTCTTTCTTTTACTAGGGTCAACAGAGATAATGGCTATTGATTTGTCTGCAAAATCGTTTAAAAACCTACGTACCAATTCGTCAACCAAACTGCTCTTGCCTGCTCCACCAGTTCCGGTAATTCCCAATACTGGAGTTGCTATTGTTTGCGCTTCAATTTTTATGGAGTCTAATAAGTCTTTGTTTTCTTTAGGGAAGTTTTCTGCTGCGGAAATAACCCGCGCAATAGACATTTTGTTCTGCTTGCGGAATGACTCTACCTCTCCATTAAGTCCGTAACCCGTTGGATAATCAGATTGTTCAACCAAATCGTTGATCATTCCTTGAAGTCCCATTGATCTCCCATCATCAGGATGATATATCTTCGTTATGCCATAAGCTTGTAAATCAGCAATTTCAGATGGAAGAATCGTACCACCTCCTCCACCAAACAGCTTGATGTGACCTGCCCCCTTTTCGTTAAGTAAGTCATACATGTATTTGAAATACTCGTTATGACCACCTTGGTAACTCGTCATGGCTATGGCATTGGCATCTTCTTGTATTGCAGTGTTGACTACTTCTTCAGCACTTCTGTCGTGCCCTAAATGTATGACTTCGCAACCTGTTGATTGGATGATACGTCGCATCACGTTGATTGCTGCATCATGTCCGTCAAACAAAGATGCTGCAGTAACGATACGAACTTTATTTTTAGGGGTATAGGGAGACTGATTTTCCATAATTGCAAAAACGAAGGGCAAAGATATTCTTTTCGTATTTGACATAAAAGAAAAGGCCGCTTAGTTAAGGCGGCCTTTAAGCTCTTAATTAGAGCATGGTAGTAATTAGTGGTTAGTTTTACTTGTCCCTCACGGGCTTAAGCTTAATAGTAGTAAAAATAGTAAAAACAGAATTTTAAATAATTTTCAAGTAGTAAGTAATAAGTAGTGTAGTGTAGTATTTATCAAATGTTTTAATTTCTTTGTTCGTGTTGAACGATTTACATAATGCAATGCGTGTGCCAACAAATTCGAAAATGCCGCAAAAAACGGCATAAGTGTTTTGTAAACAGTGACTTAAGTATAGTTTTTGGCGAAATACACACTGTGCCAATAATAAGAAAATAGCGCATATTGGGAATATATTCTCAAAAGTAGAAATAGTCTCAAAATCAAAAAAGAAATGTCATGAAATGAAAAAGCCACCTGGTGAGGTGGCTTTTCTGCTCGAGTCGAGCGATGGTTAATAATAAAGTTAAATTAATTTAAACGCTTGGCGTTTTGTTTAGTAGTAGATCAGTAATTAATAACTTTAAGTAGTAAGTAGTAAGTAGTAAGTAATAAGTAGTGTAGTATAGTATTTATCAAAAGTCTTTATCGATCATTCGATGTGTTATGTTTATTTCAATCCTTGTGCCACAACTTGGATGAATCAATAAAATAACTACATAATGCGTTGGTAGTGAGGGCTTAGTGCGATATATTGTGTGGTTGGCACGCCTGTTCAAATATTGGATAAATTCCCAAAAAGAACAAAATGTCTCAAAAGGAGACTTTATTCGTCTCGATAAGTGTCACCAAGTATTCCATTTTTTTGCACCTTTGCCCGATGTACATACTTAAAGGATTACTTGGTCTTATCGTACTGTTGGCCATAGCATTTATTTCTAGTAGTCATAGAAAATCAATCAATTGGCGATTGGTATTGTCAGGCGTTGCTATGCAGCTCGTTCTGGCATTATTAATATTTAAGGTGCCAGGGTTTGATAAAGTATTTGAAGTATTAGCCGCATCCTTTACTAAGCTATTGTCTTTTACAGATGAAGGTGCACAGTTTATTTTTGGGAAGTGGCCGGACGTAGCGCAATTGTTTTCAATGGAGAACGTAGATGGTACCTCTACACAAGTTACGCATACAATAGGGTATGTCTTTGCTTTTAAAGTATTGCCAACCATAGTTTTCTTTTCAGCACTTACGTCTTTATTGTACTATTTGGGTGTGCTTCAGAAAATTGTATACGGTTTTGCATGGATATTGAGTAAAACAATGCGCTTGAGCGGTGCAGAAAGTTTGGCAGCTGCAGCCAATGTTTTTGTTGGGCAAACTGAAGCGCCACTTGTGGTTAAGCCTTATATAAAAAGTATGACCAATTCGGAAATACTATGTCTTATGACAGGAGGAATGGCAACAATAGCTGGTGGGGTATTTGCCGCATTTATTGGATTGCTTGGAGGCGATAGTATTGAAATGCAACAAATGTTCGCCAAACATTTATTAACCGCATCTGTGCTAAGTGCGCCAGCAGCGATAGTCTTTAGTAAAATGTTGCTTCCCGAAAAGGAAAATGTGGACAAGGATTTACATATTGATAAAACGAAAATTGGAAGCGGGCCTTTAGAGGCTATCTCGAATGGAACAACAGAAGGTATTAAGTTAGCCGTTAATGTAGGTGGAATGATCCTCGTATTCTTGGCATTTATTGCCATGATTAATTACTTATTAGCAAATGTAATAGGTCACAATACAGGCCTTAATGAATGGGTTAAAGTGGTTAGCGACGGCACGTATACGGAGTTTAAATTGCAAATGATACTTGGATATTTGTTTGCTCCCGTTGCGTGGGTGATTGGAATTCCGTGGAACGATACCCTTTTGGCAGGTCAATTGTTAGGCGAAAAAACAGTAATCAATGAATTTATCGCTTATATCTCTTTGGGCAATATGCAATCCAATGGTTTAATAGCCAACAATCGAACAGTAGTGATTATGACATATGCACTGTGTGGATTTTCTAATTTTGCTTCTATAGGCATTCAAATTGGGGGCATTGGTACAATCGCACCAAATCAACGCCCCACGTTAGCAAAATTAGGATTAAGGGCTTTGTTAGGTGGAACATTAGCATGCTTAATGACAGCTGCAGTTGCAGGAATGTTTTATGGCTAGTGTAAACAATTTTAATCGTGGCTTCTTGTATGGCGATGGTTTTTTCGAAACCATGCGCATAATCAACAACGATATTCCTTTGTGGTCTCTTCATCTAGACCGGGCAAAAAAGGCAGGCGCATTGCTACAGTTCACATGGCCAGACGCGTCAACGTTTGATAGCTTAAAAACGGAAATCCTTCAAAATCAACCTAAAGGGAACGACATTGTTCGGTTAGACTTTTTCAGGGAGGGCGGCGGAACCTATATACCTGAGTCGTGTGACGTTGGTCTCACTTATAGGTATAGACCGGTGCCTGAGCGGTCTGGTTCCTTTGTACTCAACCTCGAACAAGTCGAGCAGGTGCTGTCATCAAGACAGCCGATCCGAATTGGCATATATGAGGAAATAACCAAATCAGCAAATGTGCTATCTGGGTTAAAGTCGACTTCAGCGCTCTTGTTTGTAAAAGCTGGATTATATCTAAAAAACCAATCAGATTTGGACGATGTCATTTTGCTAAACGATAAGGGGTTAATCTGCGAAGCCCTTTCTAGCAACATTCTGATAAAAAAAGCGAACAAGTGGTGTGGCGTTGCTGAACAGCACGGACCAGTTCAAGGCGTTTATCAAAGGTATATTGCTAAAGCCTTAAGTGTTGAATTTACGTCTATTCGTCTTCAAGATATTGCGCAAGCGAATACAATAATTTTAACCAATGCGGCTACAGGTATTACTGTTGCTGAATTAGTTGGCTAGGATTTCGGCCATTCTTATCAAGTCAGGATTAACCTGTTTTGATTTTCCAATTGCCACTTCAAAATCTGTTAAAACGACTTCTCCTCCAACTATACCAACAGCTTTAGAAACCTCTCCTTTTCTTAATGCCTCAACAGCCTCATATCCCAATTGGCTGGCTAATACTCTGTCTCTAGCCGTTGGACTGCCACCTCTTTGAATATGGCCAAGAATTGTCGTTCGTACATCAATATCGTTAAACTCCGTTTCTAACCTTTCTTGAATGGCCAAGGCTCCGCCTTGCCTATCGCCTTCTGCAACAACAACAATCGAAAAAGATTTGGTTCTTCTTGCGGTATTTTTGAAATGATCCATTAGGTGTGTCATTTCCCCTTTTTGTTCGGGGATAAAAATTGCCTCTGCTCCACCCGATATTCCTACAGCTAGGGCAATAAATCCTGCATCTCTACCCATAACTTCAACCAAAAACACGCGATTGTGCGATCCTGCGGTATCTCTAATTTTGTCGATTGCATCGCACGCCGTGTTAATGGCTGTGTCGTAACCTATGGTGAAGTCAGTACCGTATAAATCATTATCAATGGTGCCAGGTAAGCCAATCGTTGGGATACGATGTTCTTCGTACAACTTCATAGCTCCAGTGTAGGAGCCATTACCGCCAATGCATACCAATGCATCTATTTGTTGATCTCTTAAGTGTTTGGCTGCTAAAGCACGACCTTCGGGTGTTCGAAAATCATCGCACCGGGCTGTTTTTAGAACCGTCCCGCCAGATTGAATAATATTGGCTACCGATCTAGATTTTAATTCAACAAAGTCATTGTCAATCATGCCCTGATACCCACGTCGAATACCATACACATCTATATTGCTATACGCTGCTGTTCGGACAACTGCGCGTATCGCGGCATTCATCCCAGGAGCGTCTCCTCCTGAAGTAAATACCCCTATTCTTTTTATTTCGTTACTCACTGTACAAATAAGCAAAAAAAAGACCGATGAGCAATCATCGGTCTTTCCAATTTTATAAATAAATTCCTAATCGTCCTCAACTAAGATTTCGAGAGAAATGGTATTGTCAACTCCGATAGAGCTTACTTTTACCAAGGCAAATTTTCCTGAAGCACTTACTGGGCTCACAAACAACACGTCTCCAGATTTGATTTCTGTATACTGCGTAGTAGCTGCGCTACTTGTAAACTCAGCCAACAACTCTTTAGAGTCGCTCATTGAGCTGAATTGTCCAACAGTGATATTTGTTTGACGAATTTTTGTTGCGTTTCTAGTTGTCCAATCAGAAGTCTTTAAGAATGTATTAATGTCGTCAGAACTTGGAGCGCCGAAATATGATGAACCATTTCCGTCAACAATATAAATTAAGTCCATGTTCTCAGAAGCACCTCTTGCTGCTGCCAACAAGTTAACCGACATGTCGGTCATGTTTAAAGTCGATCCAACGTTACTAGAATTTTGATTTCCTAAAGTGATGTCAATTTTTCTAACTGCCTTTGGTACTGCTGTTCTGTTAAAAGTAATTGATTCCGTTGTTGAGTTACCATCTTTGTCAGCAACTGTAAAGAACCAAGTTTCTGTTCCTGGTTTGTTTTCAACTGTACCTGTGAAATCTACTTCAAATGATTCTGAATTAAATGTAGTATCACATAGTGTGCAATTTAAAGGTGCAACCTGCGTACCACCGTCAACACTTTTGGTAATTGTTAATGTTTCAATTTTTGAAGAGTGAGATGCATTTAATCCTACAGTGAAGTCTGATCCTGATACAATATCACCATCAGCCGAAGTATACCCCGCACCGGCAAGGAAGTTTAATTTTGGTCCTGCTGGATCTCCAACAGTGTCGTCTGTACAAGAATTGAATGTTAATGCACTTACTGCTAAAAGACCAACTAACAGTTTGAATTTTACGTTTTTCATTATCTATTGTCTATAAGTTTTGAGCAAAGATACATTTCACTCAAGAAAAAAATAAGTAATTGCCCAAACTTACCTTTTTATTACAAGCGTCATGGTTTTAAGTTGGATAGATTGGCTGATTATAGGAGCCTTTTTCGCTCTCTCAATTGGTATAAGTTTTCGTTACAAACAATTGGGTGAATCTGGGTTGACTGGGTTCTTTCTGGGTGGAAGAAATTTGCCGTGGTATTTGGCTGGTTTAAGCATGGTGGCAACAACTTTTGCTGCCGATACGCCTTTGGCGGTTACAGAGCTTGTTGCTCAAGGTGGTGTAGCCAAAAACTGGTTATGGTGGAATGCCTTGTCGGGTGGATTGCTGACAACCATTTTTTTTACACGTCTTTGGCGAAGGTCTGGTGTACTTACCGAAGTAGAATTTATCAATATCAGGTATAGTGGCAAAGCCGCTAAGTTTTTGAGAAGCTTTAAGGCCGTATACCTTGGTTTGTTTATCAACGCCATGATCATTGCATGGGTTAACCTCGCTTTTATGGCGCTTATCCAAGTGTTTTTTGGCGTTGAAGGCACCAATCTTTATCTCATTACGGCAGCCGCAATGGTGTTTGTTTTTGCTTATTCGTCCATCTCAGGATTGAAAGGCATAGCCGTGACGGATGCGGTACAATTTGTCATTGCTATTCTTGGCTGTATCATTCTGGCCATTTTGGTTTTACAAAGCGAGAAAGTAGGTGGGATAACCGGCTTAAAAGAAAAGTTGCCGCCTTCTGCATTTAAGTTATTTCCTTCAATTGGCGATGGAGCTGATGGGGTAGGAGGTGTTATGAATGCGGGTAAACAACTCACGCTTACACTGACAACATTTTTAACCTATGTAGGCGTACTATGGTGGAGTAGCTGGTACCCTGGCGCTGAGCCTGGCGGCGGTGGTTATGTTGCACAGCGCATAATGGCGGCCAAAGACGAAAAGAACTCGGTTTTTGCAACACTTTTTTTTCAAATTGCCCACTTCTGTTTAAGACCTTGGCCTTGGATTATTGTCGCATTGGCGGCGTTAGTCCTTTATCCTGATTTGAGTCCGGCAGATCAAAAGTTGGGTTACGTAATGGCCATGAAAGATTTTCTACCCACAGGATTACGCGGGATGTTATTGGTCGCTTTCCTTGGGGCTTACATGAGTACCATATCGACACAATTGAATTGGGGTGCTAGTTATTTGATAAACGATTTGTATGTACCTTTAAAGGACAGGAGACAGTCCAGTACAGACAAACCTTTAGACAACAAGAAGCTTGTAAAAGCGAGCCGAATTGGAACCTTTATAATTATGGCTTTTGGGTTGATGGTCACTACGCAAATCACCACAATAACAGGCGTTTGGGAGTTTATTTTTCAATGTGGGAGTGGCTTAGGTCTTGTACTCATTTTACGCTGGTTTTGGCATAGAATTAATGTATGGAGTGAAATAACTGCCACAATAGCACCTTTCGTCGCGTATGGATACATTCAGTTCAAACGATTCATATTCGAAAGTCAGATAACAACCACTGTGAAAACCCTCGACGAACTAACCAAAGACATTTGGTATTATGATTTTGCCAATGGGGTTTTGTTCTCTGTGGGTATCACCACTGTGGCTTGGTTAATTGTTACCTATTTGACTAAACCAACAGATACAGATAAGCTTCAAGCCTTCTACAATAAGGTTAAGCCTACTGGGGTTTGGGGGCGTTTTGGAAGTCCAGACAATACACCAATGCGTTGGTTGTCAGGTGCTTGGTTAGCGGGTGTTATTATGGTGTATAGCTTGTTATTTTGCAGCGGTAAGGTAATCTTTCAAGAATGGAATTCGGCTCTTCTTTATGGCATTACAGGTGTAGTGAGTTTTATTTTGTTCCGATGGTTTGCCGCCAGAGGAAAACTGTTCCAGTAGCTTGGCACGACAATTGTCAATTGATAATACCAATTAGAATAAGATTTAATCTGACACATTGACAATGTTTGACAAAACGAATGGTTACTTCCACTTGGAGAATGACGACGACATCGACAACCCTGGTTTCGTTACGCTAATGACCCAAGATGAGGAAAACGAAATAAATAAAGAAGAATTTCCTGATGAGCTGCCGGTGTTACCCTTAAGGAACACGGTTCTTTTCCCAGGCGTGATATTTCCTATCACACTTGGTAGAGACAAATCAATTAAGCTTATAAAAGATGCGTACAAATCCACTAAAACAATTGGAGTTGTTTCGCAGAAAGATGCCAAAATTGAGGACCCTTCGATTGGGGACTTACACACCATAGGCACAATGGCGCACATTGTGAAGATGATTCGCATGCCTGACGGCAATACAACAGCCATTATTCAAGGGAAACGAAAGTTTAAGATTGCTGAATTTTCAGCTACTGAACCTTACTTTAAAGCACGTGTAGTTTCTGAGCCTGAAGAGCAATACAAGGCGGATAAGAACTTTAATGCATTATTGAGTTCGGTCAAAGAAATGGCTACGCAAATTGTAGAACTGTCGCCGAATATACCGACGGAAGCCAATTTTGCACTTAAGAACATTGATAGCCCCAATTTCCTAATAAACTTCATCGCGTCGAACCTCAATGTAGGGATTGACGAGAAGCAAACTATTTTGGAGTTGAAAAGTCTACCGCAAAAGGCCGAAGAAGTCTTGCAGCACCTAACCAAGGAGTTGCAAATGCTTGAACTGAAGACACAAATTCAGTCTAAGGTAAAGGTAGATTTAGACAAACAACAACGTGAGTATTTTCTGCACCAGCAAATTCGTGCAATTCAAGAAGAATTAGGACAGGAATCACCAGACAAGGAAGTAGAGAACTTAAGGTTAAAAGGGAAGCACAAAGACTGGCCTGAGTCTGTGTCTAAAATATTTTTTAAAGAGCTTGATAAACTTCAACGAACCAATCCAGCGGCGCCAGATTATTCAGTTAGTTTAAACTATGTTGAGTTATTGCTTGAGCTTCCGTGGAATACGTATTCAAAAGACAACTTTGATATTGCAAGAGCGAAGAAAACGTTAGATGCAGATCATTTTGGCTTAGAAAAAGTTAAGGATAGAATTTTAGAATACTTGGCTGTCTTGAAGCTTAAGGGGGACATGAAGAGTCCTATACTTTGCTTATACGGCCCTCCAGGAGTTGGTAAAACATCGCTTGGTAAGTCAATTGCAAAGGCAGTCGGCAGAAAGTATGTGCGTATGTCGCTTGGTGGTTTACATGATGAAGCCGAACTGCGAGGACATAGAAAGACATACATTGGTGCTATGCCAGGTCGCATTATTCAGTCCCTTAAAAAAGCGCAAACATCAAATCCAATTTTTGTGCTAGATGAGATTGACAAAATCGGTAACGACTTTAGAGGTGATCCTTCTTCAGCTTTACTTGAGATACTAGACCCAGAGCAAAACAATTCTTTCCATGATAACTATGTAGATATTGATTACGATTTATCTAAGATCATGTTTGTGGCAACGGCAAACCGCCTTGATACCATACAGCCTGCGCTTTTAGATAGAATGGAAATCATTGAGATCAACGGCTATACGCAGGAAGAAAAGATCGAAATTGCTAAGAAATATTTGGTCCCAAAACAACGCAAAGAACATGGACTAAAATCAAATCAGTTCAAATTGTCGGATGCCATATTGGGTAAAATAGTTGACGAGTATACACGTGAAAGTGGTGTTCGTGGATTAGAGAAAAAGGTTGCCTCATTGGCACGATTTAGAGCTAAGCAAATAGTGGGCAAGGAAGAGATGTCATCAAAGATTACCGCTAAAGATGTGGTAACAATTTTGGGGAATCAAAGAATCGAAAAAGAACAATATCAAAACAATGATACTGCGGGTGTTGTCACTGGTTTGGCTTGGACGTCTGTTGGTGGTGAGATTCTGTTTGTAGAAAGTTCAATGACTAAGGGCAAAGGTAAACTTACCTTAACAGGGCAGCTAGGCGACGTTATGAAGGAATCTGCGATAACGGCGTTAACCTATTTAAAAGCCAATAGTGACTATTTGGATATTGACTACCACGTTTTTGATCAGTACGATTTTCATATTCACTTCCCGGCAGGGGCAGTGCCTAAAGATGGACCTTCTGCAGGAATAACGATATTGACGTCTTTGGCAAGTATGATAACACAACGCAAGGTGAAATCACATTTGGCCATGACAGGTGAAATCACTTTGAGAGGGAAAGTACTTCCGGTTGGCGGGATAAAGGAAAAAATTCTGGCGGCTAAACGTGCTGGAATTCAGGATATTGTTTTATCTGAAACGAATAGAAAAGATATTCAAGATATCCCTGCACAATACGTGAAGGACTTGAACTTTCATTACGTTAAAAATATGTTGAACGTATTGGATGTTGCTTTAACAAACGATAAAGTAGACAATCATAAAACTTGGGACGTTGAGACCAAGAAATAGAAGAAACGGACAATAAAAAAGGCCTCGTGATTCACGAGGCCTTTTTTTGTAAGTTCTTTTTTTTATCGCGTTGTAGAAGTTGAATTCTGCTTCGAGAATGCATCCATGTCAAATAATAAAGTAAACCTAATGGTGTTTTGAAGTGGATGTTGTGTTTTAAATGGCATGAGGTATGAAATGTCTAAACCGAAAACGTTGTAGTGAATACCAGCACCTAAAGTAAGATACTTTCTTCCACCTTTCGTTTCTGCTTCATGAAAGTAACCAGCTCTAATGGCAAAGCTTTCGTCATACCAGTATTCCATTCCAACATTCGTAATGAATTCCTTAAGTTCTTCTCTGATGCCACCTGGTGCATCACCAAATGATTGAAACATACCCGTAATTGGAGGTGCATCTGAAGTTTCCCATCCAACAATCAATCTAGAACCATCATCAAAAACAGAGTCTTGACCTCCGGTATTCTGAAGATAAATAGGTTGTGGAGTTGGTACCATTAACTTGTTAAGGTCAATCCCAAAACCAATCTTATTGTGTTCGTCAATTTCTGTTTCCCAATATGTACCGATACGCAAGTTCACAGGAATGAAATCTCTGTTTGCATCATTGGTGTAAGTTATTTTTGAACCCATGTTGGTGATACTCGCACCAACCGCCCATTTCCAATCTCTGTCTTGGATTTTAATCTCATCTTTATAGTAGGCTCCAATATCACCAGCAACTGCTTGTCCTGGACGAATATTTGCGCCAGTTAACCTTTTAGAAATTAGACGACTATTAATATAGCGTGTAGCAATTCCCAGAGAGAACTTTTTAGATAACTGCAAAGAGTATGATACATCAAAAGAGAATTCTTTTGGTTCATCATTACCAGTAGGGTTTCCAGATTCGTCAGTGAATTGGATACTACCTAAACTAAAGTATCGTAAAGACGCTGCAACGGTTCCACGTTTTTTATCGCCTACTTTGGCATATCCAGATAAATAGTAGAACCAAATGTCAGGTACCAAACGCTTAAGCCAAGGAGCTGCACCCAAAGACAATCCAGCATCTTCTTCGATAAAGGCCATTTTCCCCGGATTCCAATGAAGACCATTGGCGTCTGGCGACGTTGCTACTCCTATGTCTCCCATACCCGCTGCGCGCGCATCAGGTGTGATTGTAAGGAATGGAACGGCCGTTGTAATGGTATTCAGCTGACCAAGAAGGTTTTGATCAGTTTGTAAACCTCCTTGAGCGAAGGTCATTTGAGTTGATGACAGCAATGCGATTGCTATGAGGTACGATTTTACTTTACTTGTAACTTTCACTATGTTCGTTTTTTTAAGGAACGATAAAGGCAAATTTATATTTTTATTTCGAGACCATCTATTTTAAGATGACCAATTTCTGTGTCACATCAGCCTTATTTCCGTCCTCAGTCTTTACTGATAATTTGTATAAATAAACACCCCGCGCAAGTTGATCGTCAAAATCATCTTTACCATTCCATGTTATGCCGTCAAAGTGGCTCGTTGCACTAATCAGCTGTTCATTAAATGTTTTTACAATACGACCTGTGGGTGTAATTATTTGGAGTAATACATCCATTTGTTGACCTACCTTATTGTGGTCGAAATGAAACACGGTAGATGAGGTAAACGGATTAGGGAAGTTGATAACATTATGTAAGGCTAACTCGGCATCGTCAGCCACGACAAATTCTGTTTCGTCCTCTGAAACGTTATTATATACGTCCCAAACACGTATTTTTAATGTGTGTACACCTGGTGCGATTGGTTCCATTTGGTATTCTACTTCTCCCTCTTGATAAGAGTCGAGTTTTGATTGGTAAAAATCATTTAAAACAATGGTTTGTTCTTGCTCCGTGCCGGCGTCAATGATGGCTGTGATGTCTCGCCCAATGCCGTTGCCAACCGTGTTAATGCCGTTTTCGTCAAAGACCTTACACAACAACAATGGGGTAGGGTCGGCAGTGCCACCAAACACCCACGATTCGTCATCTAAAAACAATTCTACTTCAGGTCCAGTCTTATCATCAGCTATCTCCGTAATCGAACCTCCAACAGTAATGGATGTGTCGTACCCATGCGCATCTATGATTCCATTATCAGCAAAGTATGAAATTTTCCCATCGCCAAAGTTGTATGAAATATCTTTCGGCACAACAAATTGAAATGAAAAATCTCCGTTCGTAACTGAGACTTTACCACGGTATAAAACACTATTCTGAAGCTGGTATTTCCGGATATAGCTGAGTTCATCATTTCCTAGTGATTCAAAATCTAAGAACTTGTCGAATATGGTTGGGTAGACAAAACCATTGTAGTTGACTGCTTTATTGCCACTTTCATCGTGCACTTCTCCGTCGATTTTAATTCTAGAAAATGCTTTTAAAGTATCTATAGTATGCACACCGATTGTTGAGTCGTTTATTCTAGTTGTTACGACGTCGTATTTAGGAAAAGCCAACGTCATTGCCGGATCGCCAAGTAAAGAGAAATTCCTTTGGTTCACAGCACGTTGTGTTTCGTTTTTTGTATCTCTAAAGAAAATGCCTAAGGACTTTGGTCCACCTTGCAAGGCAACAATGTTATCGTCCCAAATTTGAACACTTAATCGCGTGTTTAAACTGATTTGAACCAGACGCATAGTGGTAACAAGACCAACGGCTCCACCGTTTTCGTTGAAAAGCATGAGTTCGCCAGGTGAATCTTGTGCAGGATCATCGAATCGACTTAATTCACAAGTGGCAGTAACCATTAAAGCTAACTTGTCAAAGTTGTCCCACGACCTAATATCATCACGGGTTACCACGCGTTCATGAGCCATGCCTGAGGTGCCACCATGTCCCAAATAATTAAAGATAAGTGTTCCTTTTTCCAAGGCTTTGGTAATCGCGA
Source organism: uncultured Bacteroidia bacterium (assembly GCA_905478335.1). Classification (GTDB taxonomy): domain Bacteria; phylum Bacteroidota; class Bacteroidia; order NS11-12g; family UBA9320; genus UBA987. The sequence continues at coordinate 28,597 of CAJQIC010000027.1, read as the reverse complement.
TATTGACATCTGGGTATTTCTCACCACTGCCAAAACTCTTTTGCTCATAAGCATCAAGGTATATTTTGTTTATGTTAAAAACGGGTTCTTGTGATTTAACATAGTTCGACATGGTTTCTGAGTCATCGAGATGAATCGCACCGTCTTCATCATCCCCTAAAAACGTAACGGTATTTTGCCAATCACCGTGAGACGAAGGATCGTGATACTTCACAATTTTGTCAACCATTATTTTGGCTTGTGCAATGGAGTTACACGGGATTCTTCCTATGCCTATATCTAAGTCTTCCGCTGCAAGGGTGAGGTCGTAATATCCTTCACTATCATCTAAAATGGCATAAAAGTCATCCGACGAGTAGGAGTTTACAGGGTCTGTTGTATTGCGGCTCTGAAAGGTAGGAATATAATTGGTGTTTTCCTCAACTCGATTTTGAAAATCGTAGCTGCCGTCTCCCATTAACAATACGTTTTCCAATGGTTTGCCTGATGCAAGACCACGGGTGTAAAACATTCTAATATATTCGCGAATGGCTACCGGATCCTGACGACCTCCTGAAAACTCATTGTATATATGTCGCAGATTGGTGACCAGTACATTTTGATTGTACTCTGATCGGTGCAAGGCAGCAAGACGCTCAGCTTCAGGCGCAAAATCAGGATGTGTGATGATTATAAAATCAATATCAGCCGCTTGATGAATATTTTGATTTGCGACAGTCTCAACAAATTCAGTAGATTTTTCGTTGCCTGGCTGAAATAGTACAAACTTTACTTGCTGGCTATCTGAAGCAACAATAGCATTTCTTACACCTGATTCATCGTATGTTTCTTGCACTTGAGGGTTGAAGAAATCTGAAATATTCCATATCGAGTATGAGCTTCCTGAAAATTGATATCTTACCTTTTCGAACAAGGCAGCCTCTTTACTGCGAACGGTTTTTTGTGTACCGCTTAAGCCAAGTTTAACCGGCACGGCTAACGTGTAATAATCGATCCAAGCATTTCCCTCATTTGAAGGTAAATTGTAGGTGTAGTTTAGAGAAACATTATCTCCAGTTATTTGAAATACCCCTGATTTGCTGGCTATGCGTCCAAAGGTGTCGTCGTAGTCGCCACTTACGGAACCGAAGAACATATTGTGCCAATTTTGACCATTAACGTCGAGTGCACAAGAGGCATTTGCGCCAATGGCTCTTGCTGCAAAGCGGTGTGAAATATAAGCGTTGTACGTTGGATCTACATTCGAAAAATTGTGGTTAAAAGTTTGGATCTTATTAACACGAAACTCGTCACCATACCAAATTCTCCCACTTTGAATGAAGTTTAACTCATCTTGTTCGTGATGAACGAGGTCAAAATAATAATCTAGGTTTTCATCAAAACTATTTCCTTGATTACTTTGAGAAACGCCTACCTTTTTAGCTGTGTTTCCGCTATGTGTCAGAAAAATAAAAGCACTATTGCTGTATACATTTTGCTGATGCACATATTGGCCATTTGTTAGCTTCCAGCCATGAGGTCCTTGCGCATAGAATCGAATGAAGTCGTCGGCATCTAATCGATTATTACTATTTAAGTCGACGAGTTCGATGCCAAATTGTTCTAAATCATTGCTTCTATAGTCTGGGATTGCTTCAGATAGCGGACCTCCTTCGAAGCCATAAATTTTAAATGTATTTGCCTCGATGTTTGCGATGTCAATTCCAGCGCTAGCCAATTGACTCCCAGAGATTTTGTAAACACCGTCAGAATCAATTTTGAATTTGTACCAGTCTCCCTGCTGCAAGACACTTGAAGATTTAAACGTATTGGCTTTTTTATGAACGTTTTTGGTTGTTTTAGCTATGGAAGCTAGATTGAATCTGAAGGATTCAATAAGCAACAATTCTCCTGTAATATTTTTTATGATTGGTGAGAATTCAACGTTTAATATTGGCCGACCTTGCTGAAAGGAAATGTACTGTTTAATATCAAGTTGTTGTTGTGCAACGGATTCAATTAAAGCATCTTCAATGGTGTTTTCGGCGTATTGTATGTCAGTTACTGACGCCCTCACCCATTGGCTGTTTACGGGGATCCGCTCATAATAAACGGGTACTGTAATGTTGTTGGTTATGTCGAAATAACAATCATCGAAAGACAGCTGGGAGGTTTTATTTACAGAGCCCTGCAACGAATTGTTCCATTTAAGTGTCCTCTTTACATCTGAGCTGTTTTGTGAAAATGCATAATTGGAACAAATGCAAATGGCAGTAATAAAAACGACTTTAATTCTGTTCATTCAAAAAAAGGGTTTAGACAACAGTGTTTTACGACACACAATGTTAAGATGATAAACAAGAAACACGATAAAATATTGTTGGTTTTAAGTAATTTTTTGCTAATCAATTATTGGCATTTGGTCAGTTTAAAGCGAAATCACAGCCATGAATTTGTAAAATCTCTTATAAAGAACAAGGGCCTTTTTGTCGTTGTCTTGCTGTGTTTTTTTAGTCACGTGTCAGAAGTAAATGCACAGGATCCTGAGTTTTCACAATTTTATGCTACACCAGTTTACACCAACCCAGCGTTGGCTGGGACGGGTAAGTGCTACCACGAAGGTGGAGGCGGAAGAGCGAGTATAAATTATAGAAATCAATGGCCAAGTTTACCAGGATCGTTTACCACAACGGCATTTTCATTTGATCAACAATATGACGCAATTAGTGGAGGAATAGGCCTGCTGGTTGTTAATGACGTAGCTGGTGAAGGGCTTTTGACTTCAAACTCGATTAGCGGGATTTATTCGTTTCAAATGCCGATAAATAGGAAGTTGGTGATGCGGTTCGGTCTAGAAGCCCAAATTATGCAGCGAGGGATAGATTGGTCAAAGCTTAGATGGGAAGATCAAATACAAGCAACTCGAGGTTTTGTGCTACCAACGTCTGAAACACCGATTACACATAAAATTACAACGCCCAATTTTAGTACAGGATGGGTGATATATAGCGAAAGATTTTACGCAGGATTAGCAGTTCATAATTTAATAGAACCGGTTCAATCATTTTATAAACAGGACGCAGTGCAGCCAAGACGTTATACAGCGCATATTGGCTCAGTGATCCCATTAGATAAAAGAAAGGTAAACGGTAGTACTTTTAGCCCGAATGCGTTGTTTATGGCCCAAGGTCAGTTTACTCAAATGAATATGGGTTTTTATATGAATCGAGGGCCTTTAGTAACTGGACTTTGGTTTAGACAAACGTTTGGAGAGGCATTAAACTCTGATGCACTTATTGCGTTAGTAGGGTTTAAAAAAGACCGATTCAAGTTTGCTTATAGCTATGATCTTACGGTTGATTCCAAAAGGTGGGCCGCCAGAGGATCACACGAGATTAGTGCTGTTATTGAGTGGTGTGGGAAAAGGCCAAAACGAAACTATAAGCCATTGGTTTGTCCAACATCGTTTTAGTCAAACCGTACGGATGAATTTGAAGTAATTTGAACAGAAAACAATGATAGCCTGACAATAAAGTGGCTGAAATTATGTTTAAATTTTAACAATATTTTGCGTGGAATATCGAAAGAGACTATCTTTACAAGATATTTTGCAACATACAGAGTAAAAGAAGATTTAATAGAACAAGATGATAAAAAGAATACTTCTCAGTGCATTAACCATCGGGCTACTTTTTGGGTTAGGTCGTGACAGTGCATCTGGTCAGGATCCAGAATTCTCACAATTTTATGCCACACCAATTTATACCAACCCTGCGATGGCAGGTACCGGCCAATGTAACAGAGGCGGTGGTGGTGGTCGTGCGGTAATTAATTACCGTAACCAATGGCCAAGTTTACCTGGTACATTTGTGACAACGGCATTTTCTTATGACCAGCATTTTGATAAAATTAATGGTGGATTAGGATTATTAGCGGTTAGAGACGTTGCAGGTGAAGGTTTATTGACAACTACTCAATTAAGCGCAATTTATTCTTACCAGTTAGTCGTGAGTAGAAAGGTATTTATGCGGTTCGGTCTGGAAGGTCAAGTAATGCAACGCGGTTTAGATTGGTCTAAGTTACGTTGGGAAGATCAAATTGATGCGACACGTGGTTTTGTGAATGCAACTTCAGAACCAATTCCTCCAGCTAAAATAACAACACCGAATTTTAGCACGGGTTGGTTGATTTACACCGAAAAGTTTTATGGAGGTATTGCTGTCCATAATATGATTGAACCTGTTCAGTCGTTTTATGGAGATCCAGAAGCAAAATTACCTAGACGATATACAGCACATTTAGGATCTGTAATCCCATTGGACAAAAGACGTAACTCAAATAGCACGTTTAGTCCAAACGCCTTGTTTATGATGCAAGGTCAGTTTACTCAGTTGAACGTTGGGTTTTACTTAAACAGAGGACCACTTGTATCTGGTCTTTGGTTCCGTCAAACCTTAGGAGAAGTTAAGAACTCAGATGCGTTGATGTTGCTAGTAGGGTTTAGAAAAGACAAGTTTAAATTTGGCTATAGCTTTGACCTAACGGTTGATTCAAAGAAAGCAGCGGCTCGAGGTTCACACGAAATAAGTACAGCTATTGAATGGTGTCCAAGACGACCAATCATTAAACACAAACCACTTCACTGCCCTGATTTTTAATCAAATAATAGAATTTTAGACAATAATTCGGTAGAATTGCAGTTTAGTAGAAAGACGATATTTTCGAAAAAATATGAAACGAAATAACTTAGTTTTTTTATTTGCATGTAGTTTGATCATATTTCAAACAGCGTGTAAAAAGGAAAAATCATCCATCACTGGATGGAATTATAACGATGCTAAATGGGGCGGGTTCGAGACTTACGATTATGCAGGTCAAGAAACTGGTCCAGGATTGGTATACGTTAAAGGTGGTAATTTCACCATGGGTTCATCTGAGCAAGACGTACTGTACGATCGAAACAACTTCGAAAGAAAAGTAACGGTTGCTTCATTCTATATGGATGAAACTGAAGTAAGTAACTTACACTATCTCGAGTACCTGTATTGGTTAAAGCGGATTTTTGCTGACTTGCCAGAAGTGTACGAAACGGCATTGCCAGACACAAACTGCTGGAGAGACAAGCTTGCGTATAACGAGCCTTATGTTGAGTATTACCTGCGTCACCCTGCATACAAAAACTACCCAGTTGTTGGTGTTAGTTGGTTGCAAGCAACAGAGTTTGCGAAGTGGAGAACAGACCGTGTAAACGAAATGATTCTTATCCGTGAGGGTATTCTTGAGCCAGATATTAATCAAATGAACGAAGAGAACTTCGTTACTGGTGCTTACTTAGTTGGTCAATACCAAGGCATGGACGGTAAACATTTGGTGAAAGACATCAATGTGAAAAAAGGAACACGTAACGTGAAAATGGAGGATGGAATCTTCCTACCTGACTATAGATTGCCAACAGAAGCGGAGTGGGAATATGCTGCTACAGCAAACGTTGGATCATCTTTATACGAAAACGTCAACGACAAGAAAATTTATTCTTGGGGAGGTTTAACGGTAAGAAATCAAACGGGTAAAGAAAAAGATCGTGGTTTAATCAATGCGAACTTTAAAAGAGGTAAAGGTGATCAAGGTGGTATTGCAAGTTGGTTAAACGACGGTGCACTTATTACTACCGAGGTTAAAGCATACTGGCCTAATGACTATGGTCTGTATAACATGAGTGGTAACGTAAGTGAGTGGGTAATGGATGTATATCGTGCGCTTTCACTTGATGATAACACGGACTTCAATCCGTTTAGAGGTAACGACTACCAAAAACCTAAGTTAGACCAATGGGGTGTAATTGATGTTAAAGATAGTTTGGGCCGAATTGTTTACGAAGACGTTGAAACAGTTGATGTTCAAGAAAGACGTAATTATCAAAAAGCCGATAACGTTGGATACTTAGACGAAGAGGTTTACAATGGTGATAACCAAATGTATGAATATGGCGTGTCTTCACTGGTTAACGATCAGGCACACGTGTACAAAGGTGCATCATGGAATGATCGTGGATATTGGATGTCTCCAGGAACAAGAAGGTTCTTAGATCAAAGACAGTCACTATCAACATTAGGTTTCAGATGTGCAATGCATCGCGTAGGAGCACCTTGATAAAACAAAAAGACATTAAAAAAGGGTCCGCCATTTGGCGGACCCTTTTCTTTTTCTTAGGATTTTAGTTTAACAGAAATTCTGATAAGCTGCTTGTAGATTTTGTGCAATCATTTCAGCCGACCGTCCTTCAATATGGTGACGTTCCACCATATGGACCAATTCGCCATCCTTAAACAACGCTATAGACGGAGAAGAAGGTGGATATGGAGCCATTTGTGATCTAGCTGTATCTGTTGCTTCTTTATCTTGACCAGCAAACACAGTAAATAGGTTATCAGGACTTTTTTCACCTCCTAACGAATGAACTACGCCAGGTCGTGCAGTGCCTGCAGCACATCCACAAACCGAGTTAACAACTACTAAAGTCGTTCCTTTGGCGCTATCCATCGCAGTGGTAACATCAGCAGCAGACTTGAGTTCTGTGAAACCATTGCTTGTTAATTCAGACCTCATAGGTCTTACTAATTCTTCTGGGTACATATTAATTTATAAAGTTTTGCAAATATTATTACATACTCAAAACAAACCCTAATTGGAATTGTTTTTATAAGCGTTTTAAAAGCATAACTTTGCAAAAAAATTCAACAACATAAATATGACTACGTTGACAACAACTAATTTCAAGGTAAAAGACATCAATCTAGCAGATTGGGGTAGAAAAGAAATGAACTTAGCTGAGGCAGAAATGCCAGGACTAATGTCGTTACGTGAAGAATACGGTGACAGTAAACCACTTGCAGGTGCAAGAATAGCTGGTTGTCTGCACATGACTATCCAAACTGCAGTTCTGATTGAAACGCTTACAGCGTTAGGCGCTGAAGTTACTTGGTCGTCTTGTAACATCTTTTCAACTCAGGATCAAGCAGCTGCAGCAATTGCTGCTACTGGTGTTCCAGTTTTTGCCTGGAAAGGAATGAATGAAGAAGAGTTTGACTGGTGTATTGAGCAAACACTTGACGCATTCGAAGGTGGTAAGCCTTTAAACATGATTTTGGATGACGGTGGTGATTTAACCAATATGGTGTTGGATAGATTTCCTGAGTTAGTGCCAAACATCAAAGGTATTTCTGAGGAAACCACTACGGGTGTTTTGAGATTATACGACAGAGTTAAAAATGGCACGCTTCCAATGCCTGCTATCAACATCAACGATTCTGTAACAAAATCTAAGTTTGACAACAAATACGGTTGTAAAGAATCTGCAGTTGACGCTATTCGTCGTGCGACAGACATAATGATGGCTGGTAAAGTAGCTGTTGTTGCAGGATACGGTGACGTAGGAAAAGGAACAGCGCTTTCTTTAAGAGGTGCAGGTGCAAGAGTTATCGTTACGGAGATTGATCCAATTTGTGCTTTACAAGCTGCAATGGACGGTTTTGAAGTAAAGAAAATGGAAAACGCTATACCACGTGCAGACATCGTTGTTACAGCAACTGGAAACAAGGATATCGTTACGGGTGAGCATTTCAAAATGATGCATGATAAAACTATCGTTTGTAACATTGGTCACTTCGACAACGAAATTGACATGGCTTGGATTGAAGACAATCACGGCGCGTCAAAATATGAGGTTAAGCCACAAGTGGATGTGTACAATGTTGACGGAAACGAAATCATAATTTTAGCACAAGGTAGATTGGTAAACTTGGGTTGTGCAACTGGCCACCCATCGTTTGTTATGTCTAACAGTTTTACAAATCAAACTTTAGCTCAAATGGAATTATGGGCGAATTCTGCTAATTATGACAATGAGGTTTACACATTGCCAAAACACCTTGACGAAAAAGTAGCTCGATTACATCTGGCTAAAATTGGTGTTGAATTGGAGGAACTAACTGCAGACCAAGCATCTTATATTGGTGTTAATCCAGCAGGACCTTACAAATCAGACATGTACAGATACTAATCTGTAATTAGATATTTCTAATCCCTCTATAACTGCGGTTTTAGAGGGATTTTTTTTGATATTTATCGACAACCAAAACAAAACACTAAACGAGATAACTACGTTTGCATATGGGTATTGAAAAGTGGATAGGAGCAGGTCTTGGCTGGGCATTTGGTGGACCGATTGGTGCGCTAATTGGTTTCAGTATTGGCAGTTGGTTGGGTGGCGATAACCAAACCAAGCGATTACAGGGTGGAGGCAGTTTTAACCCCCGAGAGCGCACCACAACTGTTTTTGATTTTAAGGCCTCACTTTTAGTGCTTACGGCAGCAGTGATGAAAGCTGACGGTAAAATATTAAAATCGGAACTCGATTATGTTAAGCGCTTTTTTGTCCAAAACTTTGGTGCAGAAGAAACCAAGCGAGACATGTTAATGCTCCGTGATCTTCTTAAAAAGGAAATACCCCTTGGTGATGTTTTGAGTCAAGTAAGGCGTGCGATGCCAATTGCAAATCGTCGACAACTGTTCTACTACTTAGTAGGTATTGCAACAGCTGATGGTCATGTGGATGATAAAGAGCGTCAAGTGCTGTATCAAATCTCCAACTATTTTGGTTTATCTGTTCAGGAGTTTAATTCAGCCTTTGCGAGTTACAAACCAGCCTCTGATGTATCTCCTTATACCTTGTTAGAGATTGAATCGTCTGCCACAGACGAAGAGGTTAAAAAAGCGTACAGACGGTTGGCAAGAAAATATCACCCAGACCGTGTCGCAAACTTAGGACCAGCACAAGTCAAGTCTGCTGAAGACCATTTCAAGAAAATGAAGAATGCCTACGAGGAGGTTAAGAAAATGCGTGGAATGCGTTAATTACCCCAATTAGAAGGATCTTTACGCCACTCTTCTAGTGTTGGTAGGTCAGACGCTGTAATTATCCCATCTGTCATAGCTTGAGTCAACAAGTCGTTATACCCACCTAAACTGAAGTGTTTGCAATTTGCCTGCTCAAAGTTGTTATCGGCCAACTGGAAACTATAGGTAAATATAGAGATCAAACCTTCCACTTGATATCCATTCTCTCGCAGATACTCAACTACTTTCAAACTACTGCCTCCAGTCGAAATAAGATCTTCTACCAACAAAACTTTAGAGTTTTTGTCTAACCGGCCTTCCAATTGATTTTTCATTCCATGGGCTTTGGGTTTTGGACGACAATATGAATATGGCATGTCTAGGACATCAGCAACTAAACCACCAATGGCAATTCCAGCTGTAGCTACGCCACAAAGCGCATCGGCATTAGGGAATTCTCGTTTAATGGCAGAAGCCATCTCATTCTTGATAAAGTTTCTTACTTCGGGGTACGACAACGTTACCCGATTGTCACAATAAATCGGAGAATTCCATCCACTGGACCACTGAAATGGTTGATTTGGTTGTAATTTCACCGCCTTTATTTTCAGCAGAAATTCAGCTAATTTTACAGAAGTATTTGGTTGCGCATCCATGGGGCAAAAGTATAAAATATTCTATCGGAGACACTACTTTGTTTTCGACCATAAGCTTGGCAAACATCAAGTAGATCTTGTGCTACACAACATCAATGTTGAGTTGTTGAGCGCCATTCTTTTTTATTTAAAAGAAACAAAATCAACACACATCATTCAGGTAACGCAAGAGAATGGATTTGAGACTTTTAAAAGTCTGTTTAGAATAATTGTTGCCGCTGGTGGTGCAGTGATCAATACCAATGGTGATCTTCTTTTAATGAAACGTAAAGGTGTTTGGGATTTGCCAAAGGGCAAACTTGACAAAGGCGAGGAGATTGAAGCTGCTGCGATTAGGGAGGTAGAAGAAGAGTGTAATGTATTTGATATTAAGATCAAAAGTCCGCTGAGTCTGACGTATCATATTTATTTCGATAAAAAGTGGTTGCTTAAAGAAACTCATTGGTACAACATGAAGTCTAAAGACTGGAAAAAAGCAAAGCCACAAGTTGAAGAGGATATTGAAAAGGTTAAATGGATTAAGCTGAGCGACCTAGATATTGATGGTTTAAATACCTATCAAAATGTTAGGCAGGTTTTGAATCAATTGTAACGGCATCTGGCAGGTATGGGGCATAATTGCCACCGTGCAAGATTAAATCTCTAATTACTGTTGAGCTAACTGCGGTATATTTTTGTTCGCTCAATACAAACACACTTTGAACTGAAGTGTCTAGATCAGCGTTCACCATAGCAATTTGTTTTTCGTATTCAAAGTCGCCGATGGTGCGTAAACCGCGCAAAATGAATTTGGCCTTAACTTCATTACAAAAATGAATCGTTAATCCAGTGTATTTGGTAACGCTGACGCGTGGTTCATTTTCGAAACACTTGGTTATCCAACGCATTCGAGTTTCGAGATTAAACATTGTTTTCTTACTCGCATTTTCTCCAACGGCAACAACAACTTCGTCAAAAAGGCCTAGTCCTTTTTGAACGATATCTAAATGCCCGTTTGTAAATGGATCGAAGGTTCCTGGAAACAGTGCTATTCTCATTGACTCAAAGATACATCAAATTGAAACATACTGAAAACTGACTGACCGTAGTGACGACTTTCTACCAAATACGGTGTGTCCCATGTCAAGTTAGATTCGTGTTCAATAATTAACAGCCCCTTTGGGTTAAGAAGCTGATGTTCTTGAATTAAATCAGGTAAATGGTGAATGGTTTTTAGATGATAAGGAGGGTCAGCAAAAATGACATCATATGTTTCGTTACAGCCTTTGATGTATTGGAACACATCCATACAACGAAATGTAATATGTTCGATGTTCTTCGATTGTGTGAATGATTCGGTTTGCTTTATAACCCGTCTGTTTTTTTCGACAGAAGTGACGCTCAAACAACCACGTGATACAAACTCTAAACCGATGTTACCACTACCTGAAAACAAATCCAATACTGAGACATCTTCGAAATCAAATCGACTCGTAAGTATGCTAAAAAGAGCTTCTTTTGCTCGATCTGTAGTCGGTCGAATCTCACCGCCCTTTGGCATTGGAATGGTTAATCCTTTATGCTTTCCTGCAATTATGCGCATGTTATAGCTGTTGACAGTGCGCTAGATATGTTCGGGTGGAGGTCGATTTTGGTCACGTACTTTATGTACGGCGTAAACATGTTTGGGATACCATTGTTTAGGTTGTCAACACTTGCATCGACCCAATGAAGTGTTAATTGTTCTATATCTAACTCAAGTTGCTCTACAGCCAACATAACATAGTAGAAAATGTCGTCTAAATCTTTAGTGTCGTAACGATTAATCAACTTTAATTGCTGACCATTTTTTACGATCATTAATGTCTGGGAAGAATCGCAACAGATCGCTATTGATTCTCCGGTTGTTTTAATTTCAGTATGTACATACTTAAACAAAGATTCAATCTCGTGATGGTATGTCACATTAGGAAATTTGGACTTTATGAGTTGAAGCAAATCATAGGTGACCGCATAAGTAACAGCAATATCCGCATTGAGGCTTCCTGTCTCTAATCGATCGCTTGCATGTACTTTGTGATTTATCTTGTACAAATCCCGCTGGTCGTTTGTGCTTGTAAAGGCTTGCGGGTAAGTTACAAAGGAGGTGTGAGACCATATAAGATCAACACTGCTGTAAATCTCTGATAGGGGAGGCGTGTTGGCAAGCACATCTGTAAGCATCGCTTTGTCAGTCACTGCGACTTTGCCAGAGGTAACCACCTGTCTGTCGTTAGTGGTAACAACATATTCTAATTCGTCACCGCTGAGAACTATAAAAAGTCTGTTGCGTATGGAGTGAGAATATTCAGTTGTCAAGATATTTATTTCCAGTTACCCGAATATGAAGCCTCTGAAATAGAGCCCACTTGTAATGCCTTTTTTGGGTGATTAGGGTTTGCGCGTTGCTTGTCAAATGGCCAAGGGTCTGTTACTTGAAAAACAGGTACTTCAACATTTCCTTGAATAACCCGACTAGCCAACAATACAAACTTCGCTGTGTCACTTGGTGGTACAAATGCAATTGAGTCAACGTTGAAATCGCTAAACATACTGTCAAGAATGCTTACTTCTTCTACTTCTTGTCTGAAAACAGAGGTTGAATCATCTTTATCACCATATTCCACTAAGATTTTTAGTTTCCCAGTCTTGATGAAGTTTATCAAGGTGTCATAATCCCCGGTAAACTCTCCTTTTACATCTTTATAGGCAAGCTCCGCTTCACGGATTTTTTCTAATTTGCCAATGACTAATTCTTCTACGCGATCTACTTCAGCTCGGTATTCAATTTCCCCTTTTATGGATCTGTATAATAAGAATGCAAATAGAATTGCTAGGAAAAAGAAAATTACTTTTAAAATATTGTTAACCATTTTGTTTATGACTTACGGCAATATTAATGAATTCAAATATATTATCTACTCTGTCTATGTAACGGATTTATGAAGTTAATCATTGGTTTTACAAACGGTTATTTTGCAAACCTATTCCCAACCCAAACAAATCGTTTATTTACGTATTCTGGATTCGTAAAGCTAGCATTCCCTGCAGGGTTGCCTCCTGTGACATGAAAATCACTAAAAGCGGCATGTTGGTTAACAAATGCGGCTCCTCCAAAGTTGAAAGAAACCGGTGTAAATGTCGCATTCATCGTTTCTTCAATCTGTTGCATCATTTCTTCGTCTGTGCAGTAAGCCAAACAAGTCAATGCGCCCTTTGTCGCAGCCATGTTTGCCGCAAGTTCAAGAGAGTGGTTTCTATCTTTTGTTTTAACAATAAAGATTATAGGACCGAAACATTCTTCTCCAAATGAAGCGCTATTGTTATAATCTGTTGCAACAACTCTTGGTGTGAAAATTCTTGCGTTTTCGAATTCTGGATTTGATATTTCTTGTCCGTCAAGAACGAGGTCTCCGCCGAAATTTCCTCCATCGGTAATGCGTTTAATGGTGTTGTCATTTTGAATTCCACCCAACGTGCCCGCACCCATTTTAGGATGATTTACTAATCCTTCTACTCCTTTTGCAATGTGCGCAACCACCTCGTCGTATGATACATGACCTTCGGCCGTTTCTATACCACCTTCTGGTACATAAACATTTTGAGGCGCTGTACACATTTGACCTGAATACAAGGAAGCTGAAAATGCAATGTTTTGCGCAACAGACTTGATGTCTTTTGGCGAATCAATAATAACACCATTCACACCAGCTTTTTCAGTGAATGTAATCTTATCCAAAGATTCGATGTAATCACCAAATGCGTTTCCACCGGTATAGTCAATAAGGGTTACATCCTTATGTTCGGCTAGTTTTTTAGTAACAGGGTCTTTTGAGGTATCAACCGCCAATTGAATAACATTAGGGTCTACGTTATGCGCTTGTAATACCTTTCTTAATTCGGCAACCACAATAGCAATAGGTAAGACAGCCTTAGGATGTGGTTTCACAATTACAGGATTACCTGTAATTAAACTCGCGTACATACCAGGTACAGTATTCCACGTTGGGAAAGTGGAGCAACCGATAACGAGTCCAATTCCACGAGGTTGTGCCTTCCATGTTTTATGTAACGACAAGTCAAATTTGCCCATTGGTTTTACCCAGTTCACTTCAGACGGAAATCTGCTGATTTCGTGATAACCCATGGCGATAGCTTCTAATGCACGATCATTGGCGTGAGGACCAGAGGCTTGAAATGCCATCATAAAGCTTTGACCTGTAGTATGCATCGTGGCATAGGCGATATCAAAATAACGATTGACAACACCTTCAAGTGATTCAATTAAAAGTGCCGCACGTTCTTTAACTGGTACGTCCTTCCATGAACGGGCAGTATTTGCATTGGCCATTAAGGTTTCTAAGTCAACTTGAGGATAGCTTATACCTATACCAGTTTGAAAGTATGGAGATACTTCTTCGCTAACCCAATTGCTGGCCTCTATGCCCAGTTCTTTGAACTCGTGATTCATTGAAGAAGCGAACCATGTGCGCCCAGCGTCATTGTTTTCGGCAGGGTAAGCTTTTGGGTGCTCTGGGTATGGAGTGAAATAATCTCTAGTATGCAAAGCCTTTACCGCTTTCTCTAGCAATTCGGCATGTTTCTCGTATAAACTCATCGCTGTTGTCATAGTCGGCAAATTTACATAAATGCTATATCTTATATCCGATTTATAACATCAAAACTATACGACTATTCTGATGCGAAAAGTCATTCAAAATAAATGAAGACAGAAATGCCAATTAATAAAACTTCTACTATATTGCCATCCGATAGTAGTTCTATATGCCAAATAAAATAAACATCGCGATTGATGGTCATTCCAGCTGTGGAAAGGGAACATTAGCCAAGAACATAGCTAAAGAATTGGGCTATATGTTTATAGATTCTGGCGCGATGTATCGAGCCGTTACCCTGTACTTACTCGAAAATGAAATAAGTTTAGACGAAGTTGAGCAAAACCCTGGGTTATTGTTGGATATCGATATTGATTTCAGGTTAGACCCGATGAAAGGGTTCTACAACACCTTCTTAAATGGAGAGAGTGTGGAAGGTGAGATACGTGGCATGCGGGTGTCGAAATGGGTAAGTGAAGTGAGCGCTGTTAAACAGATTCGTGAGTTTCTAGTGAACAAGCAAAAACACATGGGTGCAGAAAAGGGTGTTGTGATGGATGGTCGTGACATTGGAACAGTTGTTTTCCCAGACGCAGAATTGAAAATCTTTATGACCGCCGAACCCATGGTTAGAGCCAAAAGGCGTTACTTAGAATTGAAAAGTAATAACGTAGCGGCCGACCTTCAAGAGATCTACGAAAATGTGCTTCACCGTGATCGATTCGATTCCACGCGTGAGATTAGTCCTTTAATGCAAGCACCTGACGCGATAGTCTTAAATAATACGGAGATGACCCGTGAGGAACAGGCCCGTATTGCCCTGACTTGGGCAAAAGGGGTAATTATGGCAAGTTAAGTGCTGTGATTTTGTTTACGATGCCATCTGCATCTAAACCATATAGGTGCAGTAATTCCTCTCTACTTGCATGATCTATAAATTCATCAGGATATCCTAACACATGAACATTTCCCTTGTAGTTGTTCTCGTTGGCATACGAAACAATAGCTGACCCAAAACCGCCAATTTTGCTCCCGTCTTCCAAAGTGAGAATGCAGTTAAACTGGTCTAAAACCTGGTCAAGTTTGGCATGGTCTAGTGGTTTTGCAAAACGTGCGTTGATCACCTGAACAGAAATGCCACTTTTGCGGAGTACTTCGGCTGCACGCATGGCCTCATCTAACATGGAGCCTAATGCTAGTATACAGCAATCCGTACCCTTTTTTGTTATAATGCTTTCTCCTATGGTCATAGACTTAAACGGCACGTTCCAGGCTTGATTGCCACCAGATCCTTTAGGGTAACGAATGATTACCGGTTGATGGCAATGTACGGCGGTGTACATCATTTGTCTCAATTCAGCATTGTTAGCTGGCGCCATAATGATACAATTCGGAATTGCACGGGCTAAAGAAATGTCAAATACACCGTGGTGGGTAGCTCCGTCTTCTCCCACAACTCCTGCTCGGTCCAAGCAAAATATAACAGGCAAGTTTTGCAGACAAACATCGTGTATGAATTGATCTAAGCCTCTCTGAAAAAAGGTGCTATAGATATTACAGAATGGTATCATTCCGTTGGTTGCAAGTCCTGCGGAAAAAGTGACGGCGTGTTGTTCGGCAATACCGACGTCAAAGCATTGCTCAGGCAATTCGTCCATCAGTATTTTCATTGAACACCCAGAAGGCATCGCTGGCGTAATGCCAACAATATGTTGATCTGACTTCGCCAACTCTAAAAGCGTATGTCCAAAAACGTCCTGAAACTTGTCACCAGGACTCGGGATATCAGGCTCATCAATTTTTACATATTTAACCGAGTGCCATTTGGTTTGCTCATTTTCGGCTTTTGTATATCCTTTTCCTTTTATGGTCTTAACATGCCAGATTTTTGGTCCCTTAACTGTGACTAAATGCTCAAGTTGCGAGACAAGTTCGCCAATGGCATGACCGTCACTCGTATGGGAATAGGTGAAACCCATCTCCGTGAAAAAATTGGGTGATTGCTTTAATTCATTTAAGTATTGATTTAAGGCGCCAGCATTTGGGTCAATACCCATTTGATTATCGTTTATGACAATCAGTACATTGGTGTCGCTATGTGCAGCATTATTTAGGGCTTCCCATGCCATTCCTCCAGTTAAACTGCCATCGCCAATAACGGCAACATGCTGCCTTTGAATACCAAGGATGTTGTCCGCTTCAGCTAGACCTAAAACCGCACTAATAGACGTTGAGGAGTGACCAGTGCCGAAAACGTCAAATTCGCTTTCCGACTGTTTCGGGAATCCGCTTAATCCATCTTTTTTCCGAATGGTATCAAAGCGGGCTTTTCGTCCGGTCAATACTTTGTGGAGGTAAGCCTGATGACCGACATCCCAAACCAGTTGATCTTCAGGTGTATTGAGCACAAAATGCAGTGCCGTAGTGAGTTCAATGGTTCCTAGATTGGCACTAAAATGTCCACCATGCTGCAATACTTCGTCTATGATATATTGGCGATACGCTGCGCATAATGCCTCCAGTTCAGAGCGATCTGTGTCTCTGAGCAGTCGAAGTTCATGTGGTATGGTAGACCTGTTTTTCAAACAGGGCAAAGAAACAAAAAAATAATGGTGTTAGAGGTTCTTTATCATCTTAAAATGAGGTATCCCAATTTCAAGAAACTGCTCACCAATCTGCTCGTAGCTTTGAGACAAATAGAACTGCAGCGCAACTTCACGGGCATTTAATTCTATTTGCTTAAATCCCATACTTGTACAAAGTGATTCACAAAAAGCGACCAGTTGCTTTCCCACGCCTTTGCCTTGGTAGGCTTCGCTCACGGCTACTTGTCTCATCTTAACCGTGTGGTTTGTCAAAGGACGAAGTAGCAATACACCAATGAGCTGGTCTCCATCCGTAGCTGCGATATGCATTTCGTTGGCATCATTGGTCATGTTTTCTTTGGTGAATTTTAGACCTAGTGGCGTTCGTAGAACATCTTGTCTTAGCGCAACAGACTCGATATAGAGTTCTGAGTTGAATTCAATTAGTCCGATGTTGACGTTAACCATTATTAAATAAAATCAGAAAGTGCGAAGGTCTGGTCTGCTTTAAACTTGCCGTTTTCTTGTTTTACCGTGGCACACTCAATATGCAAGTCATGTTCAAAAAACAAGGTGTAGTTTTGCTCTATGGCTTCCTTCAAAAATCGCTCATTTTCATCCATTCTAACCAGTGGACGAATGTCGTAACCCATGGCGTAATGTGGTGGAATGTGCGCAGCTGAGGGGATCATGTCTGCGGCAAAAACCAATGTTTTGTCTTGGTACTGGATTTTAGGACACATCATCTTTTCGGTATGACCGTTCGCCATAATCACAGAAATGTTATCCGATATTTTTAGGTCATCACCAACAAACCTGAGCTGACCACTTTCTTGAATGGGTAAAATGTTTTCTGCAATAAAAGACGCCTTTTCTCTGGCGTTTGGCTGAATGGCGTGATTCCAATGGGCTTCGTGGCTCCAATACGTGGCGTTTTTAAAAACAGGCTCCAAATGCGTTTTTCCTGAATTCCATTTTACGCTACCACCACAGTGATCGAAATGTAAGTGGGTGAGCACAACGTCCGTGATGTCATCAAAATCTACGCCGGCAGTATGTAAAGACTTCTCTAAAGAATGATCTCCGTTAAGATAGTAATACCCAAAGAATTTCTCACTTTGCTTATCTCCAATACCATTGTCGATTAAAATTAATCTGTTGCCATCTTCAACCAACAAACAGCGCATGGCCCAATTGCACAAATTATTCGCATCGGGTTCTGTATAACGTTGCCAAATAACTTTTGGAACTACCCCAAACATGGCGCCTCCGTCCAGTTTAAAGTTGCCGGTATGTATAGGTGCTAATCTCATATTTTAGATAACCACAAACTTAATGACACGACTCACATTGCCAGAAATGACAAAACAAAAATAGATGCCAGGTTCATAGCCAGCGCGGCTTAGTGTAAATTGACGTGAGGACAAAGACAAATAGTTCTGGCTAAACATAATGTTGCCATAACTATTACGAATTTGTATTAAAGCAGAGCCTTTGTCGTAAAACTGAAGATATAAGGTGATGCTCTCTGTAACAAACGTGGGGTAAATAGTGGCGAAAATGTAGTCGTTTTGACATACGCCGGTATAGTTGATTTGATTGACACCGCCATTTCTAAATGCAACGCATTCATTCCGGTAAGTCACTTGGTCGCAACCACAAACTGGTATAAAACTGGGGTCGTTGCATTGGTAAAATGGATCTACCCGCCCAGGGTCAACACAAGGTTGATTGAACTGTGCTACCGAAATATTGAAGAAAAGAAGTAAGCCAAGTGTAGAAAAACAATTTTTGAGTAGGTGCCACTTCATCGGTCAAATGTAATTCTCAGAATTCAAAGGTTGGCAACGTTTGTTCACGAATATTAAATCATTTTTTAGTCATAGGAATGAAACAGACCAACCCTTTGAAATGTGATTACGTGTATAAGGGCAAACAAATTGATTATGAAAAAAATATTAAAAATTGCATCGCCAGTCTTACTCCTTTTATTCTTTGTGGGCTGCGATGATTCAGAGCCATTACAGTTAGAGGGTGGGAACACATCATTTACTTCGGCAAAAGCTTTCTTACAACGCAGTGCACCCGAAGCTGAGGTTTTCACTAAAGACGTATCAAGTCGATTTACCCTCAAATCTAAAAATGGCTTGCATTATCGATTTAAATCTAACGCGTTTAAAACAATGTCGGGGCAACCAGTAACTGGGCAAGTAAACTTAAAACTAACCGAATACTTGACGAAATCGGACATGGTGTTTTCAGGGGTAACAACAACTTCTGGCAAAGATTTTTTAGAGTCTGGCGCCATGTTTAACCTCACCGTTAGCCAAAACGGACAAGATCTTCAATTGGTAGATGAGTTCCGCGTACAAGTCCCTTCAACAGATCAAGATCCAAACATGATCATTTTTGAAGGGGAGGAGGTTGAGGATTCTTCAGGAACATCCCTGAACTGGGTGCCTTCTAACACCTCTAATGTTGTTCGAGACTTCATCCGGTCTGACACCTCTTGGTCTGACACAACCTACGATCCAGGGTATTACTATACGCTGCGAATCAAGTTTTTAAGCTGGTGCAACTTAGATCGCTACTGGAATTCAAGTACAGGCAGTCCTGTTCGATTAAAAATAAAACAAGCAGATAGAAAAAACTGCGTCGTATATCTCGCGATTAAAAGTTTGAACGGCGTTGTGTTCCTTGGCTATGATCACCTGAATGAAGAGTACAATTCAAGAAGTTATAATCTACCACATGGTTGGGATATAACCATAATTGTGGTGTATGTCGATAGGGACAAACAACAGCTTGAATACGCATGGATTGATTCCAGAACACGCGACAATCACTTGGAAGAAGTTGACGAATTAAAAGTCATATCAGAGGAGGACTTAGAAGCCTTGGTAAAGACCTTACAATAAACCACCCCTATCGTGTAAAAGTCACTTTCTGCAAAGAGAGTGGCTTTTTTTTGTTATACCGTTTACATTTGACACTTGCGCAAGGGTAACAAGAAGTATCCCAGTAAAATCAAATCAGAAGTGGAAAAGGCCTTGGCTTATTATCCAGATTTGGAAGAGGTCGCCATTGAGTTTAGGTGGGGCGTTTTTACCCAACACTCTTTTATGTTAGCCCAACCCAAGGTGCCAACTTTATTGCGTAACAAGACCCAAAGAGAATACCAAATTATCATGCGTAAAAAGTTCTTCTTAAAGAATAAACGTGTGCCAAATGGTAGAATACCGTCTGAGGTAATAGTCGGATGGTTGGGGCATGAACTTGGCCATATTTTGGATTACAAAGACCGTTCGTCCTGGAATTTGATTCGATTTGGGATATTGTATTATTTCAGCAAAGACTTCCTTAAAAAAGCAGAAATTACAGCCGACCTAAATGCAGTCGAACATGGATTAATAAAAGCGTTGGTGAAATCTAAGG
The DNA here is from genome assembly GCA_905478335.1 of uncultured Bacteroidia bacterium. Lineage (GTDB taxonomy): Bacteria > Bacteroidota > Bacteroidia > NS11-12g > UBA9320 > UBA987. Next base: position 8,413 of record CAJQIC010000027.1, on the reverse strand, counting down.
AATTCGGTCGAGATCCAAAATTCTTCCCGTGGCGCTATATCAATAAGTTGAAATCTTTGTACCCGAGCGTAACTACTGTTAAAAACTGGGCAGACACTGCGGTCATTTAATCTATACGATCAAAACCCAAATACGGTCTTAGTACTTCTGGCATTTCAATGCCATTTTCTGTTTGGTTGTTCTCAAGCAAGGCAGCCACAATTCGAGGCAATGCAAGTGCACTTCCATTCAGCGTATGCGCGTACTGCATCTTTCCGTCGTCGTTTTTAAAACGTAATTTTAGACGGTTACTTTGGTATGTTTCGAAGCATGACACTGAACTAACTTCTAGCCATTTCTCTTGTGCTCCTGAGTATACTTCCATGTCGTAGGTTAGGGCACTTGTGAATCCCATATCGCCACCACATAGTTTCAATACACGGTAATTCAATCCAAGTTGCTGTAACAGACTTTGTACATACGCACTCATGTCATCCAATATTTGATAGGATTGTGTCGGATGAGCAATTTGGACAATTTCTACTTTGTCAAATTGATGCAGTCTGTTCAAACCGCGGACATCTTTTCCGTAACTACCAGCTTCTCGTCGGAAGCAAGGGGTGTAGCCCATGTTTTTTATCGGTAAGTCTTCTTTTTTAACAATCACGTCGCGATATAAATTGGTAATGGGTACTTCAGCCGTTGGAATAGCAAAGAGGTTGTCAACGGTCATGTGATACATCTGTCCTTCTTTATCCGGTAACTGTCCAGTTCCAAACCCAGAGGCTTCATTAATAAATATGGGTGGTTGTATTTCATTGTACCCATGTTTCAATCCTTCATCAAGAAAAAAGTTAATTAACGCACGTTGTAATCGCGCACCCTTGCCTTTATAGACCGGAAAACCAGCACCAGTAACTTTTACACCTAACTCAAAATCGATCAAGTCATATTGTTCACAAAGCTCCCAATGGGGTTTTTTATGTTTTAATTCTGGCATATTGCCATGCGTGTACACAATTTCGTTGTCTTCTGGCGTTTTGCCAGCTGGAACCACAGAACTCGGCACATTCGGAATCTGGGTTAATACGTCGGTCAAATCCGCTATGGCTTGCTTTAAGTCAACTTCTAAGGCTTTGCTCTGATCTTTAATCTCAACAGTCTGCGCTTTTAGCTTCTCCGCTTCTTCCCTTTTTCCTGTCTTAAAGCATTCGCCTATTTGTTTGGAAACGGTATTTAAGTTGGCCAACAAATTGTCTAAAGCGGTTTGCGTTTGCTTGCGCTTGTCGTCAAGAGAAATAACCTGGTTCAATTCGTTCTCGAAACTCTTGCCTCTTTTTGCCAAACGGGTGTTTATTCCGTCAAAATCGTTGCGTATATCCTGTACCTGTAACATGGTGTGTATTAATACTGCAAAAATCAAACAATTAGACTGAACTTTAAAGCAGACATGATGAAAAGTGTATAACAACCTGAGCAATCTTTAAAATCTTGAAGTTGTATGTTTGCCAAACATTCATTCAGGTGACAGAAGAAAAGCAAATATCAAAAGAAAATTCAGCACCAATTTGGCAAAGAATGCTTTGGCTGTTCTGGTTTCTGCTGTCTGTCGTGTTGTTGATTTTAATATTAAAACCATACAACAAAGCATATGTAACCGCAGACGCCTCGAGTTACGCATTCTACAACCAAACAGACACCTCTGAAGGTTACGTGGTTGATTATTCCGGCGTCATAGACCTTGTGGCTTACAGCAATGGGAAGGCACAAGCAGAAATATTGGTCAATAACTCAAATACCTATAAAGTAAGTGTCCGAAACAAAGTTGAAGGTCAAAACGTGGTAACGTTGTTTGTCAATGGGGTAGAGGAGGCCTTCATCAATTCAAGCAAGAAACGGAAAACGAATAAATTTAAGTTAAGAAAGAACGACTATTTCAAGGTTCGTGTGGTATCGGAAACGGCGTCGAAAAACGAAGTGGAGATTAAGATTGAGTTAGATAACGGAAAGCAACAACGTCGTATATACGGCATTATCCTTATCTGGTTGGTTGTTGGCATTTGGCTTATTAACAGCACGTCAGGAATTCACTTAATACTGCCAAGTGCATTATTTGTGGTAGCGTGTTACAATGAGCACTTATATACACAAACCGCGTGGTGGTTGCCAATGATTGGTTTTATTTCAGGCGCTGTCGTGCTTACACTCACCAGGTTTTTTATTTCAAAAATTCATGTAATTGGCCGATATGTAAACCTAGCCTTAGACGCATTCATGGTGCTGATGGTTGTGATTTTTAGCGGATTTGTATGGAATTATAAGCGATACGGATACAAGATGGATTACGATTCCATTATTGCCGTTTTACAGTCAAATTTTTCAGAAACCATTGAATTTGCATTTGCAGAAGCTGGTGTGTTGCCAATCATAGGAGCAGTTATGCTGGTTCTCATCCCATTAATTCTGTTTTTCGCTGGCAAAAAAGTCTCAGATAAACCTTTTATGTCCAACTATTTGTATTGGTTTATTATTAGTGCTACGCTGTCCTATTTATGCATACAAGAAAGCCAGTTTATTAGTGAATCTTGCCAGGCATACAGCCAGTATTACGAGGAAATTGAAAAGTTTAATGAAGTCCAACAGCGATTTAATAACCAGTCTAACATTGAGGCGACAAAATCGGAAACGGGTGAAACCTATGTTTTTGTGATAGGCGAATCTCAAAGTAAAGAGCACATGTCGGTGTATGGATATCACAGGCCTACAACACCGTTCTTAGACTCCGTAGCCTCTAACGGTGAAATTGCCTTGTTTCAGAATGCATATTCGTCGCATACCCATACGATTATGGTTTTACGCGATGCACTCACACAATCCAATCAGTACAACAATTTAAAATATACCAATGTCCCGAGCTTAATTAACGTACTCAATTCAGCCGATTTTGAGACCGTATGGCTAAGCAATCAGGTGATGCTAAGCAATTGGGACAATATTGTTTCCGCCATTGCCGCGAGCTGTGAAAAGAAAGTGTATGTAAACAAGAACATAGGAGAGTCTATGCGAAACAGCCCATACGATGAGCGATTGCTGCCAGAATTTAAAGCGCTAGTCGAAAAGAAAACAAAGCGCAACAGAGCCATTTTTGTACACGTTTTGGGAAATCATGGTCAATACAGCGAACGATATCCAAAATCATTTGATGGTTTACCTTCACGTGGTAAGACAGATTTCGGAGGGAAGAAAGATATTAAGGTATGGGAAGCGTACGACAATTCTATTTTATATAGCGATTACATATTGGGTCAAATCCACGAGATTCTAAGCCAAGCACCAGGAGAAGTGAAATTACTTTCCTATTTCGCTGATCACGCGGAAGATTTAAGCGAAGGGCGTGGTCATAACTCTGGTCAATTTACTTTCAGGATGACACAAATCCCCATGTACATTTGGGCCGATGAGGGGTATAAAACAGTATATAAGAATAAGTGGAACAGAATTAAAGAGGGGGCGAGTAAGACATTCTCAAACGACCTCTTTTTTCAGTTGGCGCTGGATCTTACCCATGTCGAAACACGGTTTCAAGATTTAAGCAAAAATGTAATTAGTACGGCCTATTCAGTCGATACTTTTAAAACGAAAAGTGGTGCAATTGTTTACGAGAACGTTGATAATCCATACGCAAACCTTATTAGTAACGTGCATTGGTTAGATACTCTAGGACAGGCAAATAGGGTAGGTGTTCATCGGGTCAACAGCTTAGGCAAGCTAAACGAAATTCAGTTGAACGACATACGCAGTTTAGAGGTTGATGTAAAGGTCATAGATGGTGCGCTTATCGTTGGTCATGGGGAGGAGGATGCCATGGCAGATTTGACCTTAATCGAATACTTGTCTGTTGCAAAAGCGAGTGAAATATCAAAAGTCTGGCTCGATATCAAAAACATAGAAGCATCTAACTTGCGCGAAGTTCTTCACGGCCTTAAAGAAATTGAAGAACGATATCCGGATATCAAATCAAAACTGATTGTAGAGACTCAATCCAAAGACTACAATATTTCGTTAATTGGTCAACAAGGTTATAACACGTCATATTATCTCCCAACCAATTTGGCTGAGTTGACCGAATCTGAGCAAGTTGAAAAAGCAATAGAAATCGCTAAACAACTTAAATATCAGAAGGTTAGATCTATTTCGTTTGATGAAAAATTATATGATTTTGTCAAATCGAAACTTGAACACCGTATTTCTTCAACAATTGATTACCATACATGGGAGTTATCCATTAATGCTCGAAATGGTCGCTTCAAAGCGGGTATAACCAATGCGAATTATTTTTCTGATGGACGGGTAAAAACGATTTTAGTCAGCTTTCCATCTGTATTTGACTTATAACAGGAATTGACTCACAATAGAGTATCCAATTCCTGAACTTAATTATACATTTGCAAAAAATTAAAAAATGGCATACGATTTATTAGTGATAGGTAGTGGTCCTGGCGGTTATGTAGCTGCCATTAGAGGAGCACAACTTGGAATGAAAGTAGGCATAGTTGAGAAAGCTGAGCTTGGTGGTGTTTGTTTGAACTGGGGTTGTATCCCAACAAAGGCGCTATTAAAGTCTGCTCAAGTGTTTGATTACATTAACCATGCTTCAAATTATGGAATATCAGTTAAAGAAGCTTCGGCAGATTTTGGAGCCGTAGTAAAACGAAGTCGTGAGGTCGCAAACGGCATGAGCAAAGGCATTCAATTCTTGATGAAGAAAAACAAGATTGAAGTGCTTACCGGTTTTGGTAAACTCGTTGGCAAAGGAAAAGTAGAAGTCGACAACGATGGAAAGAAGTCAATTGCAGAAGCGAAAAATATAGTGTTGGCAACTGGTGCTAGAGAGCGCGAATTGCCACACTTAAAAATAGACAAGAAAAAGGTGATTGGTTACCATGAAGCAATGGTTTTACCAAAATTGCCAAAGTCAATGGTGATCGTTGGTAGTGGCGCGATTGGAAGTGAGTTCGCTTATTTCTACAACGCCATGGGAACTGACGTAACCTTGGTTGAGTTCTTACCTAATATAGTGCCAAATGAAGACATTGATGTGTCTAAAGCACTTGCTAAAGAGTTCAAAAAACAAGGCATCCATGTGATGACGTCTTCGTCTGTTGAAAAAGTAGATACATCTGGAAAGGATTGCAAAGTGTCTATAAAAACGGCTAAGGGCATGGAAGAAATGTCTGCTGAAATTGTATTATCGGCAGTGGGTGTTCAAACCAATATCCAAGGCATCGGTCTTGAAACCATGGGCATTAAAACGGATAAAGGTCACGTGGTTGTTGACGATTATTATCAAACAAACGTTCCTGGAGTTTATGCGATTGGCGACATTGTTGCCGGACCAGCATTGGCTCACGTGGCAAGCGCTGAAGGAATTATTTGCGTCGAGAAAATTGCAGGTGAGAATCCTGAGCCTCTAGATTACGGCAATATTCCTGGTTGTACATACTGTTCTCCAGAAATAGCTTCTGTGGGCATGACCGAAGCGAAAGCAAAAGAAGCGGGTTACGAATTAAAGATTGGAAAGTTCCCGTTTTCTGCGAGTGGTAAAGCAAGCGCAGCAGGGGCTAAAGAAGGCTTTGTTAAAGTGATATTTGATGCAAAATATGGGGAGTTTTTAGGCGCCCACATGATTGGTATGAATGTTACAGAAATGATCGCCGAAGTTGTTGCAGCAAGAAAGTTGGAAACAACTGGTCACGAGATTATCAAAACGGTTCACCCACATCCAACTATGAGTGAAGCGGTAATGGAAGCAGCGGCAGCAGCTTACGATGAGGTGATTCACTTATAAGAATAACCAAAGAAACTGAAGGCCTTAGTCGAGAAATCGATTAAGGCTTTTTTTTATGCTTCTACCTTATCGTTGAAAACTGGCTAGGGTTAGCGCTTTATGACTCGGTGTGTAGTTGACATACCGTTTGGCTGTGTGATTTTCATATGGTATATGCCTGATTCTAAATGAGATACGTCTAGTGGTGAGGCACTGAGGTAACCTTGATCAATCAATTGGCCAAGTCCGTCTGTTAGCGCAAAGCGACCGCTTTCGGGTTGATCTGTTTGGATATGCAGTTGAGATTCAACAGGGTTTGGGTAAACGACGTATTTGCTTTCGGAAATCGTTTTAACCTGGTTTAAATCTTGCCTATCAAACACGAATGTAAGGTTGGCAGAATCATTGAGCTTGGTGTCTTTAAACCGAAAAGAAAAAATGGCTTTTCCATTTGACGGTGTATGAAGTGTCAGCTCAAATTTATGGATGTCACTTGGGTCATTTTTTAATATGGTGTCAAGAAAAGAGACTTCAGGGATTGGTGCAAAATAGCACAACACATTGTCGCACAACGAAACTATTTCCCAATCACTGGGAATTGAGTCCAAAATTATTTCCCATTCCCCAATCAGCTGACTATTTGGTGTGCTTAAAAACGTGGTGCCAATCATTTCATCTGAATTGGCCTTCGACACAAAAACGGTATCCATAGTGCTAAATTGAATACTGGATTGGCCGTTTACTTGAGTCATCCAAAGGGATAAAACTAAAATGGGGAGTAAACGAAACGAACGGGCATTACGCATCAATTTTGAAACGTGTTGTTCTAGTAGGGCACTTACAGGAAAAGCTTTCATGCTTAAAGTATATAGGTTTCTCAAATATACTGAACTAAAGCGACTCTATAATTCCCACTTTACATCACCAAAGGTTTAAGAATTTTATCCAAGAGTTATTCCTTGTCAAAGTTTTAATGCTAATTCGAAAAGATATGAGCAAAATAATCGTTTTAGGGGCAGGAATGGTGGGCAGTGCCATGGCCATTGATTTAGCAAAGCAGCATGAAGTAACCGTAACAGATAAAAGTGCAGATGTTTTGCAACGCTTGCAAAAAAGAGAGTCAGGGCTGTCAATTCAAACATTAGATGTGACAGACAAAAATGCCTTACAAGCAACTATTGCATCATTTGATTTGATTGTTTGTGCAGTTCCGGGTTTTCTTGGTTACAACACACTTAAATCTATTATTGAGTCAGGTAAGGATGTTGTGGACATTTCGTTTTTCCCTGAAAATGCATTGGCACTTGATGCATTGGCTAAGCAAAACGAGGTTACGGCTATTGTTGATTGTGGTGTTGCTCCAGGAATGGGTAATGTTATTCTGGGGTATTATAATAGTCAATTAAAACTGACGGATTTTGAGTGTCTTGTAGGTGGTTTGCCAAAAGAAAAGAAGTGGCCGTTTAACTATAAAGCACCCTTCTCGCCCATGGATGTGATTGAAGAATATACACGACCTGCGCGTTACGTAGAAAACGGACAAGTGGTTACGCGTGAGGCACTTACAGATTGCGAATTTGTTGATTTCGCTAACGTTGGAACACTAGAGTCCTTTAATTCTGACGGGCTTCGTTCGATAATTCATACCATGGCACACATTCCAAACATGAAAGAAAAAACCCTTCGGTACCCAGGACATGTAGAATACATAAAAGTGCTAAAAGAAGCTGGGTTCTTTAATCCCAATCCGATTGAAGTTAATGGAAGTTCGGTTTCACCGTTAGCATTTACCAGCGAGTTATTGTTTAGAGAGTGGAAGCTTGGGCGAGAGGAAGAAGAGTTTACCGTTATGCGCATAACACTGAAAGGCGAAAATGCAGATGGTAGACGCATTCAAGTGCAATACGATTTGTATGACGCGTTTGATGTAAACACAAAGACTTCATCTATGGCTAGAACCACGGGTTACACGGCTACGGCAGCTGTGAATATGATGTTAGGTGGTTTGTTTGACGACAAAGGTGTTTTTCCGCCTGAATTGGTGGGACACAACAAGCGTTGCTTTGATTTTATTCTACAATACTTAGAAGACAGGGGCGTGACGTATGTGAAACGTGAAACCATCCTTTAGTCTGCGCTTTTAATCGATGATCTCAAAATCAATATGATAGTGATCGTCGTGCAAACTATTGATTAAGGGCGTTAAACTTCTAACCACATAAACGGAACTGGTTTTCAGACGCGTTCCCCAAGATCCTGCGTACAATTCGTCTTTTAGGTCTGTGTTAACTATTACTTTCTTAATGGATAGTCCATTCGTACTACCAACAGAATCCAGTGTTACGATATGATTGGCCACGAGCTCAAAATCAATGTGTATTGAAGTGTCTTGAGTCAATCGTCCTGTGTTATCAAAGTCCAATAAATAATGAAATTGACCGATCGTGTCTAGTTTGTAATAAGGTTTTCCATCTTTTACTAAAGGCATCATAAAATCTATACTCAAACCGTTCTGATGCGTTCTATGTGGGTATAGCTTACCTCCGTTTTTGTGGGAACATTCCATGATTGTAAACGTTCTTCCTGGGGGCGAGGATGCTAATACAC
>CAJQIC010000026.1 GCA_905478335.1 uncultured Bacteroidia bacterium | reverse complement strand
GGGAAGGCAAACGAATCAATGATGCTAGTCGTCAAGTTGAGCCCGAATCATTCGATTTAAAAAGTGTTACATCTCTGTACGTCCCACCAATCACAATAGCCACGGTAGAATCTCTTGCATCAATGGCATAGGTGTCGCCATCGCCTTCTATAATACGCGTCGAATCATAACCCGGCAACAAAGAAAGTGGTGTCCATGTTTTACCTGCATCGTCGGATTGCGAAAACATCACAGGATTAACGATTCCTTCAACAGTTATGTCTCCAGTATTCGTTGCCCAAAATGCAGATAACGAAAACATTTTATCACCCAAATTCGCCGTTCTATTCCATATTAGCTCGCCTGTAGCGTGTTCCATCACCTTGCTTCCGTCTGATGTCCAGTCCGAATTCCCTTTACCTGTATTGCGTGTCACCAACATTCCGCCTGCGGCAGGATCGTGGGTAACCATATACATCGATCCGTCAGCTAATTGACCAATGGAAGGCCATCCTGTTCGCATGTTATCTACGCGAGCCGTTGGAGCACTTCCCCAATTGGTTCCGTCGTAATAATTCACCGCTCCTCCACGGTCTGGCCACGTTGTGCTTGCTGTACCACTATAAGTCCATGAGGCTGTAATGGTGCCGTCATCGTGCAACATCACCCGGCGTCCAACCGAAGCATTTGACTGTAAATCGTAGTATGTATTGCCTATTTCGACAAAATCGTATACCTCTGAACGGTACTTACCCATTGTGCTGCTTCTGTTATCATCGGTAGGTGTTAAAACAAAATTGGGCGCATCCACAGCACTGCCGGTATACTTCGGAGAAAGTTCGCTGGAACTGTGTTTAGCTAGGTTTTTAATGGATTGATTGTACCCCAAACTGGATACAGATATCAGTGCTAGAAACAGGATTGATTTTTTCATAATAACTACTTTTCAGATTATGAATATAAGGAAATAATCAAAAATGGCTTGGCAGCCGGCACCTTTTATGCGCCTATCAACCTTGTATCGCTTTCAGTTTTGCAAACCCTTATCTTTCATTAGGGCTTCCGTGTTTTCTCTCATTAGGCTTATCAGCCTATAACCGACCCAAAAACAATTCCTCTTCAAAAAGCAGAATAGTTTAAAATTCTACAATGCCTAACGAAAGCTCACATCACCGTGGGCTTTTTTCATTTACACCCTCTCCCGCATACCATAACTTGTGCTAAATGATTGTTTAGCTTATAGATTAACATAATGACTGACTTCTGTATAGATAACTTGATAATCGGAGACAGTGATAAAAAACAGTCAAAAGAATGGCCAATACCCACTTGTTACTTCTCAATCTGTTTTAACTTTGGAGTGTAGCCTATTTTAAGTGGAAGACACAAACAGTAGATCCTGACTTACTGTCCGTTAACTTTTGTTTGTGAGGACTTAGATGGTACATCCATAATTACTGGAAATTGAATAGAACAACAATCAACGCTAGACCCAACATGCACTTCAAAGTATTACTTGCCTTTTCTGCAATCGTTTCCGTGCTATTAACATCATGCAAAGACAAAAAAGAGTCAACCACACCAGAGATAAAAAACATAACGGAAAGCGTTTATTCATCCGGCTATATTAAGAGCAAAAACCAGTATGAGGTTTTTGGAAAGCCAAACAATATTGTCAAAGAAATATTTGTAACCGAAGGTACTCCTGTCCAAAAAGGAAGTCCGATTTTTCAAATGGACAACAACACACAACAGCTGTCTACTGAAAACGCTAGACTCGCTTCTATCGCTGCCGACTACCGAATAAACAACAGCAAATTACGCGATGGCAAAAAAGCGGTTGATTTGGCCCAAAAAAAATTATTGAATGATTCAATGCAATATCAAAGGCAGCAAAAACTTTGGGATAAAAACATCGGCACTAAATTGGAGCTTGAGCGAAAAGAATTGGCTTATCAAAACGCCAAAGTTGATTTAGCCAGGGCCAAAACGAATTACAATGACCTTAGACGTCAACTTAAATTGGCCTCAGATCAAAGCAAAAACAATTTGGAAATCGCCAAATTAATGGAGGATGATTACATCATAAAAAGTGAAATCGATGGCGTGGTCTATAGGATTAATAAAGAAGCAGGCGAAGTCATAAACACCCAAGAACCTGTTGTCATTATTGGCACTGAAGAATTCATCATTGAACTAAGTATTGATGAATTAGACATTGTTAAAGTTAAAAAGGGACAACGGGTAATCATACGGATGGACAGTTATAAAACGCAAGTTTTTGAAGCCAAAATTATTGCTATCGACCCAATGATGAATAAACGAACCCGCTCTTTTCAAGCAGAAGCTATTTTCACCACAAAACCCAAGGAGCTTTTCCCCAATTTAACAGTCGAGGCGAGTATACTGGTGAACACGAAAGACAGTGCTTTAACGATTCCAAGGCAATACCTCATTAATGATTCAGCAGTTATGTTACCCAGTGGCGCACTGCAAAAAGTTGAAACCGGCTTAATGGATTACGACTTGGTTGAAATAATCGACGGCATAAATGAAACGACACGAATCGAATTACCTCAAGAATGAAGTTAAAACACCTATCGGAAATTGCCCTTGCGCTTATGCGCGCACGTTGGAAACAGACCATGGTGGCTGCCATAGGTGTTACGTTTAGCATAGCACTGTTTGTAACGCTTTTGGGTTTTATGGAAGGCCTAAATAATTTATTAGATGGCATTGTACTAAACCGCACTCCGCATGTTCGGCTGTACAACGACATACAGCCATCAAAATTGCAGCCGATTGATATGAGTGATGCGTTTAAAGACTATCATAACTTTATTAGTTCAGTAAAGCCAGGAAAAAAAAGAAAGGAAATTTATAATGCGCAACAAATAGTCAAGAAGCTCCAGAGTGATGACCGCGTTTTAGGCGTAGCTCCAAAAATTACAGATCAGGTTTTTTACAACCTGGGAAATATTGATTTAAACGGCATCATAAACGGATTAGATGTTGAGCAAGAAGCCAAACTATTTGCCTTCAGCGACTATGTAATCAAAGGAAACTACCAAGACCTCCAAACGATTTCGAATAGCATCATTATCGGTCAAGGTGTTGCAGACATCATTAATGCTAAAGTAGATGATATTGTAACGGTAACGGCTGCAGGAGGAGAGCAATTTCCTTTAAAAGTAATTGGGATTTACGAATCGGGGCTTTCTGAGATAGATAAACGACAAAGCTTCGCCAGTTTGACAACCACACGAAAACTGCTGGGTGTGAACAGCAATTATATTAGTGACATTCAAATTAAGCTCAAAGACCTAGACATTGCTCCGACATTAGCTGTTGAATACGAAAATTTGTTTAGTCTTGACGCGGAAGACATCCAAACCGCCAACGCCCAATTTGAAACTGGTAGCAGTGTGAGGTCCATCATATCCTATGCCGTAGGAATTACCTTGTTAATCGTATCGGGTTTTGGGATTTACAACATTCTCAACATGTTGATTTATGAAAAAATGGATACCATTGCCATCCTAAAAGCGACAGGCTTTGCCGGCAGCGATGTAAAGAAAATATTTATCTCAATATCATTAAGCATTGGTGTAGCTGGTGCTTTTGGAGGTATCATTTTCGGTGTATTAATGTCTCTCGGCATAGATGCGATTCCGTTCAGTGCACCATCCTTGCCAACGGTTGACACCTACCCTATTGATTATGGACTGCAGTATTACGCGATAGCCATTTTATTTGCCATGTTGACGACATATTTAGCCGGTTGGTTACCAGCGAAAAAGGCGAGCAAGGTTGATCCAGTGATAATAATTAGAGGAAAGTAAATGGAAAACACTATCGCGTTAGAAGCACGTTCCATATACAAGTCATTTAATGACCCTGTTACGGTTGATGTTTTAAAAGATGTTTCTTTTCGGGTTGATCGAGGAGAATACGCGTCGATTATTGGACGGTCTGGTAGTGGTAAGTCAACGTTGCTTTATATTCTTTCTACCATGGATACCGACTTTACCGGAGAGCTTCTCATCGACGGGATTGGCGTTCGTAATAAAACAGAAAAGGAGCTTGCCGCCATTAGGAATGAGAAAATTGGTTTTGTTTTCCAATTCCATTATTTGCTTAATGAATTTACGGCAATAAAGAACGTCATGCTTCCCGGGTTCAAACTCAACAAAGTGAGCGAAGAGGAACTAGAGCACAATGCCTATGGTTATTTGAAAGATTTAGGTACAGAAAAACTAGCAAGAAAAATGGCTTACCAGTTATCGGGGGGTGAGAAACAGCGTGTGGCTATCGCACGAGCTATGATTAACGACCCTTTACTTATCATGTGCGATGAGCCGACGGGCAACTTGGATAGTAAGAATGCAGACATCGTGTTTAACATTTTTAAAGACTTAACGGAAACGTATAACAAAACGTTATTGGTGGTAACACACGACCTAGATTTTGCCAATAAAACGGGACGCATTATTGAGTTACATGATGGACGGGTTTTATGAGATAGAAGGATTGAAGGATTGAAGGATTGAAGGATTGGAGGATTGGAGGATTGAAGGTCTGAACATCTGAAGGATTGAATGTCTGAATGATTACATAAGAGATTCTTCGCTACGCTCTGAATGACGTATAGCGTATTTGGTGCATCAGTAAGATTCTAGTAATAACTATGTCTATTCTCTCTTTTCTATTTTCTATACTCTTGGCAAGCTAATTCCTGCGTTTAGAAGGATTTGAGGATTGAAGAACAGAATTTTAGTCCTACGTCCTGAGTCAATCAGTCTTGAGTCAAAACTTTCTCAACTTTCAATTCTCAACTTTCAACTATCAAATATTGTTTCACAAAAAAAAGGGCCCTGATTGCTCAGCGCCCTTTATTATTCTTAGTTGGTATTAAATATTAAGAATTAAACATTCATAATTATTTAACAACCTGCATTTTCTTAGTTACTTCACTGTCCTTTGTCTTCAAGGTATAGAAATACACTCCAGAAGTTAGTTCAGATCCGTCAATAGTGATATCGTGGTTTCCAGCACCTTTGTATCCCATTTCTTGGTTTGAAACAACTTTACCAGTTGCATCAGTTACTGTGCAAGTCAAGTCGCTACCAGCTCTTAGGTATACCACAACGTTTGTGTTATCGCTAAAAGGGTTTGGTTGGTTTTGACTAACTACAAACACTTTAGATTCTTTGATTACTGGCGTAATCTCTAATGTGTTTTGACCTAAAACACTATCCATCAAATCTTGAACAGGAATGGCTGCGTAGTAAATAGTATTTTCTACGTTAGGGTGTAGGTTACCAGTTCCACTATTCTGTAAGTTAGTTCCTGGGTGTGCATCCATTTGGAAGATAAAGTGAACGAAATCGTCAGTACGTTTAGTCAAACAAGCAAATACTGCTTCTTGTGATCTAATTTGTGTTGCATTTTGAGTTGTAGCCCATGATGCTCCATTGTCAGTTGAATACGAGATATGTACGTCTCTGTAGTTTGCAAGGTAATCGTTAAATGTAAATTCAACTGGTGCATCCCAAGTAACGTAAATGTTATTGTCTTTATCTACTGATAAACTTGAATGCGTTGAGATACTCGTACCACCATAACGTGCTGCATACGCTAAACCATTTGATGGGTTACCGTCGGCTCCCATGCTGTTGGTTGTTTCCGCAGTGATATCGTATGCCGCTCCACTTGCTGCAGGTTGTCCGTCCATGTCGATTGGCAATCCACAAACTTTCCAGTTCGGTTGATTTTCACTCCAATGATACAATCCAAAGAAACTACCAGAACGTGCTAAATCATCAGTTGTATCATCATCAGAATAGCTCACTCGGCCTCCAGCCACATGTACATCTCCATTATTGTCAATTAACACATCTACTGATCCGTCGTTACAAGTAACAGGATTATTAGGATCTACTAAATAACTTCCCCATACAAATCGTGGAAAAGCAAATGAATCAATAATACTGGTTGTCCAAGTACTTCCGGAGTCAGTTGATTTAAATAACGTAACATCTTTATAACGTCCAGCTATTACAATCGCAACGATTGAATCTCTAGCGTCGATAGCGTATGTATCACCAGCCCCATCAAGATATCTAGCTGAATCATATCCTGGCAAAAGACCAAGTGTTGACCACGACTTACCTGCATCATTAGATTGAGTAAACAAAGTTGGATTTTCAATTCCACCAACGTAAACATCATCATCGTCTGTTTGTCCGGCAAAATTTGCTAAAAGAAACATCTTATCACCTAAATTAGCCGTTCTGTTCCAAATCACATTCCCATCTGGATGGCCTCCTATCTTAGTTCCTGCCACAGTTTTCGTAACTGTCCAATCTGTTTTACCCTTGCCAGTGTTTTGGGTCATAACCATACCACCATTAGCAGGATCATGAGCAACCGTATAAATTGAACCGTCTGACAACATCCCAATTGATGGCCATCCAGTTCTAATCCCATCTTCAGTAGAAACCGTTGGAGCTGCACCCCAGTTAGTCCCGTCATAATAATTTACAGCTGACCCTCTATCAGGCCATGTTGTACTTGAACTACCAGAAAAAGTCCAGGCTGCAGTGATTGTTCCATCCGCATGTAAAATGGCTCTTCTTCCGATTGAAGCGTTTGTTTGCAAATCATAATAGGTGTTTCCAACGCGAACGAAATCATACACCTCAGATCTATACTTGCCATGAGATACTGGAGTTGTAGTTTCTGCATTAGGTGCTTGATCGAATCTAAATCCATCTACCGCATCCAATTGTCCTTTTTGGATTAACTGTGTTGCACTTGGCTGATGTAGGTCTTTAGGGGATTGGCCATAAGCTACAATCATAGTAGACATTACAGCGGATAAAAGTATTGCTCTTTTCATACTAACTAAATATTTCTCTTTTATGAATTTATTAAAAGGTTGACAAATCTATACATTACTTGATTAATCTAACTACCAATTCTGTCAAAAGTTCACCATCTGCTGCCTTTCCGCCTTCTATTCCTTTACTTTTCAAATCGAATTCGTGCAGAATGGCAAATACTTCGCTCATTTTTGCTGGTTGATAATTTCTAGCGGCAGCTATATATTCTTTTACAAAATACGGGCTCATCCCAATGGATTTCGCGATTTCCGTTGGATTGGCGCTTTTTTCAAAATGGATAAGATGAATTTTTTTAAAGTAATTGTAGAGGTTAATTAAAACCAGCACGAAGGGATTGTCCTTAGGGTTTCTTGCAAAATAATTGACAATACGTAGACTTTGACGCAAATCGCGCTTACCTACACTTTTGGTTAACTCAAATACGTTGTATTCCTTATCTATACCGCCACCTCGAGCGACATCATCAACCTCAATGGCAGTCCGTTTACCTAAGTTGGCTTTAGCCTTATCAATTTCGCCAGTTATTTTTTGCAGATCGCTACCAATGGTTTGAATTAGGATTTGAACCACTTCTGGCCGAATGGTTAGCCCCAATGATTTTACGTGGGCTTGTAGCCAACCCGCAACTTCATTCTCATAGAGCTTATTGGAAGTAAAAGCGCCAAACTTTTTTAGCGCCTTACCCAACTTGGTTGCTCGACTTACTTTTTTGTTCTTATACAAGAAAACCAGAACCGTGGATTGAACGGGATTGTCTAAATAAGACAAAATCGCGTCTATGTTTTTTAAGAACTGTGCTTCTCGAACTATGATCAATTGATATTCGGCCATCATTGGAAACCGCTTTGCAGACGAAATAATATCGTTCACATCGCTATCGCGGCCATACAACACTTGAAAGTTAAAGGACTTTTCAGCTTCTGTAAGTACTGATTTTTCAAGGTTCTCAGCAATTTTATCAATAAAATATGGCTCTTCACCTTCTAAAAAATAAACAGGTCTATACGATCTGCTGTTTATCTCGCCCATTAGTTTTTGAAAATCTGCTATACTTGCCACTGCGTTAATTGATAGAATAAGCGGTGCAATTTAACTGGGAAAATATTGGTATTAAAACACGTGTTGAAAAAAACAAACAGTATTTTTTTGATCCAATACGTAAACGCTATTTGCTCATCACACCAGAAGAAGAAGTTAGACAGTGGATCATCTATCACCTAACCCAAGAATTGGATTATCCAGCCACCAACATTGCTGTTGAAAAGCAAATCAAATACTTACAAAGAAACAAACGTTTTGACGTGCTCATTTACAAGGATGGACAACCAAAACTACTCATTGAATGCAAAGCACCTAACGTTGCCATCAATCAATCGACTCTAAACCAAATTGCGACGTATAACTTTACCTTAAACGTACCGTATCTGCTGCTCACCAACGGAGCGCAACAACTTTGCTGTCGGGTAAACCATGTGACTAAAACTTGTGAATTTCTAGAGACGATTCCTTCATATAAAAGTCTTTAAGATTAGGTTATTTTTGCCGAAAATTTTTCGACATGTCAATTCTCATTATTGTTGTTTTTGTCCTAGGCTATATTGCTATTGCTTTAGAACATAATATTAAAATCGACAAGGCTGCTTCTGCACTTATAACCGGTATGGTTTGTTGGGCAATCTATGTGTTCTCAATCGATGGAACAGGTCATGAGATACAGCATATTATTGAACATGGAATTGACAGTATAAGTTATCGCAACGGATTGGTTCATCACTTATTCGACATTGGAAGTATCTTGTTTTTCTTAATGGGTGCAATGACCATCGTAGAGTTGGTAGACGCTCACGAGGGTTTTGATGTAATAACCAACCGTATTAAAACCACCAATGCAGTGACCCTTATTTGGATTATCTGTGTATTAACCTTCTTCTTATCAGCCATACTGGATAACCTTACCACAACAATTGTAATGGTTTCGTTGCTGCGTAAATTAATCAAGGAAAAGGACATGCGTTGGTTGTTTGTGGGAATGGTAGTGGTTTCTGCCAATGCCGGTGGTGCTTGGTCTCCAATTGGTGACGTTACTACAACAATGTTATGGATTAAGGGTCAATTGCCACATGTTGGACAAATGGTAGTAGACTTGATTATTCCTAGTTTGGTTGCCATGATCGTTCCATTAGGTATTTTGAGTTACACGCTAAAAGGCAAACAATTAGAACGCCCAATGAAGTCAGAAGGTGTTGAACATTACATCAATCCAACGACACAGAATGAACGCATATTGATATTTGTCCTTGGCGTTTGTGGATTGCTCTTTGTACCGGTGTTTAAAACAGTAACCCACCTTCCTCCATTTATGGGAATGATGTTAAGTTTAGGCGTATTGTGGACGGTAACTGAAATTATTCACCGCGCCAAAAACAAGGAAGACAAACACGAACTATCTGTTATAGGCGTACTTCAAAAAATTGATGTTGCCAGTGTATTGTTCTTCTTAGGCATCCTTTTAGCCGTAGCTGCATTACAGGAATATGGTCACTTAAACGAAATGGCAGCAGCCTTAGATCAAAAAATTGGTAACATATACGCTATAAACGTGGTGATTGGTTTTCTGTCGTCTATTGTAGATAACGTACCTTTGGTTGCTGCGGCACAAGGTATGTACGAAATACAACCTGATGGTGTATTTGCAGCCGGCGGCAAATTTTGGGAATTCTTAGCCTATTGTGCTGGTGTTGGTGGAAGTTCATTAATCATCGGTTCTGCTGCAGGTGTTGCGGCAATGGGGTTAGAAAGAATAGATTTCATCTGGTACCTAAAAAAGATTAGCTGGTTAGCAATTATAGGTTACCTGTGTGGTGCTGCGACTTACTTCTTGATGTACGCATAAGCTTTGATAGCAAACAAAAAAATAGTTGTGGTTCTACCCGCTTATAACGCGGAGAAAACCTTGGAAATGACTTTCAACGAAATTCCGTTCGATATCGTTGATGAAGTTGTTTTAGTGGATGACGCCAGTCGGGACCATACAGTTGAAACTGGCAAAAGGCTTGGCATCAAACATATTGTAAAACACGAACAGAATCGTGGCTACGGAGGAAACCAAAAATCGTGTTATGCTAAAGCCATTGAACTTGGTGCAGACATCGTGGTTATGCTTCATCCAGACTACCAATACACACCAAAGTTAATTCGCGCTATGGCCAGTATCATAGCCAATGACGTATACCCAGTAGTATACGCTTCTAGAATATTAGGAAATGGTGCTTTAAAAGGTGGAATGCCTATTTACAAATACATCGCTAACCGCATCTTAACGTTGACTCAAAACATTTTGATGGGTCAAAAGCTAAGTGAATACCACACCGGCTATCGTGCTTTCTCTACCGAAATATTTAAATCCATTGACATCGAAGCCAATTCGGATGATTTCGTATTTGACAATGAGATGTCGGCGCAAATATGTTTCGCTGATTTTGAAATTGGTGAAGTAACCTGCCCGACAAAATATTTTGAAGAAGCCTCAAGTATCAACTTCAAAAGAAGTGTCACCTATGGTTTAGGTGTGTTGCGCGTAAGTGTTATGTACCGATTACAAAAATGGGGCTTAGTGAATCGTCCGATTTTCAAACTAAAGAATTAGTCACAATAATTGGCAAGGTGGTCAGCTCCCATTGACCCGGCGCGTTTCATACTTTTACACGCTTCGACTCTTTTTTTACTATTAAACTCAGCAACACCTTTGTTGTAATAAGCCAATTCGGTATCAGCTACTCCGGTGACTAAACTGTTTTGGAAGGCCATTATGGCTTCGTCATATTCTTTTAACTCCAACAAGTTATATCCAAGCTCAAACCAAATGTCTGGAAGCTTGCTGTCTATAGCCAGTACTCTTCTGAAATCTTCTATAGCGGCTTGAACAACACCATTCTCGTTGTATAACAAACCACGTGTGATCAAAGCCTTAACGTTTCTTCGGTCATTTAAGATGACCAAATCTAAATCGTCTATTGCTTGGGTTGTTTGCCCTGTATTGCTGTACAACTGAGCTCTAAACAAATAGGCTTTGGTATACTGTGGTTTCTTTTCGATGCACTTAGAAATATCGTCTATAGCACCAGCCGTATCTCCCAAAATTAATTTCACTTCACTTCTACTTACATACCCATCGGCGTTGATAGGTTCCAAACCTGACACTTTTTTATAATCTTGATTTGCAAGCGCTTGCAAACCTTGCTGCTGATAATATTCGGCTCGAGCCAAATAGCCTTGTGGATCTTTAGGTCGCATGGCCACGTATCGATTAAAATCCGTAATCGCCAGTTTATGGTATCCCTTTGCATTGTAAACCACACCACGATTAAAAAACGCGATTGCGATACTTGAATCCAGCTCAATGGCTTTATTAAAATCTGCTAATGCTTTATCGTATGTTAACAGTTCGGCAAATACGCTTCCACGGCCATAATAAGCATCCACTAGGTTTGGATCAATAGCCAACGCTGAAGTATAGTCTTTGATAGCTCCAAGGGTATTCCCTTCTTGCATTTTTAGATTGGCCGCCTCCATCCACTCCTGTGAGGTTTGCGCAGCAGCCATTAATGGAATAAATAATAAAAACGCGAACAGTTTTCTCATAATATACAAAACTAGCTAACGACGGGCTATGCCGCATTAGTGCGTTATACCAATCAGAATGACTTTGTACAGTAATTCGTACAAGGTTTTATCTGTGCGTTTCTGAAGGTTTAAAAGTCATTTCGTACGTTTGAACTTATGGATTCGAAAAAAAGTAAGTTATTCCTAATTCTTGGTGGAATATTTATAGCCAATGCCTTACTCGCAGAATTGATTGGTGGCAAGATATTTTCGGTAGAAAAAACGCTCGGTTTACAGCCAGCAGGCATTTACATATTTGGCAATCACTTACCTTTCAACTTAACTGCAGGTGTGCTGTTGTGGCCAGTCGTCTTCATCCTTACCGACATCATTAACGAATATTTTGGCAAAAAGGGTGTCCGATTCTTGAGCTACTTTGCTGTTGGACTGATTAGCTATGCCTTTGTCATGATTTATTTCTCAATTGGTTTAAAACCAGCCGATTTTTACATCTCAAGCCAGGCGCAAAATGGCATCGCCAACATGAATGACGCTTTTCAATATGTCTTTGGTCAGGGGCTTTGGATAATTGCAGGCTCACTGGTCGCTTTTTTAATTGGCCAACTTGCTGATGTTACTGTTTTTCAGTGGATTAAGCGCATGACCGGAGAAAAGAAACTTTGGCTAAGAGCCACCGGTTCGACCCTCGTTTCTCAGTTTATAGATTCTTTCGTGGTATTATTTATTGCGTTTTACATCAGTGGTGTAATGCCGCTGAAGCTTGTTATCGGAATTGGTATAGTGAATTACATTTATAAATTTATTGTAGCCGTTATATTGACCCCTTTCTTGTATGTCATCCACAACTGGATTGACAAATACTTAGGCCACGATGTTGCGAAAGCAATGTTAGAGCAGGCCAAAAAAGAAGCATAAAAAAACCCGAGGATGCTTCCACCCCCGGGCCGATAATATTTCACCTTTGATTAATTCTTTATCAAACGTTGACGAATCATTAATTCGTCGCTTTGAATTTCAATGACATATAAACCAGCTACAATATTCGTCAAATCAACTGAAAAAGCGCTAAGATTATTTGTAAACATTGCCACATTTTGTCCGTCAACTGTATAGATAGTTACACGTGTTTGTGATTTAACCTCATTTGACCACTCAATAAACAACTTATCGTTTACCGGACTCGGATACATTTTAAGTCCTAATTTGGCAAGTTCTTCCACCGAACTAAAGTCAGGAATATCCAGTTTATCCGTAGCTTTCGCCTTACAATCATTGTTATCTGTTACCTCTAACTCTACGTCAACGGTCTTGTTTGAGCTTGACTTGTAGTTATGCTGTGGTTCTTGCAATACACTTGTAAATCCGTCACCAAATTCCCAGAAATAAGCCTGATAATTTGTATTGTCTGGTTTAAACGTATAGTCACTTCCTATGTTAGTGTAACTGAACGTAGCCGTTGGTGTTGGCACAACCGAAAGGAAAATACTTTCTGAGCTAGCCTCGCAAGCGCCTTTTGTCACTTCCACAAATGCAGAGTCGCCGTCATTGAATTGGGCTTCAAAATAGAAGCTATCATTTAGGGTTGCACGTAAATTACCATTGACATAAAACTTATACGTATCATTTCCGCTTGAAGCAGTAAATTTAATTGTGTCGCCTGTGCAGAATGTATTACTTGGCTTGTTTGTTCTAAAACGCAACCCAGAAATCTCATCAATGTGTATCGGGAATGTTAACTTCTTAGGAGGACAACCAATAAAATTACTGTCTGTCACCAATATGGTGTAGTTACCTTCATTTTGAGGCGAGAATTTAAAACTAGTGTCGGTAAAACTTCCTCCACCTTCAAAAGCTAGTGAATAGTGTTCATTTGCCAAACCATTGATGGTCACATTGACTTCATCGCCTTTACAAATGTTTGTGTCAACCTGAATGCTTGCGTCCAGCGGACTGCACTTCCCTGTTCTACACACTTGCTTCGTTACTTCGCTATAAAAGCAAGGAGCTTGGGTAACGGCGCGTACCCATATTTCATAATCTTCTTCAGGATCAAGGCCAACCAACTTATGTGTATTCCCAGCGCTTCCACTAGATGGCGTATTCCAAGACTTCCCTTTATCATCACTTACCTGTACACCATTATGCGTAGATAAGCCAGACCAGTCGTAGGTTACACTAAAAGGTTCGCGGTTTGTACATACAACTTTCGGTGCAATATCGCGGTCTATACCTTTATACGAAATGCTGTTTGAGTAGTCACTCAAACACCCATCGCTTGTCCAACCTCTTACCTGATAAGATGCGCCTGAATCAACATTCACATTAAAGGTAAGTGCTGTAGTTTTACCTATCTCTGTTTGGTCTTTGTACCAAATCAAACTATCAAAACCTGTGCTAGACGTTAAGGTAACCAATGCCCCAGAACATATAGAATCGTCTGTATTTGATGATGTAATGGCTGGTGTTGGCACATCAAAATGTTTTACAGTAATCACGTTACTCACACGTGAACAATCACCAGATTTAACCGTAACAAAGTAATCACCGGTATCTTTTGCGTATATCGTATTGCCACCTGTATAACCAGTAGACCACGTATAGCTGTATTTTACGTTAAAGTTAGCCGTTAGTTTTACAGAATCATTTGGGCAAATGGTATACGTTTTAGATCCTGGTATAAATGCTGTAGGCGCTTGAAGCACCTTGATAACCTGCGTGTCTGGCTGACTCCATCCCAGTGCATTTTGAACTCTTAGGATGGCGTATTTGTCT
Organism: uncultured Bacteroidia bacterium; assembly: GCA_905478335.1. Taxonomy (GTDB): domain Bacteria; phylum Bacteroidota; class Bacteroidia; order NS11-12g; family UBA9320; genus UBA987. The sequence continues at coordinate 103,808 of CAJQIC010000026.1, read as the reverse complement.
CCAAACCCTGAGTACAATGTGGTTGGGTTTTGTTTTGTAGACACAGAAGGACTTCCTCCAGGGAAGGTCCATGCGTACGCCGTTGGTGAATTCGTTCCACTTCCAAGCAGTGCCACAGATTGACCAGCACATACTATCGTATCTTTTGCATTCGCAGTAGCCACTGGCAATCCTTCTAGATTCAGTGTAAATACCTTCGCATAAATTTGATCTCCGGAATTACGGCCATCGCTATTTGTTGCGTTAACTACAGCATAAAAGTTAATCTTACCCACGTTTGATGATGGTGCCTTCCAGTCAAACTCCCAGTCTGTTGCATTCGAACTTGTAGAAGCAGTACCTGCATTGGTGTGCTCAACATACTGACGGCTTTTTCCCGAATACGTTTTAGTTCGTTTTTGTGTTCGACTACTCGTGATGGTAAAACTCCCAGCAGGCGATTTGGTCGAATCATCTAAAGCTGTAATGCTAAATCCAAAACGCGATTTAGACGTTTGCTTGTATTTCAGCGTTAACGAATAGGATGAATCAGGCTTGTAACCACTTGCGCCACCACTGAATGAGAGCGTGAAATCTGAAAGAGATCCTGCGCCACCGTTTAACGATGTACCACTATGACAAGACGTACAATTGTTTTCTGATGGGGCATTGGTGTATCCTTGAACTCCTCCGCTTCGATAAGTGAAAGATTTTACCGACACCAATACTAAAGCCAACGTAAATGATAGGGTAACTATTTTTTTCATAGAATTTTTAAGAGACTACAAAAGTAAACGGTTGGCAAGATTTAAAAAGGAATGCGGATAACCCGACAATAACTTTACACTACCGTAACGCATTTTGCATAATCTCTGAAAGCAACGCATCTTGGGCTTCATCGGCTGTTTTAATCTTGATAAAACTTCCATCTCCATTCTTAGACAGGCTTTGCATGAAGGCCATTGCCTCCTTATTTTTACCAAACCCAACCACCGTTGTTTTAATACCTACCGAGGCATGTGTTTGAGCCATCGAATACATATCTCTCTTCGTATAATCAGACGAATTAAAGAGTCCGTCTGTTGCTAAAATCAATTGATTATTCCCCTCTGCAATAAAGTTTCGCTTGGCAAATCGATACGACATGGCCAACCCTTCTGCACCATAAGACCGTCCTCCTGGGGTCAACGAGTCAATCACTGCGTTGATAATGTCTTTCTTGTCACCTGTTGTAGATGCCAACCGGACTTGCGCATGTTTTGAATACACGATAATAGTTACCCTGTCTTCCGCACGCAATGCTGTTACCGCATTTTTCATGGACAGTTTAAGCATGTCCATTTTTTCGTTTAACATCATACTCGACGACTCATCAATCAAGAATACAACGTTGTTTGAGGCATATTTCTCAGGGTTAAGCTCTCCCGATGATGAAAAATCTTCTTTTGGGGTATCATCGACCAATGGCGTTGTGTCGGTTTCAACAATATCTGCAAAAACAGTATCCTCTTCTTGCGTTGAATCGTCCAACTCTTTAACCACCATAACATCTCGTTCGATAATGGTTTTCCCCTTGAATCTTTCATCCATTTTTTTCCGCAATCGTTCAATGACATCCTGATCTGTCTCTTTCGGTTTGTCGATTTCCACTATTTGATCTGGCACATCAGACTCAGGCACCTTCTCAATCACGTCATATTCGCGTGGGCTTCGTTCTATTTCGATGACTATTTGCTGTGTCGTTTTATTGATATAAACGACGTCTTGTTTAGCAATATAACCGGGTTTGCTCACATCGATTTGATACAATCCAGTTCCTACCTTTTTGAGCGGAATACTTTTTTTACGCGTGCGTTCAACAAAAAAGTTCTTATCGGGCCCTACCAGCAACAAATCAACCCCATTTAGAATTTCGCCAGTGACTTTATCTTTAATTATTACTTCGGCAATTTGTGAGGTCGCTTCCTCTTTTTGCTCCTGCCCCATGTTTGGGCAAGCGATGTGCGCATCTGGGTGAAAACTGGAAATCTTACCTTTCAAACTAAGAAACACCGGTTCATTCCAACCGCTTAGATATAAGGGTTGTTGTACGCTAAAATTCCCTAAATCTTCGGTGTAGTAAATGGCTTCAATCTCAACCGTTTCGCCTGGCATGATGTAACCGTCGGGTAAATGTACATATAGGTTGCGCTGGTACGGAATCGGCAAAAACAACATCTTCTTTCTGCTGGTGTTTGTAAATGTTAATTGGGCTTTCGGATTGTTCCACAACTTGACCTTACCATAGTTATAGGTATTTGGTGAGAGCTGCTGAGCAAACACAACTTGGGACGTCAATACAATAAGTAAGACTGCAAAACCTCTATAAACCAATCGCAATAGCATGTATATTTTAACGTTGTAACTTTCGGATTAATATGCGTCACATTGTATTCTTATTTGTGAAATGTTGTTAAGTGAATTGTTGTACATAACGAAATTTCAAAATAAAAATGTTTGCTTTGGCAAGTATCCGATTAAATACAATCAAAAACCAGTCCACTGTTGATCAACTGCTATAAAATTTTAGGTGTTTCCAATTTTGCGGATGAAACAGTAATTCGGAAAGCATATATAAAGCTGGCCAAGCTTCATCACCCAGATGTCTCTCCAAACTCAGACGGCGAACGTTTTAAGATTGTTTCAAAAGCATACGACACCTTATCTGACGTAAACACCAAATACTACCACGATCAAAAGCTTAAGTACTATTTAGAAACTGGTCATAAACCAACATCCACTAGAACAGCTTCAAGACAAAAGACTGAAAAGCCTTTTAAAGAGGGCAAACAGCGCATGTCGCGTGCCGAGTATTTAAAGCGTAAGGCGCGAGCAGAAAAGGTTAAGCTAAGGATGGATATGCTCTTTTATCAACGTCAGAATTCTAGACTACCTTACCCATTACGCATTTTTGGTTGGTTTGTATTTTCATTTGTTGGTTGGCAGCAGGTATATCAGAACTGGTTCGTAGATGAAAACTCTTATGACCACATGTTCGCGATATTGGGTTTCTTCTTTTTTGTATTTGCGTCCTTCGGCATGTACTCCCACCTATACAAAATGTACCGCTTTCAAGCATACTCAGGGAAAAAGCGGTTCGCCTATTTTCGAAAAAGCACCATCACCTGGTTAACATATGTGCTTATCGGGGTTGTCTGTTTGCCTGTTTTAAATTCATTTCGAAAGACGTATCATTTAAAGCATTATGGGAAAAACGCTATTGTAAATTATAGTGAAATAAATGGGCGAGGTGATATTGAAATCGTATTCACACCTCTCGGGACAAAAAAAGCCATTGTCAAGGAGTTCGATTTAAGCGAAAGTGTTATTCATGACGCCAGACACCATTGGGTCATGATACGATTCTCGAAAGCGAACCCACGTATCATGGAGTTGGTAGAACGAGATTCTCCTTATTACTTTCCTGCTCCTTTGAATTGATGGTCTTTGTCTTTAAACAACACATTAAACGTTGTTAAGGAGCCATACGCTCGAGTAACATATTGCTGTAGACCAACCTTGTCTGCATCTGAAAGTGCTTTATGCGAATTGATGTTTTGCTCGAGTACACGCAATCGGTCGCGTACCATAACAATTTTATGAAAGAAGGTGTCAATAGGTATTTCTTTTACTTGCAAATTCTCGTCTTTGGGTTCTAACACCAACAAGCCTCCTTTAAACTTATCTGCAATTTCGACGATCTCAGCAGAGTCGGTATGTTTGGTTAAAATCCGGTACAGCATGTCTTCCACCTCGTCGAAGCTAATCATGTTGGTTGGCTCTTCAATGGCCTCTATGATTTCAATTCCCTCTTCTATTCGTGGAATTTCCCGCAATCCTCCTTCAAAAAAACTTATTGATATAAACTCTACACCCACACGACAGATAATGCCCTGACCATACGTATCGTGCTTAATTCTTGTTCCTATTGTTAAATTATCCATTGTAATTTGTTTCAACCTCAAAATTAATAATTGAACTCGTCTAAATTTGCCTCATGGAGTTTTATTCTTCTGGTAAATTGATGCTCACCGGTGAGTATGTGGTGTTAGCTGGTGCGACTGCACTTTCCCTGCGTACGCGAAAGGGTCAAAAAATGTTGGTTGAGCCTTCAGAAGATCAGGCAATTCACTGGAAATCAATTGACCACAATGGAAACTGCTGGTTTGAAAATACGTTTTCTATCCATGATTTTACGGTATCAAACGTATCAAATCAAGTTGTTGAAAATAGACTTACGTCTTTGTTACGATTCATCAATCGCAATTCTACCGTGGTAAATTTAGCCGATGGCTTTGCCATCACAACCACATTAGAATTTGACAGACAATGGGGTTTGGGATCTAGCTCTACCTTAATCGCCAATTTGGCTAAATGGTCGGAAGTTGATCCAATAGAATTATTACATGCGGCGTTTAAAGGCAGCGGCTACGACGTGGCTACTGCCATGGAAAACAACGCCATTCTTTATCAAATCAAAAACGACCAGCCCACTTGGGAGAAAACAGTGTTTAACCCGCCGTTTTCGCATCAACTATTTTTTGTTTACTTAGGTAAAAAACAGCAATCTGAGGAAGAAGTAAAAAAGTTTGATGTCCAAAACGTTACCAAAGAAGACGTTGCTTTGTTTAATCAATTGACACAAGACTTGTTGACTTGTGAAACACTGCCTGATTTCTCATACATCTTGACTTCACACGAAAGAGCGCTGAGTGACATCTTAAACCGTCCAACAATCAAATATCAAAGATTTCGAGACTATCCATTTTCTATTAAATCACTTGGCGGATGGGGAGGCGACTTTGTTATGGTTGTGGGCAATCCAGACGACCAAAACTACTTTAAAGACAAAGGGTACGACGTCATTTTATCTTGGGACGAGGTGATTAAAACGTAGTCCGCTGAATGTCAAAAAACCGAATTTTTGTCGGGTAATAAATCTAAACAAAATAGTATAGACCTTTGTTATCTTCGCGTGCTCATGAAAGGAAGTGTTAAATGGCAAAGCCCAAGCAATATCGCTTTGGTCAAATACTGGGGAAAAAAGGGATTCCAAATTCCGTCGAATGCGAGTTTGAGTTTCACCTTGTCGAATTGCCACACGACCACGGAATTACACTGGGCAGAAGACGAAAATACTGATGTTTCCGTATATCTAGACAACGAATTAAACGAAGGTTTTAAGCCAAAAGTTACCAAGTTTTTCGATCATGTGAGCACATTGTATCCTGTATTGAAGAAATTCAAGTACGATATTTATACCACGAATACATTTCCGCATAGCAGCGGTATTGCGAGTTCAGCCAGCGGCATGAGCGCACTAGCACTGTGCACGTGTAGTTTGTTAGAATCCATAGGACAGCTAAACAAACCGTTCTTCGAAGAAGCAAGTAATTTGGCGCGAATTGGAAGTGGCAGTGCAAGCCGGTCTGTATTTGGCGGGTTGGTTGAATGGGGCGAACATCCTGAATTTGAGGGAAGTCACGATTCATATGCAGTTCCCTTTATGCAGGCACATCCTGTTTTCCACAATTATCAAGACACCATCTTGCTGGTTCATGAAGGTCAAAAATCCGTATCCAGCACTGTTGGTCACGGCTTACTAGACATACACCCGTTTAGTGCACAACGATTTCAAGTCGCTCAAGATAACATGTCGAAACTGAAGGACATTCTGCAAAAGGGCGACCTCGACTCATTTACCGAACTGATTGAATCAGAAGCACTTATGCTCCACGGTTTAATGATGACGTCTACGCCGTCGTTCATCTTAATGCTACCCAATACACTTTCGATCATTCAAAAAATTCAAGCTTTTCGCAAACAAAACGACTGTCATATTGCTTTTACTTTAGACGCTGGTGCAAATGTGCATATGCTCTATCCTGAAAAGGATATAGACAAAGCCCAGAAGCTGATTGACACAGAACTTGCAGCACTTTGTGCAAATGGAAAGTATATTTGCGATAATGTTGGGCATGGCCCCGAACAATTAGAATGTTAAAAGAATCACTTTTTTACGCTAAGATTCTCCTTTTTGGGGAGTATGGAATCATACAAGATTCTATGGGATTGTCGATTCCTTACAACTCTTTTAAGGGCAGTTTGAAGTTCAATCAAACCCTAGAAGGAGTTGCTCTTGATTCTAATGAGCACTTACAGCGCTTCGGCGCATACCTTACAGACCTTAGCCAGTCGAAAGAATTGTTGTTTGCCTTTGACTCGGATAAATTCAATACAGATGTAGCTGAGGGAATGAGTTTTGACTCAAGCATTCCACAAGGATTTGGTGTAGGTAGTTCTGGTGCATTGGTTGCCGCTATTTACAACCGATATGCCAACGATAAAATTGATTTTGAGACGAAACCAAATAGCAATCAAATCTCTAAGCTAAAAACCATTTTTGGTCAGATGGAAAGCTATTTCCATGGTAAAAGTTCTGGCCTTGACCCATTGATTTGTTATTTAAACCTCCCGGTTTTGATCAAGTCGAAAGAACAAATGGGAACTGTTGGCTTACCGTCTTCAAATAGTGAAGGCAAGAGTGCTATCTTTTTGATTAACAGTGGACAACCTGGCGAAACGGAGCCGATGATTAACATTTTCATGGAGAAAATGAAGCAAGAAGGTTTCCGCAATATGTTAAAACAAGAATTTAAAAAGTATAACGATGCCTGCATTCAAGCTTTCTTAAAACGAGATATTGCGCCTTTGTTTTCAAACATCAAGTCTCTCTCTAGCTTGTTGCTTAAAAACTTCACACCTATGATTCCGAGCATGTTTCACAAGCTTTGGAAAGAAGGCATAGAGTCAAACGCATACTATCTGAAATTATGTGGCAGTGGTGGCGGTGGATACTTCTTAGGTTTTACCCAAGACCTTGATGAGGCACAGAAGCGCTTAAAAGATTACCCACTAGAGGTTGTATTTACATTCTAACTTTGGCCTTACTTAGCCGTAAAAAACGTTATTTCCTTGTTAAAGTTTTAGGACTGTTATCGATAATTCGATGGCCAAACGTGTTGTTTACAGCGTTAACTCAATATATCGCTGCGATATATGTGTTTACCCCTAATCGTGGACACTGGGAAGTTTTAAAAGATTTCGAATTGCACTTTATCGTTGCTGCGTCTAGTTTCATTATTGCAGGAGGTTTCATCATCAATAGTTTTTACGATTTAGAAAAGGACTTAATCAACAGGCCGCACAAAGCCTTGTTCGACCGTATTGTCAGCAAGTCGTTTTGCTTAAACACCTACTGCGTTTTGAATGGGATTGGACTAACCTTCGCTCTGTTTGCTTCTTGGCGGGTATTCTTGTTTTATGCTTTTTTTGCTTTTAGCCTGTGGTTTTACTCTCACAAACTCCAAAAGATGCCAGTCATCAGAGAACTCACCGCGTCTATTTTGTCTGTGCTTGCTGTGTTTAGCCTCATCTTGTATTACCAACACATGAATTGGATAATGTTTCTATACGGTGGTTTGTTTATGTGCATGTTACTGAATAGAGAAATTATCAAGAACCTAAAAAATATTGACGGAGACGTTGCTGTAGGAAACAACTCAATATCAACACATTGGGGGGAGAAAGTGAGTAAGAATATATTCGGAACCGTATCGGTTATTATGGTTGGCGGTTGGTTGAGCTTTTATCATGCAGCAGAAGGAAATCACGTGTTGATCTACACCATATTTGTCAGCTTTTTAGTGTTGATTACGTGGGGCATTTTGGTTACCAGCAATCGAAAGCAACAGCTATTCTGGGCCCATCGGCTGTATAAAATTATGATGGCGGTGAGTGTGTTGTATTTGATTGTGTATTAAGCGCTTTCTTTTGGACTTCGAGGCTTCTGAAAAACCCCATATAGGATAAAAGCGCAACCAATAAACAAAGGTAACTCGTATATTTCGGCATCTGGTATGACCGCATAAATCACGCCTCCAAACGCAATCAGAATCACACCCACTATAATCTTAGCTTTTCCGATATATTTTTTTTCTTCCTGGTATTTATTCTTGCGCTGTTCAATTTTGCGACTCACGGCTTCATCTTCTATAAAGTCCGTACAAGTGTGTTTGAAATTTGCAGGTTTATTCGTTAAACCACAAACCATTTGACGATTAGAATCGAATGCTCGATTGGAGCAAAACTTACAAATAGCTAACCTTTCGAAATGGTACATATTAATGGCTTAATCAATCTTTATGATCTTCTTTTGATAAGTCAAGCCCAATTCATCCGTAAGATAAACCACATAAACTCCTGACGTCAACCCTTCTAAACTCATCTCAAATTGGCCGCGTGGTCGTAAATCACTTTGTTCTTGAATCACAATACCACTCAAATCCGTTAGCTTTATATCTTGAATGAACGTGCCGCCACTTTGAATGAATAATTTTGTTGATGTTGGATTTGGGTATACTTGAAAATCTGAGACAAAGACATTTTTGACCGATAGCCAGAACAATTGTATGGTATCGCTCTGCATTTTACATCCTGAATCTGAGACAAACTCTAGATAGCCTCTATCGAAGAATACCGAATCCACCTGATAGGCCATTACGGGTAAGGAAGAGAAAGAATCAACAAATTGAAGTGCTCCATTTTCATAACCCAAATACAGATTAAAATACGAACTACCGTTCATCCTACCTTCTATCGTCACTTCATAACCTTCGGTAGCATTTCCTGCACCTCCAATTTCATCGAGCACACCGTTAGGTATGCTGTTATTATGGACTGTGACGCCAGTGGTATTTTGACATAAATTTCGATCTGTGACAGTAACTGCGTATTGATACAACCCAGCATCTGCTGAGTAAAACACTGGAGATTGTTGATTAGTATCCGACAAATGAGTTGCAGGACTCCAGGCAAATTGTACTCCCGTTGGAGTCTGTACATTTAAATTAACTGTTGACCCTGCACAGAAACTGTATGGTGTGTTAGGAGCTGAAACCTCAGGCAAACTATACACGCTCACCCAGACCGAATCAGCCCCCTTGCATCCTGTTGCAGTGTCTTCCACGCTGATGTAATATGTTCTACCAATGGTATCCCTAAACGTTGGGTTTGACACCTTTACATCGGTTAGCCCAGATGTTGGACTCCATGAAAAACTGTAAGGTGATGAAGTCACGCCTATTTCAGTAGAATCTCCAAAGCACAATCCGACACGTCTTTCTAACGATTTTAACTGTATGTCGGGATTCACATCGATCTGTACTTCTGCATTAGAACTACAACCATAGATTTTGTTTGTGGCCGTTAAAAGCCAAGTGAATTGACCAGTATCTGCTGCAGTAAACATTGGGTTCGAAATGGTAGAGTCTGAAAGGGTTTCGCTTTTTGACCAATGATACGTTTCGTTGGCTGCGGCGCTTCTACCAATTTGAATTGTTGACCCCTTACAGAGTGACCATTTCTTTTGAACAGTCGACAAATCAGGTTTATCATAAACAGTAACCGACTTTTCCGAAGAACTGAATCTTGGACTGGTGGACGAAATACGCATTTTGTAACCTGAACCACTTATTCCTTCAGGCAATTTACCGCGAATGGATTTAGGCTTGGTCTGAGTTGTCAGACTGCCAATTACGGTGCCAGATGTAAACTTCCCTTGACTATTAGAAAGTTCAAGCTGAAAATTGTTATTCGAATTGTAAGTCCCAACACCATCGGCAACAATTGAAACATCTACAGTAAAGGAATCACTCGGACATGCCGCAGCACCTGCATTAGGCTCTACATAATGGAGTTTATGGAATTCCATCTTATTGCAGAAATGACAAAGCAAGATGAGTAAATCTGACTCTGCATTCACTACCATTCCAGCCGGCTTGTTGTATCCCGTTAGCTTAGTGAGGTTTTTAAAGTTTTTATCGCAACGGTATAAATAACTATCATCCCAATTGGACATGAAATAGTTCCCTTCTTTGTCCTGAACGATACTATTCAAACTGTCGACACCAGGCGTAAACACTGTTGTTAGTTTCCCAGAAGCGGTATCAATCTTAACCACCTTAGCCAGTGAATCATCCGTAACAACTAAAAGCTCATTTTTATCGTTGAACAGCAATCCTCTTGGTCTATTTAACCCACTAGAAACTAACGTTGTATACGACGGAGTGTAAAATGGTGGTGGCCCAACTTTACCCTTCACAATTCGACCTGCTCCAACATCCGACAAGTAGAAATATTGCGGATCTCTCGGATCCATTTCAATGTCTTCTATTTCTGACCAACTCAAAGTTGATATATTAAATGATATAATTTTATTGTACCCAGTTGCGTCATACACCACAATGGTATTGTCGTCTATAACCAGTAAACCTTTATTGCTTCCCACTTTGCCCACCACCAAGTCTCTTGGGTCTTTCAAACCCGTAGCTACCGTATTCAATTTGTAATTCGAATCCAATTCCAAAACCTTTCCATCACCTCTATTGGTGATGAGATAAGACTTTTTGTCTGGATTATATGCCACACGGTAAGGCCTATTATATTGCGCATATAATGAGACGGTTACAAGAATTAAGGCTAGTAAGGTTATTGGTTTTTTCATGGTGTTTGCGCTTTGAGAAACTGGTTATATATAATGGCTATTCCTTCGTCAAATGAGCGAGGATCATAACCCAAAATTTCCCTGCTTTTGGTTAAATCAAATCCAGTTATTGGCGGCCTTTTAGCCGGTTGATTCAAACTCAAACTGTCAATCCGAGTCACGTGCTCCATACTAAGACCAAAATAATTGGCTACACGCTGCACCAATTGATAAATATTCATTTGATCCTTCCCAGATATATTAAATATTCCAGTCGCTTTCTTTTCGGCTATTAAAGCACAACCGATGGCCAAATCTTCGGCCAAGGTAGGTGAGCGAAACTGATCATCTACCACATTAATCTTTTTCTTATTGGCCAAGCTTTCTCTTGCCCACAAAACAATATTACTCCTACTCATGTCGGCAACAAGCCCATAAACCAACACTGTGCGTGCAATCGCCCACGAAGAGGCTTGTTCTTGCACAATCTTCTCTGCCTTCAATTTAGAGTGTCCATAGATGCTAAGCGGTTTGGCTAACGCGTCTTCCTTGTATGGACCATTTTCTCCATCGAAAATAAAATCGGTAGACACCAAAACCATATGTGCGTTAACCTGATTCGCGGCTTCAGTGATATACTGCGTGGCTGTAACATTAAGCAATTCACACGATTCTGGATCAAGCTCACAAGCGTCAACATTGGTCATCGCCGCGCCGTGAATAATTACATCTGGTTGGTGTTTCGTGATAACTGTTTCAACTTCGGCCTTGTTGGTGATATCCATTTCAGCATAGGTGTAGCCTTCAGAAATGATATGTCTATTTGCACCTCTGGCCGTGGCAATTAAGTTAATCTCGGGGTTGTTGAGATACAAGTCTGTAAGCTTTTGCCCCAACAAACCATTGCTACCAGTTACCAATATTTTTTGCATACGAATAACACAAATCACGTGTATACCAAGGCCAAATACAAGAAACTAATGCAACATTAAAACCATGTTCCGTTTGGACTCAATCTGCCAAAGTCGAAACTCCAACGGCTTATTTTACCGAACAGCGCACAAACTTCTCTAGCTTGCCTTTGTCGCGCTTCTGAATGAGCTTGTCAATGTGATCGTCTTTCTTGAGGTGAGGTTTATTCTTTGTATAATAATCTAAAACAGCGTTAGTTCCGGCCATACTTCCTTCATATTCTGTATAACCATCTGATTTTATGTCGTTTACCACCCAACCGCCCATAAATATGATAACTAACTCAGGACTAGTGTCATAATACGTCAAAACATCGTGATTGATGGTTACCGTTACCGTTGGTGTTGCCTCAATCCATTTCGTCAAAAAATCCGTTACGGCTTTCCGCTTAACCAAATCCAAATTGCATGATTGGTTCATTAAGTAGTCAAAACAGGTGGTAATCGTATCGTTGTATTGCGCATAGTTTGTTGTTGAATCGAACGTATAATGAACAGGCACAACAACGTCCTGCGCGTAGGTCAAGAACGCAGTAAAGAATAGTATAGATATGAATATCGACTTTTTCAAATACAGCATAAATGTACCTATTTGTAACGATACTCCAAAACCAGGTGCGCCAACCTGCGGGTTTACTTCAACAGACTAATCCGCACTTTTTTCTTTTTCAGGCGACTGTTGTTTAATTTTTTTATGAGAACATCTGCCATAGAATATGGCACCGACACATATGCGTGATCTTGCTTTAATTCAATTACACCTAGCTTATCCGACACCAATCCACCTTGTTTCATGAACAAGCCAGCTATATCTCCTTTAGATATTTTGTCCTTCCGTCCGCCTGAAATATGTAAGGTCACCCACTCTTTTTTAAGTCGATGACTGGTTGACTTTAAGTGAAGCACTTCATCAACTTTGACAAAAACTGGCAGTTCTTCTTTTACCCACTTAACAACATAGGCCGTTCCTTCGCTATGCATTCTTGCTGTTCTACCGTTGCGGTGGATGTATTCATCTGGACGCGGTGGCAGTTCAAAGTGAACGATAAAATTAAGCTCCGGGACATCAATTCCTCGGGCAGCTAAATCAGTAGCTAGCAGTATGCGATGTGTACCATTTCGGAACTTTAACAATGCACGCTCGCGGTCAATTTGTTCAAGTCCGCCGTAAAAACAAGCATGATCTATTCTAACATCTTTAAGTGCGCTACTCACTTTGTGAATGCTGTCTTTCAGATTGCAAAAAACAATACCATTGCCCTCTCCTATCTGACCAAGCAACTTGGTAATGGAGTCAAGCTTGTCCTCCGTTTTGGATTCAACCAACTTAACATGAAGGTCTCGACTCGTCTTTTTAAGAAAGTTCAAATGCTTTGGGTCGAGGACACCCATAAACTTGGGCACTTTTACCTTTTGTGTCGCAGAGGTTAAAATCTTTTTTTTCAAATTTGGCAGGCCCCTTACAATTTGCTCCATTTGCTCCGTAAACCCGACTTCAAGTGACTTATCAAATTCGTCGAGCACCAATATTTTAACATGTGTTACATCGATGCTTTCTGTATTTATGTGATCCGATATTCTCCCGGGTGTTCCGATAAGAATCGCTGGGGGATGTTTTAATTCAATTTTATCTTTTGACCCTGCCCTACCACCATAAACGGCATTAGTTTTAAAACCGCTTCCCATCTCTCTTACTACCTGCTCTATTTGAATTGCGAGCTCTCTTGACGGAACAAGTATTAAAGCTTGAATTGCCTCCAAAGTTGGGTTAAGCATTGGTAAAATCGGCAGTAAAAAAGCCAAGGTCTTACCGGTTCCAGTTGGCGAGAGCAATACTGTGTTGGGGTGATTAGTAATGGCATCGTGGGTTTTCTCCTGCATCGGATTTAGTGACTCTATTCCAAGTTTTGAGAGAATTGCTGATTGATTTTTGTTCGCGGATGCCATTGTGCGAAGGTACGGATAGGTAATGTTTAATCGTTCATTCAGGCGGCTTATTCATGAATATCGAAGCAGCAGCTATTTTGGTTAAACAATAGGTTCAAACATCATGACAATGCTGAATGCACCGTATCAAATTCCTACTTTCATTCAACAATACAACAGTGGTATGTTAACTCACTAATGCCTCCACTGCAGTTTTAGCAGACGCAGCAGCGACATGTACCGAAACCCAATCGTTGCCATCTGAATAAGGCCCACCGGCAAAGAATACTTTGTTGTCAATTGACTTACCTAAGTCGCGCACCAACTTCCAATCTGCATGATCCGACAAATACCCCCCTTGGATAAAAGGTTCGTCGTTCCAATTTTGCACAATATGGTTTACATAATTCGGTGTTGCCTTGTTATCAAATAAGCCGTCTAGCTCTTTTAAAATATAATCCCGCAACACATCTCCCTGTAAATTGGTGTAGTCCTCGGCCGGTTTACCAATGGTAAACAGTCCCAGTATGTTTTTTGTAGATGCCTGACCGAAGGTAGCATCATAATACAGTTTCTGGCCGTCAGTTTCAGGTTGAATATCAAAACTATGTCCGTCTCCATAAAAATCGGATTTAAACTCTATAAAAGCTTTAAAACCACTCCATATTTCAGCTTCTTGAATGGCTTTCGTTTTATACGAAGGCAGTGTTGGCGTAAATGAAATATGTCCGTCTTGCAGCACTTTTAAGGGCACAGAAACAAATACAGCATCTGACTCATAGGTATTGTCTTTAGTGCCAATTTTCACCTTGGCATCTCCATATTCTATGGAAGTCACCACCTTATTGAACTGGATTTTATCCGCAATGGACGGCAGGATATATGACTCAAAAAAGTCCAACCAGGAAGAATTCACAAACTTAAAATCGGGGTTATCAAAGGTTGTAGTCACTTGCACATCAACAGATGCATCATTCACAATATCTTGCAAAACACCCACTTCTGTTTCAAGCCATTCGGCACCCAGTGGGATCGGAAAATCCGCAAAACTATCGTCTGTTCTAATTCTTCCTCCAACGTGATTACTGGCCTCAAGAACTTCGTAATCCACCCCCAATTGTTGGAGTAAGTATGCTGCCGACATTCCACCAGGGCCAGCCCCTATTATGATGACCTTACCACTGAATTTTGTTGTAACAAAGTCTTTAGAACAGCCTGAAATAGCCGCTTGAGCTGGGATTCCAACCCCAAGAATTCCGCATAGTTTTAAAAAATCCTTTCGATTCATTTCATTCGTATGTAAACCACAACGTAATATTAACTTTTAAACATCAAAGTGCAATGTAAAGAAGAGACCATAAAATGTAAATGTTTGCTCGAGTTGCATTGTGACTAGACTTCCTTGTATACATTTGAGCCAGTGAAAGTATTTGGCACCTACACCTTCTTGATTGTAGCGTTCATTTTGAGCAGCAACACTGTTCAAGCGCAATCAACTGTAGACTATAGTCTGATAAATAATTGGGCAACTACACCAAATACATATCCAGCTTCATTGAAACAAATGGTCATCGATTCGTCGTTTACAGCGACGGATGTATTTTATGTATACCCTACGTTATATACCAATCCGAACGACAGTGCATGGAATATCGACCTACAAAACAAAAAACAAAGAGAAAAGGTTATTGAAGTTGCCGTAAAAAATCAAGCTTCTGCCTGGGCGAATGCTGGCCAGGTCTATGTTCCATATTATCGGCAAGCACACATTCGATCATATAGCCATTTAAATGGTAAAGGTCGTAGTGCCTTGTTGTTGGCTTATTCTGATGTAAAAACCGCATTTGAATACTACTTAGCGCATTACAATAATGGCAGAGCAATTATACTGGCTGGTCATAGTCAAGGAAGCACACATCTAACCTTGCTACTTAAAGAGTTTTTCGACAACAAACCACTTCAAAAACAATTGGTAGCTGCCTATTTACCAGGAGTAGGCATAGACTCAAATGAGTTCAATACCATTCCGCTTTTGACGCACCCAGATTCTACCGGTGGTTTTGTCACATGGAACACCTTTAAGAAAAAATACCATACAAGTCAATACATCAATTGGTACAAGGGCAAAGCGAGTATCAATCCAGTGACTTGGGATACGACCAAAGTAGTTCCAAAATCCTACCATAAGGGTTTTTTGTACTCGAATGGAAAAATTTACAACAACAGCTTCGAAACGCACTTGATTGATGGTGGCGTCTGGATTACCACACCCCGTTTTCCGGGCAGGTATTTATCCTTTACGATGAAAAACTACCACATCGGTGACGTCAATTTGTTCTGGGATGATATCAGGCTTAACGCTAGAAATCGAGCTACAAAATACTGGTATACAAGGAATTAGTCTAATACCTAGGTATATCTAAAACACGAAAGACACATGACATTCGGATACTGATCACGTTGTGGTTTGTCGGTCATGAGTGTACGATTGTCCATTTCCGATTTAGTTTAATCCGTTTTGGATTATTCATTGTGCCGTATGCACTAAATATGACCCCCATACCTGAGACTAACCCAAGCGACAAGCTAATTCTATTCGTCGAGATCGCAACTAAATTTGCTGCAAACAACGGTGCCATTATTGACACAATTAAGATGTCCCGTTTGTCTTGGTTGTTTTGCCACTTCTCACACTTTTCTGGGGTTTGTCTTGGACACAACCACAAGCCATTAATGGTTGCAATGGGTATGTTATAAACCCTTTCTTCACTGCCTGAATCTAGAGGAATTGCCATTTGAATATGTATACCATCATGCCCAACTACACGGCCTTCGTAAAATGCAACATCGGTATCAATTGCAAAGACTTTTTCAAGGTCGACTACTTTTTGTTTGCCGATCTTTTTTTGCAGCGTAACCATGTTCTGAGCAAACGCAGAACACGTCCAACAACAAAGTACTATGAGTGAGAAATATTTCAGGGCTCTAATTATCTACGACAAGGTAATTAAAAATAAGGACATGCATTATTATCCTTACATTAGACATAAATCTCAGTCAATCTTCGCGAATAGTCTATCGAGGTTACGGCTTCTTAGCAGCAATGACTAATACAGAATCATCGACATCAAACTCCTTGTACAATTCAATCTTTAAAAGCGTATAGTGGGGCGCGTACAATTTCGTTAATTCATCAACGGTGTGGTAGTTCACAAACATTCCCTTAAAGGTTTCAGACCCACTACCTTTCCAGTATGTATGGCAAACAATTCCATCTGCGTTTAACATAGCTGCTTGCTGGGCTATCGAATTCTGCAAATCGTTATCCGTTAAATGGTGTAACACCTTATTGGCATAAATACAATCGAAGCGCTGTTTTGTCTCAATTGCAGTTGCATCAAGTTCTACAAATGACCCGGTTGGATACTTTATGGTCAAATGCTTAATAAATTCTGGTGAAAAATCAGATCCTGTGACATCGAAATCTCTTGACAGTATCTCCCAATCGGTACCAGGGCCGCTGCCAATTTCCAACAGTTTCGCTCCTTTTGGAACAAACGTTTTTAAATCCTCAATTATCTCTCCGCCGTTTACGCCTTCAGCCAGCTTGATGTATTCGTTTACAGAGTCTTTGGTTTTATAGTATTCGCCTTTCATGTTTCAATCACTCCGTAATTCCTATACTATTAAAGTATGCTTCAATTTCAGGATGCTCATAAACCTGAGCATAACCCAAAGGTGTTCTACCCCGGTTTTTGGCATGCACATCCGCACCTTGGTCAACCAAATACTTAACCATTTCAAGTTCTCCATACTTCACTGCATACATTAAAGGTGTTTTGTACTCACACACCAATTCTAAATCAGCGCCTTTTTCCACAAAAAACTTTAAAGACGGAAGAGACTTATAGGTTATACAATGAACCAGATAATTACCTGTCTCATGGTCCATAAAATAACACTCATTCAAGGATTCTTTGGTCACCAAAACTTTTAACGCCTCGACGTCACCACTTTTTATTGCTTCCAAAGTAGGTTTTGACACTCTGTTCTCTAGCTCCACGCCAATACTGTCTAAATATGCCAGTATTTCTTCTCTCAATTTTTCGGCGCTTTTAAGCAATTGCTTATTTCCGCTTTTAACAAACGCCACAATGGCCTTCATCATTGATACATTATTTGCGAATGACTTTACTTCGTCACTGTTTTTATCTTTATCGAAAAATGAAAATTCTAAATCGGTAATTTCAACAGCTTCAGTAGAGTCAAACATGTACCCTTCTATAATTGAATTCATGTCCAAGTTGTTCATGAATGCGCGTTCTGACAATCCGCGCATTTGCGGAACCGTGGACTCCCGCTGGGATTTACGCGATGCATTAGCGTTTTTGTAATAACGCAAGATATTCAGTCTCAGCCTGTCGGATTGAATATAATTGATACGCCCTGAGGATTTCATATCTTCAAAATGGATGTCATTCCCTACAAATGTGTAGAACGTATTGGCAATTCCAACTGCACCAGAAAACTGGGTCGTGCTGCGTAATGGTTTGTTATCAAAACCCCTGAGTAATAAGGAGTAGGATTGCGTTTGCAATTCGTATTGCTCACCCAGTTGTTTCAAATCATAAATGTCTTGACCTAGGTCTGTGACTATTCCTTTAAGGTAATCGACTTCGATATTTGCGTTTCTCTTTTTTTCTTGATACGAATCAACCTGCAAGGCAATCAATATTCCAATAACAACTAAGGTAATTTCTCCAAGGGCATACAACAGATATTTGCTAACCTTATTATCAATTAGCAATCGTTCTCTAAATTTTCTAAAAATCTTTAACATAAGCTATCGAAGACGATGGTGTTTTTATTTGGCAATATAATAGCATTTCAAGACAGCAAAAACCTGAAGCTATGTACTATGATTACGCGAATTGCATATTTTCTGAATTAACTTTAAATGTAGATTGACCTTCATATTGGATATTAGTTCCATCTGAATTGACAAATTCGACTTCAAATTCATTCTGGCTATACACATAAACAACCACGCCTTGGCTTCCTTTTAGAATCAATGAATTAAGGTCTTTGGTTAACCGAAAAACAGCATGTTCTCTATGCTTCACATTTAGCCTTAAGTGCCTCGTTCATTTCCTCGAAACCTTGTTTCGTTTTTTCAAATACTTTACCCATAAAAGGTATAAGCAAGCCTTTAAACTTTTCACCGTGCGTGAATGTGGTAACACCTTCATTCTCATGAAGAATAAAAAAATGTTCTCCATCAAATATTCCTTTTATACCGACACTCCCTAACCACCTAAACTCCTGGTTTGGATTGTGCACCAATACGGTTGGCTTGAATGTCATGGGCTTCGAACCTGGTGGTACGATCTGCGCTTCTATTTGACTCCCAACCTCCATATCTCCTGAAATGGAGGTAATAAAAGGATTCCACGTTGGATAGTCGGAGAAATTGGAAAGAACCCTCCAAACTTTGTTGGCTGGTGCGTTTATTTCAATATGCGTATGTATTTCTTTTTTCATTTGTTTCATTCAATAATACCTAATTTTCACTTCTTCCGAAATAGGTCTTCTTCCCTCTTTACCATTTCTGCTGCAATGAGCGGTCAACTACCTTCAAGAGAGTTCAAATGATTGATTATGTTTTGATAACTTTCCTGGTCGCGATCCTGACTTAGTTTAAACACGGCCTCCATCTTCGTGATTTCTATTTCAAACCCGGCAATCATAGCAGATGCCCGTTTAATAAACCCCGGATCCAAATTGTCATAAACGGTAGGCGAAGTTGGGTTATTCCCTTCAAAATACAGGGTAGTTTTACGCATTATTTCAGCCAAACCAGAATCATCGAGAAAACGCATAACACCAGTAACTTGAACGCTCATATAGTTCCAAGTTGACGCCGTATGTGGCTGACTATACCAAGAACCGCTTACGTAGGCATGTGGTCCCTTAAAAACTGCGAGCACATCTTTGTTTTTTACAAAACCATTATGGTGATCGGTGTTTTTCATCATATGGCCTTGTAACACTTGCCGCCCATTGTTGACTTCCAACAGCATAGGCACCTGAGTGGCCACTGGTTTGAGGCTAACACCTGTGCCAGTAACCAAAGCAAATGGATGTTTGGCAATAAACTGATTGATGACGTCCTGATCGTCTTCTTTGTAATAGGGTATGTCGTACATAATGAAGTGTAGGTGTGAGTGTAAATCCGTTTTATGTTTGTCTCTTCCGCAATATTATCCAAAGCAACCATGCCGTTGCTAAAGTTAAAATCGTAAAATATTTTTCAAATGTTGTTTCAGCTAAAATGTTGCCAACGGTGTTGAGACAAAACAACCCAAAAAAGAACCACAAAATAATATCGACTACTTTGATACTAAAAACTTGCTTGAGATATCGGCCTTTTATACCCAGTATAAACATCAAAAACAGATTAACAACGATGGAGAATGATTCAAAAACATACATTTCCTGATCCGACTTCAACCGCCCACCCCAAGTAATGTCGTAAGGTATTATTCCAGTTACGATACATAAGTGAAACAACAACACTGCTGTTAGCATAGACAATAGAATCTTTATGGCTTGTTGAGACTTCATGATACGTTTTCTTAATAGATATTATTCAAATGCTTGCCTATTCTCTGATATGAACTTTGCTAACAAACCAGCCAGGTCGTCTGGATATTTATAAAACTCTTGGTCGCATTGCGCCCATACTTTTTCAGCATTTTCTTCAATACCATTGATGATGGCTATGCGTGCCTCCTTGCTTCTTGCAACCTCCCCATGCGGAAATTCATTATTGGCCTTATGAACGATTGTTGCAGTTTCTAAGGCTCCAATTTCTTGAAGGCTAACCACGGTTTCTTCTGCGAATTCCCCGCTCGAATTCCAATAAAATTGACTAAAACCACCGTTGTTTATTTCTCGCTCTAAGTTTCCAACGTATAAGGCGACTTTTTGCAGATCATTGAGCAAATCAACATCATCACCGTAATTGGACAATCTATTGAGTTGATCATCAACATCCATAACAACCTTGTGCGCGTCTTCATTCTGCAAAACGGCGTTTAAGTCGAATGATTTGGATGATTTTCGAAAGAAATCTAGTAGGCCCATTTGAGCTTACAATATAGTAAGAATCTCAATTTTCACACAAACCCAATGATGTATGTATTGAGCGCGTTACGCATAAGCCATTTCAATGTTGTACTTACGTTGATATTGTTTCGGAGACAATCCTGAATACTTTCTAAAAGTAGATCTAAAGGCATTTTCATCGTTATAGCCAATATCGTACATCACCTCAAGTATGGTTTTAGTGGTAGACTCTAGTTTCTTTTCCTTACAATATCTGACTACTCAACCAACAGCACAGCATGTTGACGCTTCGTTTTTCCTATTAACTCAACATAATAAGTGCCAGTTGTTAAGTCACGTGTATCAATTGTCTTTTTGTCTTTTTGATTGACAACAGACCGTCCCATTGCATCAAATATGGCAAGGTTGAACTCCACGAGATTTGTCTGAATCTGAACAGTAGATACTGCAGGATTTGGGTAGAGTAATAATTGATCTTGACCATAAACATTAAGTGGTTCTATCGATACACTTCCTTTAGTAACCATCCATATATAGTCTACTATGGTTTGATAATTTGAGGTTACTGTAGAGTCGACACCCCATTCCGCTTTAAACTCAAAATTTGTAGGTGGTTTTTCTCCGAACACTTCGATGTACTCTGCAACCGCCGCCATAAAATACCAAGTAGACCGGCCATGAGGAGCCAAGTCTTCGAATAACAGTTCAGGTCGAATGTTTTTAACTGCTGTATTCTGGTGACACATCAATACTGCTTTACTGATGTTGTGCAACCGTATATCGAGATTTGGCCTTGCTGCTTGAAGCTGCGTTACCAGCAACTCCATCCAGTCTTGATAATCACCGAGCCCATATGTATGCCAGTTCGCAATTGCCGTGGCCGTCAAGGTGCTTGGATCATCATTTGTCCCTCCATATCGGTTTAATGCTGGCCAACCTGCATACACCACATAACGTCTGCTGGCATTTGGTGCATTTGTTGCCCACTCATCAATTAGATAGAGCAGTTTAGTGACGTACGCCTGTCCCATATTTGTCGTATCTGAGGGATCAAACGCCTGACCATCGAAATTGTCAGGAACAAAGCCGAGCAAATCAATTTCCTTCACACCATCCCAAGAAGCGGTCCATTTCTGCATGTGCGGTGTTGATATTTCTGAATGGAAGTTATGTGCTTTAGGCGGCACACTCCATTGGGGGAAAAATCCAAATACTGAACCTAAAGTAGCAACTTTGGGATTGTTGGTCGTTTCAGTAAATCGAGCTATCCAATTGCCAACGTTTGTACTTGCTGTTGCCTCGCTGTTTCCCGTTTCTAAGTGGTTATAAAGCGAATTCTTGTAATAATACATATCAACGGTATCACCCGTTTGTGCGCTTAGGCCATTGAAAATTAATGACGTAAGTGCAAAAACACATAGTCTTATCGTCACGGTATGCTTAGTTGCTTTCATAAAAAGGAATATTTTGATTTTGTATTCATCAGTAAACGCTGAGCAATAATACCCTTTTGCTTACATACTGTGCTGCAGTCAGGTTTCAACGCAATTCAATCTTATCTAACAATATCTTGAAGCTTTCTTGCTTTTTGTTTCCAATGAGCAACGCCACCTCTTCAATATAATCGTTCGAAAAGTTGGGACTGTTAAGCCTCCTGCCAAGAAACGAAGGGTACATATCCTTTAATTTTAATTCTATCTCTTGCCAACTACCGTTGGTACTGAAAGACGTTATGTATGAATAATAGTCGCCAGTATTGGACTTCACTCTAAATTGATATTTCTTGCCGTCGCCCTTCAGCTTGATATATACCTTTGTTGCACCACCAATCTGGATTTTTTCAAATCTGTAGCGCACAGAAGAGAACCCACCATTGTTTTCTAAAGACACATCTCCTTGAAACACACCATGGCCATCTTTATTGATGGCAAAGGTTCCGGATGACTTTCCACCCATGACAACATCATCAACGATTATCCATTTGTCGATGGTTGTGTTTTTATCAAAATCAAATACGATATGCTTGCTTGTGTTGCCCAGCATAAGGCCTAGTAGTACTAAATATTTCATTTAAAAGGCATTTTATTTTAAAAAAATCACCAATAACTGCTATGAAATTCTAGCGTATAAAGCTAACGTACTACCTGTATCTCTCCTGATTCATGATACTTCCGACCACGATTGTCGACTATGTTCATGATATACACGTAAGCGCCCATTTGCACTTTTTCGCCTTTATACGTCCCATCCCATTGTTTGAAATCATCAGACTTGTAAATCTGCTCACCCCAGCGGTTATAAATGGTAATGTCGATATTGGTATAACCCAATCCAACAACCTTAAAAACATCGTTAACACCATCATTGTTTGGACTGATTGCATTTGGGATGAACAACAATATCTCATCTTTGATTATCAAGGTTTGTTCTGCTGTATCTAAGCAACCTTGATCACTAGTCACAAACAGCGTCACTAGGTACTCTCCTGCATCCGCATACACGTGATTCGGGTTTTCCAAACTACTGAGCTGCGTATCGCCAAAATCCCAGTTCCATGCCACAACATTGGCCGTGGATTTATCTGTAAACTGGACATCCGGATCTGATATATAAATTTCCGTTGGTGTGTACGTAAAATCGGCTACCGGTTTGGGGAAGACTTCAAATGACGTATCCAGTTGTATGTTACATCCATTTAACCCGTAAACATTAAATCGTACCTGATACATCCCACGATTATACGTTCCAAAGAAATTGTATTTATCGGTTATTCGTTCGCCATTGACAAACCAAACCACGCTATCCTCACCTCCTGCACGTTCGCTTGAAACAAAAACACCCAAAGGTTCACAACCCTCATGTGGATTAAGCAATATGGTATTGGTTGGAATGGCCAGTACTTCAATATCAATAGAGTCTGAAGAAGTACATCCTGCTGAATTGGTTAAGGTATGCACCACCTTGTTTGCGCCTATAGCAGCCCAACTCGGATCAAACAGTCCGGTCAAATTGACATAGGCCCCGCCACTAAAACTTCCTCCAGATGTAATTGGATTGATTTGCGTTGCAGCTACGTTCTGACAAAGTGGGCCTACAGCTGGCAATCCAGCATCCGAGATTGCCTCAATGGTTATGTCTATGGAATCCATGTTCGAACAGCCATTGCCGTCTGTAAAGGAATAATAAACCTTATGGTTGCCCGCTTGCGCGATGCTTGGGTCAAATCGTCCTGCTGTATCAAGATAGGCCGTAGGTGTAAATCGCCCACTCGGGTTTACAGCTGCGGTGATTGTAAAAATTGATGTATTCTCGCATTGTGGCATCGAGGCATTGATGCTGGCATCTGGAATAGAATCAACACGAATACTTGTCGAATCCGTGTTTGAACACCCGTTTCCATCTGTAAATGTGTAGAGTAACTTATGCGTGCCCACCGTTGCTAATTGAGGATCAAAGACGCCAGCAGTTGTCAAATATCCCGTTGAGTTAAAACCTCCTCCAACATTGATAACAGGAGTTATCGTCTGGATTCCTGCATTGGCACAAAACGGACCAGATGGCGTTATTGAGGCGTCTGGGATTGTATCAATAATCACTACCACCGAATCGGTGTTGGAGCAACCATTACCATCCGTAAAGGAATAATAAATTTTGTGGTTTCCACTCCCTGCGAGCGCTGGATCAAATCGTCCTGTCGTATCTATGTAATTGGTTGGTGCAAACCTACCACCACTATTAATCGGCGAAAGGTTAAACACGCTTCCATTTTCGCACTGTGGTGATACCGGAGTAATACCTGCGTCAGGAATTGAATCAATTATTACCAATGTTGAATCTGTATTGGAGCAACCATTGCCATCCACAAAGGAATAGTAGATTTTATGACTCCCTCGCATGGCTATGGCTGGATTAAATTGTCCTGTGGTATCAAGGTAGGCGGTAGGTGTAAATCGTCCACCAATATTATTAGCGGTCACGGTAAACAAACCTCCATTCTGACATTGTGGTATAGGGGTATTAATACTTGCGTCTGGAATGCTATCAATAACAACGATACTTGAATCTGTATTCGAGCAGCCATTACCATCCACAATAGAATAGTATACTTTGTGACTGCCTGACTTGGCAATCGACGGGTCAAAAACCCCAGCCGTATCAAGGTATGCTGTTTGAGAAAATCTTCCACCATTATTTAGCGCTGATATGGTAAACACGCCTCCATTTTCACATTGGGGTACTATTGGAATGATTGACGCATCTGGTATTGAGTCTACAACAATATTAACACTGTCTGTGTTCGTGCACCCTGCGCCGTCATCCAAGGTATAATACACCTTGAATAGGCCTACACCTGCCAACATTGGATTAAAATTACCCGCTGTATCTAAATACGCAGAAGGTGTAAACTTCCCTCCTGCCGTAACAGCTGAAAGGGTTTGCCTGCCAGCATTTTGACAGTATGGTCCTGAAGGAACAATTGTAGCCGCAGGCAAGGTATCTACCACAATAGTCGAAGAATCATTCCCTGTACATCCTTTACCATCGGTAAACGTGTAATATATTTTATGCGTACCTGAGGCTGCGATTAATGGATTAAAGTTACCTGCGGAATCCATGTAAGGAAGAGGTCCAAATTTACCTCCTGCATTATACCGTGCTGCTAAGGTTTTAATGCCAGCATTTCCGCAAAATGGGCCAGCCTGAGCAATTGATGCATCTGGTACCGAATCTATCACAGCCACAATCGTATCGCGTCCGATGCAGCCTTTACTATCATCCAGTTGATATATTACATTATGAACTCCGGCTTTGGCGATGGCTGGATCAAATCGTCCTGCTGTATCAAGGTAGGTCGTAGGTATAAACCGCCCACCTGAATTGACTGGTGTCGCGCTAAATATGCCGCCATTCTCGCACTGAGGTGTTATCGCATTAATCGACGCATCTGGAATGCTATCAACTTGTACAACGGTCGATGCATATGTATAACAATTCAACCCGTTAATTTGGGTAAAGAATATGTTATGAAAACCTGCACCCGCTATGCTTGGATCAAATTTGCCTGATGAATCTATAAACGTACCACCTGAGTAAAACCCGCCTGCATTTGGTGTAGACGTAAGCTGATCTATGGTATCGTTTGCACAATATGGTGTGTTGGTGTTAATCGTAACTGGCGTTATTGAATCTACCTGAATATAAATACTGTCCAATCCGCTACACCCCTTGCCATCTGTTACCGAATAGTATACCAAATGATTTCCTTTTTTTGCGTCAAATGGGTTAAATACACCGGCCGTATCTATATAGGTTCCGCCATAAAAGCGTCCACCCATATTTATCGCTGCTTTTAGTGTATCCACAGCTCCGTTTTCACAATACGGCCCAGCAGGAGTGATAGATGCATCTGGGATAGAGTCGACCACTATGGTTATAGAATCGTTTGCTACACAATTATTCCCATCTCTGAAGGTATAGTAAATCGTATGACTTCCATTTTTGGCTATACTAGGATGAAATTGCCCTGCAGTGTCCAGATAAAGCGTTGGGGTAAACCGACCTCCAACATTAGTGGCGGTAATCGTTTGTATGGATGCATTTTCACAATACGGCCCGGCAGCTATGATAGATGCATCAGGTATGGTGTCTACCATGATGACGGCAGAATCCTTATTAGAACAGCCGCTCCCGTCAGCGAATGAATAATAAATTTTATGACTTCCACTTTTTGCCACACTTGGGTCAAATCGTCCGCTAGTGTCTAAATATGTGGTTGGGCTGAATTGTCCTCCAGCATTGACAGCTGTGATGGTTTGAATACCTGCGTTTTCACAAAACGGTCCGGCAGCATTGATCGTAGCATTAGGGATAGAGTCTACAACAATCGTAGCCGAATCTGTACTACTACAGCCATTACCATCGGTCAATGAATAATATATCACATGGCTGCCTGTTTGTGCGGCATTTGGATCAAAACGCCCTGTGGTATCTTGATAACTGGTTGCGCTAAAACGTCCTCCAGCATTGTTGGTGGTGATTGATTGAATGCCTGCATTTTCGCAAAACGGTCCGGCAGCATTTATCGAAGCATTAGGAACGGTGTCAATAACAACAATCGTCGAGTCAGTTCGTAAACACCCATTGCTATTCACAACCGTATAGTAGATTTTATGAGAACCCGCTAAAGCGATTCCTGGATTAAATTGTCCAGTTGAATCAAGATAAGAAGTTGGTGTAAACCGACCTCCAGAAGTAACGGTGGTTATGGAAAAGACACCCGCGTTCTCACAACGTGGACTTACGGAATTGATTGACGCATCTGGCAAACTGTCTACAAATATGACAGTTGACGCATAGGTTGTGCAATTAAGCCCATTAGATTGTGTGAAGTATACATTGTGACTACCATATCCGGCAACCGATGGATCTAAGTTTCCAGTAGAATCTATGAAGCCTCCACCGCTAAAAAATCCTCCGAAATTAGGCGTAGCTGTAGCCAATTGAATACTGTCATCAAGACAATAAGGTGTTGCGGTATTTATGGTGATCGGGGTAATTGTATCGACTTGAATCACAGCACTATCCACCGAAGAACATCCGTTACCATCCGTATAGGTGTAGAACACCTTGTGGCTCCCTTTTTTGGCGACAAATGGATTAAACTCTCCAGCAGAATCCACGTAAGCTCCGCCATAAAATCTACCTCCAGGGTTTACTGTTGCGTGCAACGTATCAATTGCCCCATTTTCACAGTACGGCGGATTCGTTGTAAACGCTGTATTGGGCAATGAATCGACAACAATTGTTGCCGAATCCGTGCTTGTGCAGCCGTTTCCATCTGTAATGGTATAATATATGGTATGACTACCTGCGCCAGCTATGGTTGGATTAAATTGACCGATCGTATCGATGTAGGTCGTTGAGGAAAACTGTCCGCCGACATTATTTGGTGTTATCGTTTGCACAGATTCATTTGCGCAGAATGGCCCTGCTGCAATAATCGCTGCGCTGGGTATAGAATCAACTGTGATATTTATGGAATCTGATGTTGTACATCCCTTTCCATCAATCAAACTATACACAACCACGTGACTGCCCGTCATTGCAATTCTTGGATCAAAATTCCCGACAGAATCAAGATAAGAAGTCACACCGAATAAACCTCCTGAATTCTGAGTTGAAAGTGACCGAATACCTCCGTTTTCACAGAATGGCCCAGCAGCATGTATCGTTGCGTCTGGAAGCGAGTCAACAAAAACTTCAATCGAATCAATGGCTTCACAATCCGTGGAATTGGTTCGGTAATACACTTTGTTTATTCGCTGTGAACTTAAACCTGGTGTAAACCATCCAGCCGAGTCCACATAGCTACCGCCATAGAAGTAGCCATCCGTATAGTTCAATGTTATTTGAACCGCGGTATCATTTTGACACAAAGTATCTACTGGATCAAAAATCAGAACAGGGATTGAATCTACTACAAAGGATCCAGTATCGAGAACCAAACAACCGTTTGTATCAAGCAAAGAGAAGTAAACAGTATTGGCACCAAAGCTTGTGGAATCGACCAAAACCAAACCACTGCTATCAACGCCACTATGCCCAAAGTAAAAACCTAATGAATCTGGCTTGGTTAGCTGAAATGAATCTAAGAGTGAACAAATATTTTCTATCGAGGTAAACAAACTGTCTTTGGTAGGATGTTTATTTACGGTTATGGAGTCGTAATTACTCGCACAGCCAAACTTGTCAATCACCTGTAATTTCACCGTTTTTACCGGAGAAATATATCGATTTGAGTCTGCGTTGGCGTCGCTCCAATTGTAGGTATACGTTCTTTCATTTGTGGGCGTAACAACCACCAATTCTGGGTTATTCTTCGAGACATGGAAGTTTCTAACCCTGTACTCGTTATAGTAATAGCTTCTTGCTCCTATCCCAAATTTGAAGCCTGCTTGCGTCCTTGATCCCGCATCGGTATACGAAAGATAAAGCTTGTTATCGATATATATGTCAAACCGTTGGTTGTTGTACACAATCTTAACCTTGCGCCAAGTACCATTATCTAGATTGATATTCGAAGAGGTCGTATTTAATCTGCCATTATTCCATTCCGTCTGAATCTGGTTGCTGTTTTGCTTGTCAAATGCAATGGAATATCCACCAGATGCAAAATCTTCGTTGGTGGGTGTCGTATGCCCAAACATATAGAAATAAAGCGCGTAGTAGTTTTTACCAGAGGAGTAATAATCAAAGCAAACGGTAAACGAATCTCTTATGGAAAGCGTAGAATCTTCCCATTCAATTTGTCCATTTTCAGCATTGACCGTATTAGAGGTTAAGTTGACATACCCATTGGAAGCGGTATGTGTCGCTGCGTTTTTCAGTTCACCGGATAGCACTTTATTCATTGAATCCTGAACAACGTAAGGGTTATCGTATGTTATGTTTGGAGCAACAAATAGAGAGTCGGTCGGACAGATTGTTGTATCGCTAGGTAAATCAAGTTTTGGATACGGGTTGACCTGCACATAAACACTGTCTTTATATTCACAAGCACTTCGCATTTTGAGCGTAAAATGATCAAAGAAGGCGTAGCTGGTTTTTGTTGTTGTATTTACCTTGTTGGTTTGTACAACAACCCTAATCTTTCGTGTGTTTTTAGGCGTCGTACGCGAGTGTTCGAGATATGACCAGCTTGCTCCATAATTTTTCAATCCAGACTGGTAAATGCCAAGTAAGTTGTTGGAAGCATCCAAATACCGCACAATGACTTGACCTTCATCTTCGTATGAATTATGGCCAACAATGTAACCGGTAAACGACGTTTTTGCAACACCCGAATCTATTTCTGCGGAGTCTGCAGTTACATCAATATCTTGATATATTTCTAATACTCCTGTGGCACTTGCTGTACTATGACTGCCAAAACCAACATAGGTAGAATCCCTTGGGCCATAACTACCTGTCCTTGTCCAAGTTCCTGCACTTGCCGTCCATCCAAGTGTCGTAACATCCTCCTCAAAACTTGGGTTGAGCAGTAACTGAGGTTTGTCCTGCATTTCATAGAAATACATACCCGTTGTTTTCACCGTAATGGATGAAGTTGAATCTCCAGTAGACCATACTCCGTCTCCATGCGAAATGGTTCCAGTCAATGTAACGCTGTCTCCTAAGCATAGGTTTGTATCGTTGTTTAATACCTCCACACTAGGAGCGAATGGCACATCAATTACAATTGCTATAGAGTCTTTACTGCCGTGGGCAATTTGCTCAACGACCAGTTTAACAGTGAATTGTTGCTCTTGATTGGATGCAGGATAAACTACAGTGGGATTGATGGCTGTGTCTTTTAAACCGTTATATCCAAAATCCCAGAAATAACGTATTGAATCTCCTCTCGACGATGTATTGACAAAGTTGATTACGTTTTCTGGACAGCCCGTGTTATAGTAAAACGCTGCATTGGGTTGAAAAATATCAACGGGGTTACACGTTGTATCGGTGTTTTCTTTGGCTTCAGCAGACAGTTCAATTTCACCTTTGGCGTCTGCTGGAGTAACTACTTGAACATAGTAAGTCCCCTTCCTGATACAATCCAAAGTAAACGTTGTTAGTGCATTGTTGTTACAAGGTCCAGAAGTTAAACTCTTACAATTTCCATAGAAAGTTCTATACCGAATTTCACCTGCTGTAGCATCTGTATATTCTCCTAGTTTAAATTCTAAATCGACCTTTGTTGTGTCTGTATAGTCAACAACAAACCAGCTCGACTTATAATCTTTCGGACCGTACAAACAGCCCATATCACTTCCATCTTCCCCGAAATCAGTACCAATCGTATGACAGTTCACCAGCAATCTAAATGAGGTTTGTGCTATAGTATCCAGTTGGAGCGGCAATGCTGTTTCACAGAAATCACCTGTATGGTAATTAAAGACCAATTGCGGATAGACATAATCACTACACGCATGCTGACTGCACCTGTTGATTTGTATGTAGTACTTTCCCGGATTGACACATATGTAATTCGAATAACTATTACCCATTAAGGAGTAATAAGTACCTGAGGTTGTAATCCTTGGAACATATTCTAAACCAGCAAGTGAGTCGCCGTCAACAATAGACTTGTAAACTCGTATTCGATTTTGGTCGTAGCCTTTATTCTTTAATACGGTTGTTCCGCTGAGGTAACTAAATACATAATTGTAGTATAAGTATCCGGTAGAATCGACATCAAATTCGTACCATACGGTACCAGCTGTTGCTGGATCCGAACATGAACTGTATGGATATGTTCTGCTATAATCAGTAGAATCTAATGTTGCACCAGCAAAATATGTGGAGTCCCCTACGTATAAAGTCTCAGGAGCAAATACCGTATTATTACCGTATTTGTCATTTACTTGATTGGCCGATGAATAAAAGTCAAACTCCGTATCGGGGATGTTTAAACTGTCGTATTTTATTTCCAACCAAACGTTATGATTTACATTTGGTAGGGCGTTGTTGTTGTAATAGTTTGATGTTTCCACTAACACATAGTAACGCCTTGCTTGACTTTTTTCACATGAAGATATTTGGAATGTGGCAGACAAGTCTGACCCATAATAACAGTAATAATAATCTTTATCGACAAAGGTTAACCCATCGGTATAGGTTGAATCGACTTTTCCACTAGACTTTAGGTTCGCAAACGAAAGTGTTCCATCTTCATCCGATTCATAGATAGAAAATCGCATGGAATTGGTATGCTGATAGAGCAGGTTTGACACATTTCCTTTCAAATCCACGGTAACATTACCCCTACCTTCTACTACAAAAGTGTACCAAAGATTACGTCTGGCTGGGTAACTCCATGGATAGTAGGTTGTATTGTCGGTATAGCGGTAATATGTTGAATCATATAAGTAAACACCTGCGTTGGAATCTTTTGAATATACGTATGGGCTGACGTGGTTGTAACACGACATCCCTGTAGGATCTGTTCTTTGGGCTCCAGTGCGACATGTAATCATATCATGACTCGCAGGCAACACCGTATCTGATGGGTGAACGTCTCCTACTTTTCCATCATAAAACTTACCGCCTCCAGGTATTTTGCCAAAATCATAGGCATTATAAGCGTTGTCGAAACGGGAATAGGCCACGCTATCAATGTGCATGACTGGATTCACACTTGCTCGCGACCCAGCTGCTCGCTTACAATAGTAAACTATAGAATATGTTCCAGATTGAAGGTTGCAAAATTCCAAATGATTCGCACTGTAATTACAATCTTGAACAGGTGTTGCAGTACCCAACTTGGCGGAATCTTTACGAACGTCAAAGTCGAACAACTTCATGTCCCATGTGCCACCTGACACATTACCCCAAATACGAACAAATGCGTCCTTGGCCAGATTAAAAGTATAGTAAACGATATCAGTGGTATTCGTGTCACACAGGGTAGATTTTGGATGGTGATTCAAGGGTGTATCCAAATCACACTCTAGTGTTTCTGTTGGAAACTGAAACTTAGCAAGGTTAAGGTGGGTACCCGCTATGCTGCTATAGTTCGAATCGTAACTTAATGGCTGATTGTTATTTACCAAACTATCAATAAACGCAGCTTTTGATGGCCGGTAATATTTGGGAGCTACAATGGCAGAAGCTCTAGTTGTTACTATTACTCGATGTGGATAGGTAAACAACCAACGATGGTCAGCATTTGCCACACGATTTGTTGAATCGTAACTAATATCTCTATCGTTGCTTACCACTACGGTATACCAACCTGCCACTAATGGTTTACAATCAGAAGTTGTCCGGGTATAACCTGTACACGACCAGTCTAAGCCATCTTGGTAAAGCTGTAAACCTGATTTTCCATTTCTTATATCGCCTGAAAACAGGCTAAACTTACATTGACCATAATAATATGGATAATAGCCAATGTTGATCGTTGTAACCATCTGACTATCAAGATAAAAAACATGATACGCATTACGTTTCCCACAAGTGATTCCATCAATAGTATCTGGGTTTGTCTTACAGGTAAAGGAATCTAACTCCCCAGTTGTTGTACCATACCCCACAATACTATCTAAGAACTCTGCTTTTGTATATGTGTTGAATTTACGTTTGGCAGAATAAAATTGAAACCTAGGTTGCTCTGTATAGCCAATAACGTCATCGTCAAAAAAGGAAACTAAGGTGTATTCCCCTGGCTCTAAACACGCACTTGCAGCAGTGCTTGACTGTGCTAAACAGTTGTGCATTGCCGACAAGCCTTGCAATGAATCCGGATAGGAAGAAACGCTTTGGCTTGCCCTTAAAGAAATCGCATTGCCTCGATACAAACGGTGCCAAGAATTATAGTCATAGTATGGGTAGCCACGATAACCTCTTTGCCAGTTGGACATGTAAAGCATTCCACTATCCGCAGTACCATCATTGTTTGCATCGCCAATTTTAAAGGAGCGATACATGGCCTTTCGGTGAATCGTATCACATACCTCTAATGGCCTAATTGCATCGTTACAAGAAACCGTATCAAGTTGCCCAGTAATGGTTGTAAAGTTTGGTAAATCATTTAAATTGTTGAGTGAGTCCCCTTCGCCACTATTGGTTAAAGCAAAACGGTTAGCAACTGGAAGCTCACTCTGATTTAAGAACAACCGATAATCGCCCCCGAGATGCATGCTCCCAGAACAAGGCCAGCTTGAATAATCCCGAATTGAGTCCGTTCCCAAAAGCTGTATCGTGTACTTTCCAGGCTCTAAACAATCCAAAAAGTAGGTCCCGTTACCGGATTGGGCAATTAGCATTGACGATGTGTCTATGTCGCCACAACTTGACGTAACTGTATCTTTAAAAAGCCGGAAGGCAAGGTTTTGATATCGCTTGTAATTACCATTAGACCCGTAGGTGAATTGCATCGACAACCTTGATTGTTGGTCTAACTCAAAATCTAGCCATTGTGCTAAGTTATAGGTAAAACCGCCAATTGTTATGGGATCAGTATTGGCATTACTACACTTGTTGTCTTTGATATAGGAACCACAACCAAAACCCACATTCAGTGCATTATTTCCACTAATCGTGCCAACGGTTCTAGCAAATGCAGTTGTCGGTCTGTTATTACTAGAATCGAATGCCGCTGTTTGGTCTGCAATTGTAAACCGCATGTTCTTTATGTCGTCCTTGTGATACAACAATTGAATGGAATAAACCTCTCCAGAATCAAACAAGCATTTATAATCCCGAACAATTTCACTACAATTGGTATAGCAGGTATTCGCTGCAGCCCAGTCACTAAAACTAGAATCCAACAATGTTAAACTCCCACCACCCCTGCAATCACCCTTAAAAAGCCGATAGGCCATTGTATCTGTGGTTGCACAACCAGAGACATGTTGCCATTTTAACTGCGTATTATCATGATCTTGATTTGATTTAAAAACGAACCATGCGCTTTGATTATACGCGAGATAATTGCTACCTAAATCCGGATAGAACTCCAAAGAGTCGTTGATGGTGTAACAACCAAGTTCGTAATCGATATATTTACTTTGCGAGCCGAGCTTGCCTACTGTTTGATCACCAAAATCATATGCACTATCTTGATCATCGTATTCAGCGTTTACAACCGCTGGATATTCGTGAGGAAAATTAGTCGTAATTTCTAAATACACCTTACCCATGGCCCGGGCTTTTGCACTCACTTGCACCATGTACCATCCTGGATCCATACATGGATGAAATGAACTTCCAAACTGATTTAATGTTGTCAGTTTTGCGTTGGTTGCATCTGTACTTGTTGGGATACAGGTGTTGGCCAAATATGTGGTAAAGCCAACATCTTTGGTCGCAATCGCGTTGGCATTTTGCTTTAGTTCAATATTAACTCCACGCCTTGCCGGTATATAAAATCTGTACCAAATGGACTTTTTATCGTTTCCTGATGAAATTAAGGAAGAATGAAAAAACTCTCCAACTTGAATCGTAGCACTATCAACACTGATTGAATCGCTTTGGAACGTCCCTATGGTAAACCCTCCCGCACCAAGTGGTATATCTATAACGGATTGACAACTGTCGTTTGATGGCTTTTGCGCAGTCGCAGACAAGCAACCTAGGGTTAAGCATAAAACAAATAGTGAAATACGTCTGCGTAGTGCCGCAAATCGTGGCATAGTTGGCTATATTTTATCCGGGTATAAATTTAAGTAAAATTTGATTAAAAAGGCAATGTTTACCTGTCTTCACTCGACCCAATCGGCATACCATATTTGCTTTCAAAAGCAATTTCAGCTTTTGTTTTCTGGGCGATAAACTTCTTAGCTAGCTCACTTTCTGGATGAAGCAACGTATGCTGTTGCATTTGTACCACTTTTTCGAGATCGTCAATCATGGCCAAAGTGCGCTCTGTCATCAAGTGTGATTTTACTTTACTCCAAACATAGTTGACGGCTTGATTATTGGGATGTACAAGGTCTTCTTTATAAAATCTGTAATCTCGAAGCTCATCAATCACAACTTCATACGCTGGAAAATACATGGCATTTTCAAACTGCTCAACTAGCTGATTGATAGCCAATAACAAAATTGATTTACTGAGATTGCTTTGGTGCATCCCTTCTCGCATGTACCGTACCGGGCTAACAGTAAAGACGAAATCGTGATTAGGGTATTTTGCCAACAGGGCAGTCCATGAATTTACGATTTCAGCCACCTGCAACAACCTATTTTGAAAACGATTGGATTGCAATTTGTGGCAATTTGCAACGATTTCACCTTCAAATGTAAACACCTGAGCACTCCCAAATGTGACCAAAACAGTCGATTTCGAAATGGCAAAATGCTTCTCAACGCTGACATCTGTTGCTTGCATTTTCTCAACCAAAGCAGATTGATCTGCACTAGAAAAATCGCTGTGGTGCCGAAAAGAATGCCAAAGCCCATTATTCTGCACCAAGTCGTTTTTCATAGTCAATCCAAATAGATTTTGAGCCATACTCACTGGGTTGTATAATGTACCAAATGGGTTGGCCAAAACGCTAAACTGCGCCTTCTTTAAGTGGTCAGACATGCGGTCAGCGAAGCAAGATCCAATGGCCAAAACAGGGATTTGATAATCTAAAACCGGATTATTTTGAATAGGTATGTCTATCTTAAACTTCATATCAAAAGGCAAAAAAAAGCCTTCCACCAAAGGTAGAAGGCTTTTTGTTATCAGTGCAACTGTATTAATCGCACATGTAAGTCATGTTTGTAACTGTTGAATCTCCAAACGCAAATGCAACTGAACGTGACGGATAATCATTCTCGTCGTATTCCTAAGTCACAGAAACTGGAATAGAAATCCCTTCTGATTCAAGCGTTGCCGCGTTGATATTGTTTTTGGTCAACGACAACATATCTGTAAAATCAATAAGGTAGGTCGGCAAACCATAGAACGGGTTTTTCTTATCGTCAACAACAAGAATGTTATAGTTTAACACATCGTCATCAGCCTCAGTAAGTTCTCCATCTTCGTTCGCATCAGTTATTTCTTTAATTGTGCTAATTCTGCCGTCCGCATAACTGTATGCAAGGCTCCTGTAAAGCTTATCCTTTGGATCATCTACTACATATTCTTCAACGTTTTTCAATGTTCCATCAGCATTCCAAGTCACGTCAAAGTAGCTATCAAAATCAGCCCCGTAATACAGACTCACTTTAGATACCTTTCCGGCTGTATAAACAATTTTATAATTGATTTTATCAATTCCGTCATCTTCTACGATTTCAGTTAATTCACCATTCACATAGTTGTAATCATACGTGTATCCGTCTGACTCAACAACCTTTACTAAATTATCACCATCGTAAGTAAATGTAACTGCATCCCCATCACTGTCGGTAGTTTTTGTAACCTTACAAGTTTTAGTAGTGGTATTTCCTCCACCTACGGGATCCACGGTGTCATCCGTACATGCGCTAAAAACAAGCATGCTACATACCGTTCCAGCTAAAAGTAATTGTTTTACGTTTTTCATTCTTCTATGTTTTTGTTTGAGGCTGGAAGTATAGTGATTCTTAAAGTCTTAAAGCTGTCAGAAAAAATGCCGTTAATAGCAGTATAAATTTCGACAAACATGCCTCGAATGCTGACACATTGTCACACTTTCGATTATCTTTGTGGGCTTAGCACTAGCTATCATAATGGGTAATATCAACAACAAACAAATATACATCGAGAGTTATGGATGTGCCATGAACTTTGCTGACAGTGAGGTAGTTGCATCAATAATGGCCGAGAATGGATATGAAACAATTCCTACCGAGGAGAACGCCGACATCGTTTTCATTAACACCTGTTCTATTCGTGATAACGCAGAACAAAAAATACGAACAAGGCTGTCTCAGCTTAAAGGAAATAAGAAGAAAAACAAAGAACTCATCGTTGGCATATTGGGCTGCATGGCTGAGCGGTTAAAAGATCAACTCATGGAAGAAGAAAAGTTGGTTGACATTGTTGTGGGTCCTGATGCATACAGAGACCTACCAAGCTTAGTCGCAGAAGTTGATGGTGGATCAAAGGCCATCAATGTGCTGTTATCGTTAGAAGAAACCTATGCCGAAATCACACCAACGCGATTAAATAGCAATGGGGTAACAGGGTTTATATCCATTATGCGCGGTTGCGACAACATGTGTAGTTTCTGTGTTGTACCATTTACAAGAGGTAGAGAAAGAAGTAGAGACCCTCAAACCATTGTTGCTGAAGCACAAGACTTGGTAAACAAAGGCTACAAAGAGGTCATCTTACTGGGTCAAAATGTTGACAGTTACTTGTGGTATGGAGGAGGTCCAAAGAAAGAATTTAAAAAATTAAGCGAAGAAGAAAAAGCTACTTCCGTGCATTTCGCCAACCTACTTGAAATGGTTGCCAATGTTGACCCTAGTTTACGCGTGCGGTTTTCGACTTCCCACCCTAAAGACATTACAGACGACGTACTTTACGTAATGGCTGATCACAAAAACATCTGCAATTACATTCACCTGCCTGCTCAGTCTGGCAATAGCCGCATATTAGACAAGATGAACAGAACCTATGACCGTGAATGGTATATGGGTAAGGTAAAGCGCATACGAGAAATCATACCCAATTGCAGCATAAGCTGTGACATTATTTCTGGGTTTTGTACAGAAACGGAAGCCGAGCATGAAGACACGCTATCATTAATGAAGTGGTCTGATTTCGATTTTTCCTATATGTATTATTACTCTGAGCGTCCAGGGACTTTGGCAGCACGAAAATATGCAGACGACGTACCAGAAACGGTTAAGAAAAGACGTCTGTCGGAAATAATTAAGCTGCAAGGTGAGATGTCTGCAGCTAAAAACAAGGCAAGAGAAGGTTCCATTCTTACCGTTCTTGTTGAGGGGCGCAGCAAACGCTCTGAGCATGATTTAATGGGAAAATGTGACGAGAGCATTTCTGTCATTTTCCCACGTGAGGATTATAAAAAAGGGCAATATGTTGACGTTTTGATTGAAAAGTCAACGTCGAACAGCATGGTAGGTAAACCCGTTGGTTTAAATCCATTTTTTGAGAAAATTAAAACAACAGAAGAGGTAGCCTAATTATGAATTTACAGCAAATCAAAAATCGGTTTGGCATACTCGGCAATTCTCCTCGACTTAATTATGCTTTAGAGACTGCTGTGAAGGTTGCCCCAACCGACATTACCGTCTATATACAAGGTGAAAGCGGTGTAGGAAAAGAATCATTTTCCAAAATTATCCATCAGTTAAGTAATAGAAAGCACGGTCCATTTTTTGCCATCAACTGTGGAGCCATACCTGACGGAACGATAAACTCAGAATTATTCGGCCACGAAAAAGGAGCGTTCACAGGCGCCATTGACAACAGAAAAGGATACTTCGAAACGGTTAATGGAGGAACAATATTTTTGGACGAAATTGGAGAACTCCCACTAGAAACACAGTCCCGATTGTTACGTTTGTTGGAAAACGGTGAATTTATAAAAGTCGGTTCTTCTAAAGTACAAACCACTGACGTTCGAATAATTACGGCTACCAATAAGAATTTGTTTGCCGAAACGCAAAATGGGAAATTTCGTGAAGATTTATACTATAGACTCTCAACCTTACCCATAAAAGTACCAGCATTGAGAGAACGTGGTAGCGACATGTATCTGTTGTTCCGCAAGTTCGCTTTTGATCTTGCCGAAAAATACCATTCACCTGAAGTGGAACTCCAACCCGACGCAGAAGAACTATTATTAAAATACAATTGGCCTGGTAATATCCGCCAGTTAAAAAACCTTACAGAGCAACTCGCTGTTCTTGAACAAGACCACCTTATATCAGGGGCAACACTTAAAAAATATTTACCAGAACAAGCCAGTCGATTGCCAGCACTTACCTCGGGGAATGCACAATCAGGTAGTGGTGACTTTTCTGAACGTGACATATTTTACAAAGTACTGTTCGACATGAGAAACGAAATGTCGGATTTGAAAAAAATTGTTTTGGAATTACTAAAAAAGAGTGGTTCAAAGGAAGATATTTTACAAGGCAACGAGGCAATTATTCAGCGTGTGTTATCTGAAGCATCAACACATGAAAACGTGAGTGATGAAATGACGATTCACAGAACTGAAGAACCCTTGCCTGTTGACGATGGGCATCATTACATCATCGAACCTGAGGACTCTGTCAACTTAGAAGAGAATCTATCTCTTGAAGACAAAGAGGAAGAACTGATTAAAAAAGCACTTCTTAGAAACAATGGTAAACGTAAACGGGCAGCGCGTGATTTAGGCATCTCTGAAAGAACACTATACAGGAAAATCAAGCAGTATGAATTGGATTAAGTATACATTCATAACGGTTTTTGCGCTTACACAATGGACGTCTTGTGGCATCTATAGTTTGAACGGTGTTACGTTCCCAGACACGATTGAGACGGTCAGTATTGCTTTTATCGAAAATAAGGCTCCGATAGTTGCACCAAATTTAAGCCCAACCTTAACCGATAAACTCCGGAATAAGTTTCTAACACAAACCAACTTAAACCTTATTGCCGATAATGGGGATTTCGCCATTGAAGGAAATGTGGTTGACTACAACGTTAACCCGGTAGGTGCTGCAGACAATTCCACAGCTTCAAAAAATAGATTACAAATTACGGTGCAGATTAAAATGGTGAGTGAAAAAGCCAAACACTTGGAGTTTGATCAAAGATTTATTCAATTTGAAGATTTTGACGCCAGCAAATCATTAGCCGATGTTGAAGCAGACCTCATTGAGTCCATATCTGATAATTTGGCACAAGAAATTTTCAACAAAGCAGCGTTAAACTGGTAATTGGATACAAAGAAAGTCATATCGTATGTGCACACCTCTGACAACATTGGAGGAAATGAAATGGTGGACATTTCTGCCCTAAAAAAAGAATATCCTTGGTTTTCTGTTTTGTATCAACTTGAAGCAAAATGTCTCAAAAACGACAACAAGTTTGGATTAAAAAAATCGATAAAAACGGCCAGTTTATTTACAGGTGATCGAGAGGTTTTGTACAATTTCATGCATGACGCCATATCGTTTGGTAACCTCACTGCGGCAGAGACGCTTTCTCCTGTAAAACCTATAGAAAAAAAGGAAATACAAAAAGATCCAAAAGAACCAAAACCTGCTATAGTTACCCAAGTTTCTAAACCTCAAACTAAGCCTGTTGCGCCGGATAAAAAAGAAATAGCCGTTTCAAGTAAGGAAGTTGAAGAGGTTAAACGCCCTGCCGAGGAAGTAGTGGCAAACAAAAAGAAGGGAACCACTCCAAAAGAACCAAAACCTACGATTGCATACGACCCACTCATTGAACTTCAATCCAAGGTTATAAAGGAAGAATCTCAGCCAACTAAACCGACAAAAACGTACAACCCGCTGATTGAGTTGCCTAAACTAGAGGAGAAAGCGACTCCGAAGAAACGTGACAAACAAGACTTTTTCTCTTGGTTAGACAGCCTTGATGACGAACAAACAAAAGAGGAACCAAAACCGCGTAAACTTAAAATGAGCGCGGAAGCCAGCCAGCTTCTCGAAAACTTCATAAAAAACAGACCAAGCATTTCACGTATTCGGACAGATATAGACCGAACGGAAATTCACAAAGTAGACAGAGAAAACGTTGAATCTGAAATAGTTACAGAATCGCTCGCTGCCTTGCACGTAAAACAGGGAAGGCCAGAAAACGCCATAGATATTTATGAAAAATTGCGTTTGCAAAATCCGCAAAAGTTCTCGTATTTTGCAGCCCTGATTGAAAAAATCAAAAAGGATAATAATTTAGAATAGAGATGTACACGTTAATACTAACACTAATCATAATCGTTTCAGTTGCTCTTACGTTTATCGTATTGATTCAGAAACCTAAAGGTGGCGGTATCGCTTCCAACTTTTCTGGAGGTTCGCAAATTATGGGTGTGAAACGCACAAATGAAATAGTTGAGAAATTAACATGGGGATTAGCCATTGCGTTATTATTCCTTACCATGTCAAGCAACTTGTTTATTTCAAGTTCAAGCGAATCAGGTGAAAAATCTGTAATTCAGGAACAAATTGACAACAACGATTTGCCTGAAGCATTGCCTTTTTCTCCAGACGCTCCTGCTGAGCAATAGCCTTTATTTCAGTAAGACTTGACCCGTCATTTTGGGTTTACCTGCTGTCACATTTTAACTTACTCTGCCAATCTGACTTGCAGACATGTCAGTTTGGACGTAAAACGCGTTTGGCACAAATTGTGAAAACCGTATCCTAAACAAATTAGTTTCAATAAAAATATGAAAATTCAACCTTTAGCAGATCGAGTTCTTATAGAACCTGCACCCGCAGAAGTGAAAACAGCCGGAGGAATATACATTCCTGACACGGCTAAAGAAAAACCTCAAAAAGGAACTGTTGTGGCCGTTGGTCCTGGTAAGCAAGACGAACCAACTACAGTTAAGAATGGTGACGTTGTTTTGTACGGAAAGTATTCTGGTACAGAAATCACCGTTGAAGGTACAGATTATCTTATGATGCGAGAATCAGACATACTCGCCATTATCTAACTAATTATAGAACTTAAAAAAGCTTTAAAGAAATGGCAAAACAAATTCATTTTAACCTAGACGCAAGAGACGGCCTAAGAAGAGGTGTTGATTCTCTAGCAAATGCAGTTAAAGTAACCCTAGGACCAAAAGGAAGAAATGTTGTAATCGACAGAAAATTCGGGTCTCCTACAGTAACTAAAGATGGTGTTACCGTAGCAAAAGAAATAGAATTAACCAACTCCGTTGAAAACATGGGAGCACAAATGGTTAAAGAAGTAGCGAGCAAAACTGCTGACTTAGCGGGTGATGGCACGACTACAGCAACTGTATTAGCTCAAGCGATTGTTAGTGGCGGACTTAAAAACGTTGCAGCTGGTGCTAATCCAATGGATTTAAAACGAGGTGTAGACAAAGCGGTCATTAGCGTTGTTGAAAGCCTTAGAAAACAATCTGAGACTGTTGGAGATGATTTCAAGAAAATCCAACAAGTTGCTTCAATTTCTGCTAACAATGACAACGTAATTGGCTCACTAATCTCTGACGCAATGGAGAAAGTTGGCAAAGACGGAGTAATTACTGTAGAGGAAGCAAAAGGAACAACTACAGAAGTTAAAACGGTTGAAGGAATGCAATTCGATCGCGGATACTTAAGCCCGTACTTCGTTACCAATACAGAAAAAATGGAGGCGGAATTAGAATCGCCATACATTTTAATATACGACAAGAAGGTTAGCAATATGAAAGAATTGCTTCCAGTTCTTGAGCAAACTGCTCAAACAGGTAAGCCACTTGTTATCATCGCTGAAGATGTTGAAGGTGAAGCTTTAGCTACTTTGGTGGTCAATAAAATTAGAGGTTCTCTAAAAGTGGCTGCTGTTAAAGCACCTGGTTTTGGTGACAGAAGAAAAGCCATGTTGCAAGACATCGCTGTACTAACTGGTGGAACCGTAATTTCAGAAGAACAAGGTCGTAGATTAGACGACGCTACCTTAGAATCATTAGGTACTTGTGAAAAGGTAGTCATCAACAAAGAAAACTCAACCATCGTGAATGGTGTTGGTGCCAAGGAAGATATCCAAGGTCGCATTACTCAAATCAAAGCTGAGATTGATAACTCAACATCTGATTACGACGTTGAAAAACTTCAAGAGCGCTTAGCTAAATTAAGTGGTGGCGTTGCTGTATTATATATTGGTGCTGCATCTGAAGTTGAGATGAAAGAAAAGAAAGATCGTGTTGACGATGCTTTACATGCTACTCGCGCTGCCGTTGAAGAAGGTATTGTTGCCGGTGGTGGTGTTGCATACGTTCGCGCAATTGAATCATTAAATAACGTCAAAGGTGATAACGATGATGAGAATACAGGAATTCAAATCATTAGAAGAGCTTTAGAAGAACCATTAAGACAAATCGTTCACAATGCTGGCGGTGAAGGTTCTGTTGTTATTCAAAAAGTAAAAGAAGGCAAGAAAGACTTTGGTTACAACGCAAGAACGGAAGAATACGAAAACTTGATTGGTGCAGGAGTTATTGATCCAACAAAGGTGAGTCGTGTTGCACTTGAAAACGCAGCGTCTGTTGCAAGCATGTTGTTAACTACAGAGTGCTTAATCGCTGACGAACCAGAAGAAGACAATCACAGCCATGGCGGCGGAATGCCAGACATGGGTGGAATGGGCGGAATGGGCGGCATGATGTAGTCGAATTTCCTCTGAAATAAAAAATCCCTAGTTTTCACTAGGGATTTTTTTTTGCTTTATTCTTTTGATTAATCCGCTAAAAGGGGTCTGAAAACTTCGGATTGGTCAGATACGTTTGATCTGTTAGCGTATGCAAAAAGGCTTTGGCATCTGTCATTTCACGCTCTGTAATTTGATTTCTTGGCGCTATACGCATAGAGTCTGAAGCATTCTTATTTGCCTCGTAATTCAAATTCGGAATCACGTCTTCATAAAACCGAATAACCTCATCAATGGTTTCAAAACGTCCGTCGTGCATGTATGGTGCAGAAACCATGACATTGCGTAATGATGGTGTTTTAAACTTATGTCGATCCGCATATCTACCTGTAAAACCTTGCAAACCCTCATCTTTTGGAGACTTATCCAATGCTGTATTGTGGGATGCATTGTCGTGCAGCAATGAGGAGGAGTGACAGTTGAAACATCCTTTGATTTTAAGCACGTCAAATCCTCTAAGTTCAGATTCGGTAAGCTCTACTTCTCCCCTATTAAATTGATCAAACTTAGAATTGTCTGAGGTAATTGAAAGTAAAAATTGTTCAAGCGCTTTGGATAGATGTTCTTTTTTAATTGTATCAACGGCAAATGCTTTTTTAAACTTATCCTGATACATGACCGAATTGTTTAAACGTACCAAAACATCTTCCACTTTAGCGTTCATTTCGATGGGGTTTTCAATCGGCATCGTTGCTAGTTCGCGTAAGCTCCCTGCCCGACTATCCCAAAAAAGATTATCTGACCACATTAGGTTAAAAATGGCCATCGCGTTACGATCTCCCATTGCACCTGTTATACCCTCACTGACTGCATTGTTATTGTCAGTAAACGCCAGTTTTTGATTGTGACACGTGGCACAGGCCTGTGTTTGGTCTCCACTTAACATTTTATCATAAAATAGGTGTCGCCCTAAGTCCACTCCAGCCACAGTTAATGGATTGTCTGAAGGAATGATGAGGGAAGGAAGTTCAGTAACATCAATAATTGTTGTATCTCCTTGAGAGCCCCCCGGAGGAATAACCTCTGGTGGTGGTTCAGGACCACAACCGGATAAATATGCTAGAAAAGTTAAACCTATTACATAGGAAGACAGCGTCCTTAAGGACATAGCCGACGGGGCGATTTTCATATAACTACTCCTGGAATTACGCCTATTGAACAACTAACTTTTTAGTTACAGTAGTAACACCAGTAGATTGTATCTCAACCATATAAATACCAGGCTTCAAAGCACTGATATCTATGGAATTCATTAAATCGTTAGACTGAACGTCTACGTCCTTCACTTCTTGACCGATATTATCAAATACGGTAATTCTTGTTACGGTAGTTAAGTTCTCTGTTTCTATAGTCAGTGCATCTTGTGCTGGATTTGGATACATTTTA
This sequence comes from uncultured Bacteroidia bacterium, assembly GCA_905478335.1. Classification (GTDB taxonomy): domain Bacteria; phylum Bacteroidota; class Bacteroidia; order NS11-12g; family UBA9320; genus UBA987. The sequence continues at coordinate 59,008 of CAJQIC010000026.1, read as the reverse complement.
ACCAAATTCTCAAATTCGATGCGATCAGGATAAACGACTTGGGTAGGAAACTCAACATCAATGTTCCCTGTTGTTTTGTATCGTTGTGTCTTGTTCACTAAGGTATGGTCCGTATCATAGGTATAGAATAGTTGGTGGTTGCCATTAATCTTAACCACAGTTAACAACCCAGCATCTACGTCAAATTCAACTTCACCATCGGTTACCGTTTTTTCGGAATCTGTAAAATAATGCACGATAGTATTGTTGTTCAGTAGCGTTCCGCTGCGGGACATATCTCCTAAAACTAAAGACCGAACACCGTTTTCTTTGTTAATGTATAAGGTATGTACGATATCGTTCTCAGCATCGTAAGCCATATCCAATACATCAAAATTTATAGATGATTTGCTAACCAAAACGCCATGCTTCATGTCGATTCGGTATAAGCGATTTACTCCTGTCACATCTTTAGCTGCAAACAACAATTCATCGGTAGATGGTATTACACATGGAGAACTAATAGAAACGTCAGTATCAACCATATTAAATCCGTTTGGATTAGGTGTGCTCGTCTTCCCAACGAAAGGAGTTGCTGTTGCCGACATTGAAAGACTTGGTAATTCAATACGATGCGCTATTTCTCCAGAATTCATGTCAAAAATGGAAAGGGAGATATTGTCATCATTATTACCATAGCCGTTATGTGTCCGTTCAGTTGCGATAAAACCAAGTTGATTCTTACCTGGCAAAATAAACGGGGCCATTAACGTTGTGAAATGCATCGGAATGCTTTTGATAATGCCACCTGTTTCTAAGTTCGCTATTTCAAATTGCTGGTTGGTCGTAAAGCCACGAACAAAACCACTATTAGACTGAGTAAAAAAGTATAGTCTATTGTCTTCTTCTACATAAGACATGGTATTCGGCATGTACCGCTTATCATTGTAAAGAGGAACTTGGGTTGATTTGATTATTTCATTTGGGTTCTCTGGATTTATCGAAACCAATTCCAGATTGGTTGTGTTTTCATTCCATTTCAAGCCTTTAATATCGTCTTGCGTTTGTGCTTGAGTGAATCCTGCAACACCAATAGCTGCAGCAAAAAGTATTAGTCGGTTTGTTTTCATATCTGGATTTACTATTTGATTTTGTTGCAATTTAAATGCTAGCACAACTTTTTGCAAGAATTGAACGCCAACTGAATGTCATTTTTACTGGTTTCAGCAGGACTTTTTTTTTCGTCTTGAATGTATTGCATTTAATTAAACAAAATAATACCTTTGCCGCCGCTCAAAGGAGGACACATTGATTTGACAGAACAAAACAAAGAAATCGAAAACGCAAAAGTTTCCGAAGAAATCGTAGAAACCCAGGATGTTTCTAGTGAATCTCAAAACCAAACCGAAAACCCAACAAAAGAAGAGGCAGTAGCTGAAGAAGCTGTTGCAGAAGCACCAGCTGAACCTACATCTGAAGCTCCAAAAGTGGAAGCTAAAGAAGAGGAAGTAGAAGAAGCGCCTGCGAAAAAAGACCACAATGACGTACCAGAACCGGTACATGATGAGTCGACTTTTGATTGGTCTATGGACAAAGAAGGATTTAGTCAGTATGACGATTCTAACCGTTCAGAATTAGAAGAACTTTACCACGGTACATTCAACACAGTTGAAGAAGGAACCATTGTTAAGGGTAAGGTTGTATCAATCAACAAAAAGTATGTTGTTATTGACATCGGGTTTAAATCTGATGGTTTAGTCAACAGAACTGAGTTTAAAGATCAACCAGAATTAAACAACGGTGACGAAGTAGAAGTGTACATCGTAGAAACGGAAGATGACTTAGGTCAGCTTGTACTTTCTCGACGTAAGGCACTTGCCGAAACTGCATGGCAAGTTGTTACTTCAGCTCAAGAAACTGGTGAAATCGTTCGTGGATATGTAAAATCACGTACAAAAGGTGGTTTGGTTGTTGACGTAAACGGCTTAGACGCTTTCTTACCTGGTTCACAAATAGACGTTAAACCAATTAGAGATTACGACCAATACGTTGGTCAAACAATGGAGTTTAAAGTTGTTAAGATTAACGAAACTTTCAAAAACGTTGTTATTTCTCATAAAGCGCTTATCGAAGATGATATTGAAGCGCAAAAAGGTGAAATCTTATCTAGACTTGAAAAAGGTCAGGTATTGGAAGGTGTTGTGAAAAACATGACTTCTTTCGGTGTCTTTATCGACCTTGGTGGACTAGATGGCTTACTTCACATTACCGATGTATCTTGGGGTAGAATCAACCACCCTGAAGAAGTATTGGAACTTGATCAAAAAATCAACGTTGTTGTTCTTGACTTCGACGATGACAAGAAAAGAATATCTCTTGGCTTGAAACAATTAAGTGCTCACCCATGGGAAAGCCTTGGTGATGACCTTAAAGTAGAAGCTAAAGTTAAAGGTAAGGTGGTAACAGTTGCTGATTACGGTGCTTTCGTAGAAATCGCTCCAGGAATCGAAGGACTGATCCACGTTTCAGAAATGTCTTGGTCTCAACACCTAAGAAATCCACAAGATTTCATGAAGGTTGGAGACGAAGTTGAAGCTGTTATCTTAACACTTGAAAAAGAAGAGCACAAAATGTCTCTAGGTATTAAGCAATTAACGCCTGACCCTTGGGAAAATATTGAGACTAAGTACCCTGCTGAAAGCAAGCACAAAGGAATCGTTCGAAACTTAACCAACTATGGCTTATTCGTAGAGCTTGAAGAAGGTGTTGATGGTTTGGTACACGTAAGTGACCTAAGCTGGAGCAAGAAAATCAAGCACCCTGCAGAATTTACCAAAAAAGGTGAAGAGTTAGAAGTTGTTGTTCTTGAAATCGATCGCGAAAACAGACGATTGAGTTTAGGACACAAGCAATTGGATGAAAACCCTTGGGATACTTTCGAAAGCATCTTTACTGAAGGTTCTGAGCACAAAGGAACTATCTTAGAAGTTGCTGAGAAAGGATGTACAGTATCTTTACCGTATGGTGTTGAAGGTTTTGCTCCTAACAAACACATTAAGAAGGAAGACAAAACAACTGTAAAGGTTGAAGAAGAGTTGGAATTCAGAATTATTGAGTTTAACAAGGATCAAAAAAGAATCATCGTTTCTCACACAGACATCTGGAAAGAAGAAGAACGTGCAAGAATCGATTCTGAAACTGATGCTAAACATAAAGAGCAAAAACAAACAACTAAGATTGTCAGCAAATTGAACAAGTCGAAAGACGTTTCAACACTTGGCGAACTTGATGGATTGGCGCAATTGAAAGCGAAGATGGAAGCGGAAAACAGAAAATCTGCAGAATCTAAACTTTCTAAGAAAGAAGAGGAAGCACCAAAAGCTGAAAAGAAAGCTGCTCCAAAGGCAGAAAAGAAAGCTGCCCCTAAAGCAGAATCAGCTTCGGATGATCTTAAAAAGTTAAACGGTGTTGGACCAGCATTGGAAAAGAAACTAATTGAAGCAGGTTACTCAACCTACCAACAATTAAGTGAGCTTTCAGCTGATCAAATAACTGAATTAGAAACGACAGTTGGGAAAGCTGGAGCCTTTGAAAAAAATGGCTGGGTTGAACAACTTAAAGAACTAATGGCAAATTAAGATTGCATAAAACATTCCAAATATTAACGAAAAATCCCATCTTTGAATGGGATTTTTTTTTGACAAATTTTAAGAAATCATGCAGTATTGGTTAATGAAATCCGAACCGTATAAGTATAGCTGGGATGACCTGGTGAAAGATGGCTGGACACTTTGGGACGGCGTCAGAAATTATGCGGCACGGAACAACATGCGGGAAATGAAAGTTGGTGATCAATGCTTTTATTATCACAGCAACGAAGGAAAAGAGATTGTGGGTATAGCTGAAGTAATCAAGGAACATTACCCTGACCCTACGGCAGAAGGTGACCGATGGTCTGTTGTGGATATTAAGCCCCTGCAGAAGTTCACTAAACCAGTAACTTTAGCAGACATTAAAGCAGACAAAAAGTTGGCTAAAATAGAAATGCTTAGGCTCAACCGGCTTTCTGTATCAAGAGTAACTAAAAAGGAGTTTGACTATATTAAATCACTAGGCAATTGAATTCAAAAAGAATCATTCTTGACACCCAGCGGTTGGAAATAACACTCCAACGAATGGCATTTGAACTCAATGAAAATCACAAGGATTTTTCTAAGTGCGCAATTATTGGACTGCAACCCAGAGGTATCGCGTTGGCTAGAAAAATCAAATCACTGCTAAAACAAAACTTCAATCACAACTCAATTAAGTATGGCGAGTTAGACGCCACTTTTTATCGTGACGACTTCAGAAGAAGTGAAAAAATTCTGATCCCCAATTCCATTGAACTCGACTTTGAAATAGAAAACCTCAACATTGTGTTGGTGGATGACGTGCTATACACAGGAAGGTCCGTGAGGTCTGCTTTGAATGCACTATCGGACTTTGGCAGGCCAGCCAAAACCGAACTCCTAACATTGATTGACAGAAGATTTAAACGTGAATTACCCATTCAACCGGATTACGTAGGGACAAATGTGGATACGCGCGCACACGACAAAGTAATTGTGGATCTAGAAAAAGAAAACAAGGTATGGATTATAACGGAACAAGAAAATAACGCATGACAAGGCTTTCTTCCAATCACCTACTGGGGCTCAAAAACCTGACACCTGAAGACATTGCGTTGATTTTTGAGACCGCTGACAACTTTAAAGCGATTCTGAATCGTCCTATCAAAAAGGTACCGTCTTTAAGAGACATTACGATTGCAAACGTTTTCTTCGAAAACTCGACCCGAACCAAGATCTCTTTTGAATTGGCAGAAAAAAGACTATCTGCGGATATCGTTAACTTCTCCAGCTCCAATTCTTCAGTGACTAAAGGTGAAACCCTCATCGATACAGTGAACAACATCCTTTCCATGAAGGTGGATATGGTTGTTATGAGACACCCAGCACCTGGTGCATCTCAATTCTTAGCTAAACACGTAAACGCCCAAATCATAAACGCTGGGGATGGCACACATGAGCATCCGACCCAAGCATTGCTTGATGCATACTCGATTCGAGAACGACGTGGAAGTCTAAAGGGTAAAAAAGTGGTTATTGTCGGAGACATCCTTCATAGCCGAGTTGCACTTTCAAACATCTATTGTTTACAGAAACTAGGTGCCGAAGTCGCTGTTTGTGGTCCACCTACACTTATTCCAAAATATATCGACGCATTGGGTGTGTCTATCACACACAATTTACGTGAAGCCATTGAATGGTGCGATGTAGTCAATATGCTTCGTATCCAAATGGAAAGACAAGACACCAAGTACTTCCCTAGCCTTAGAGAGTACACGATGCAGTATGGATTAACCATGGAGCATTTAAGTAAACTCGACAAAGAAATAACGGTTATGCACCCCGGGCCAATCAACCGTGGTGTAGAGATAAGCTCCGAAGTTGCTGACTCAGACCATAGTATCATTCTTAACCAAGTCGAAAACGGAGTTGCTGTGCGTATGGCGGTATTATATCTATTAGCAGCACAAAAAGAGGGTTAATGAAAAAAACTAAGGTATTTGTTCTCTACACAGGTGGAACAATTGGCATGGCACCAAAAAATAGTGCAATAAATGACAGTTCATTGGTACCTCAAAGTTGGGAACAATTGCAACAGTACATGCCGTCAATTCACCCAGACGGGTATTTCAGCAAAGTGCGTAACATAGAATTTGAATACGAGTCTTTTAGCGAACTACTGGATTCATCTCAACTCGATATTAGCCATTGGGTTCAGATGGCAGAAGCAATAGAAAGCAGATACGAAGAGTTCGATGGCTTTATCATTATCCATGGTACAGACACCATGGCTTATACGGCAAGTGGTTTAAGCTTTATTTTCCAAAATTTAGCAAAACCTGTTGTTCTTACAGGCTCACAGCTTCCGATTTCACATTCAAGAACCGACGCGATTATGAATTTCAGTAATGCGATTCATATTGCTGGAGCAAAAGCGTTTGGATTAGAACCCATTAATGAAGTTACGGTATGTTTCAACGACAGGCTTTTACGTGGCAACCGATGCACCAAAGCAAGTACCAATGTATTTGAAGGGTTTGTCTCTCCAGACTACCCGCCGCTGGCAGAATTGGAAGAGTCAATAAAAATCAAAACGCGGAATTTGCTTCCTGAGAACACAGGCCCGTTTTCGATTAACACCAAACTGAATCCTAACGTAATCGTACTTACACTATTTCCTGGTTTCAAAGTATCTCATTTACAGAAGTTGATTGACGACGACGAAATCGATGGGTTAATTATCAAAACATATGGCAGTGGCAACGCGCCGAGTACGGATGAATTTATTGACTGCCTACAGCAAGCTAAACGTCAAGGCACAACAATTTTGTTCACCACACAGTGTCTTCAAGGCGGAGTAAAACTTGGAAAATATGCAGCAAGTGATGTTTTTAGGCCAATTGGCGTAATTTCTGGAGGCGATTTAACAAATGAGGCAGCACTAGCCAAAATGATGTGGGTTTTAGGCCAAAATTTTCAACCAGAAGAAGTTGAAATAGAACTACAGTCCGACCTGCGCGGTGAAGTCTCTCCATAACCCGTTAAATGGGTCTTTTTCGTTCATTTATTGTGGATAACAATGATATTTTCCACCAATTTTACGGTCGTTTAAAGCGTATTTTTACCTCTTATTCTCAACACATATTATGTCTGAAGAAAACCAAAATAAGAGTAATTACGGAGCCGACAATATTCAGGTTTTAGAGGGGTTAGAAGCTGTTCGTAAGCGCCCTGCGATGTACATCGGCGATATCGGTGTAAAAGGTTTACACCATTTGGTGTATGAAGTCGTAGACAACAGTATTGATGAAGCGCTTGCTGGTCATTGCGACACGATACAAGTTCACATCAACGAAGACAATAGTATCACTGTTATTGATAACGGTCGTGGTATTCCTGTTGCGATGCACGCGAAAGAGAAAAAGTCTGCCCTTGAAGTGGTTATGACAGTCTTGCACGCAGGTGGTAAGTTTGACAAAGACACCTACAAGGTATCTGGTGGTTTGCACGGAGTTGGGGTTAGTTGTGTGAATGCACTTTCATCCAAATTAGTAGCAACTGTAAAACGTGAAGGCAAAATTCATCAGCAAGAATATTCTATTGGGATTCCTCAAACGAGCGTTGACGTAATAGGCGACACAAAAGAACGTGGTACCGAGGTAACCTTTTGGCCTGACCTTTCGATATTTCAAGCCAGCGTTTACAGCTACGATACGCTTTCTTCTCGTTTGCGCGAGCTTGCATACCTGAACAAAGGAATTAAGCTGACCATCACCGATAAAAGAGAAAAAGACGAAGAAGGAAACTATATATCTGAAGAGTTTTTATCAGAAGGAGGGTTGAGCGAATTTGTGACGTATCTAGATGGTACGCGTGAACCGCTTATACCACATCCAATATACGCCGAAGGTGAAAAATCTGGAGTACCCGTAGAAATCGCATTTCAATACAACGGGAGCTACTCAGAGAACCTTCATTCATACGTTAACAACATCAACACGATTGAGGGCGGTACACACGTTGCCGGATTTAGACGTGCTTTGACTAGAACCCTTAAAGCGTATGGAGAAAAGCAAGGCTATTTTGCCAAGCTGAAGTTTGAAATAAGCGGGGAAGATTTTAGAGAAGGCTTAACTGGTGTGATTTCTGTAAAAGTTCAAGAACCCCAGTTTGAAGGGCAGACTAAAACGAAACTTGGTAATAGTGAAGTGAGTGGAGCCGTAGACCAGGCTGTAGGTGAAATGCTGAACAATTACTTGGAAGAAAACCCCAATCAAGCAAAGGCCATTGTAAACAAAGTGGTTGTTGCTGCCCAAGCAAGACATGCTGCACGAAAAGCACGAGAAATGGTGCAGCGTAAAGGCGTGATGAGCGGGATGGGACTACCAGGTAAGCTTTCAGATTGCTCAGAGAAAGACCCAGAAAAGTGTGAAATTTATCTTGTTGAGGGTGACTCGGCAGGCGGAACTGCTAAGCAAGGCCGCGATAGAAGCTTTCAAGCCATTCTACCTTTAAGAGGTAAGATATTGAACGTGGAAAAAGCCATGGAGCATAAGATCTACGACAACGAAGAGATCAAAAATATGTTTACCGCTTTAGGTGTAAAGATTGGTACAGAAGAAGATGAGAAAGCGTTGAACGTTGAAAAATTGCGCTACCACAAAGTGATTATTATGACGGATGCGGATGTGGATGGTTCCCACATTAGAACCTTGATATTAACGCTATTCTTCAGATACATGAAGACCTTAGTCGATAATGGTAATATTTACATAGCAACTCCTCCTCTTTATCAAGTTAAAAAAGGAAAAGAGTCCGTGTATACGTGGAGTGATGACGAACGCGATCGTGAAATTATGCGACTAGGTGGCGACAAGCCAGAAAGTGTTGGCGTACAGCGTTATAAAGGTCTTGGAGAGATGAATGCAGAACAACTGTGGGAAACAACAATGGATCCGGAAAGACGCACACTAAAACAAGTTACATTGGATAGTGCTGCTGAAGCTGATCGAATTTTCTCGATGTTGATGGGCGACGAAGTACCACCAAGAAGGGCGTTTATTGAGGCCAACGCGAAGTATGCGCGTATAGACGTATAGTTAGCCATTTCAATTGTTTATAGACTTGTTACTGGACTCAACCACAGCAAGCGTTTACAATTATTTCGTATACGTTTACACTCCTTTTAAAAAAGTTAGTTTTTTATTCAATTTCGTTTGTAAAGTCTAGGAAAAAGAACCAACTTTGCATTCCTTAAAATTTAAGCGATGTCTAGAATTTGTGATTTAACGGGAAAGAAGGCGCTAAAAGGGCACCATGTTTCTCACTCAAATATAAAAACGAAGCGTAGATTCTACCCGAATCTACACACCAAGCGGTTCTATCTTCCTGAAGAGGACAGATGGGTAACTTTAAAAGTATCTACTTCTGCGTTGAGAACAATCAACAAAAAAGGGATTACTGCTTGTTTAAAGGAATTTGAAAAAAACGGTAAGATATAATCGATCATGGCAAAGAAAGGCAATCGAGTTCAAGTAATTTTGGAGTGCACTGAGCACAAAGCAAGTGGTTTACCAGGTACAAGCCGGTATATCACCACCAAAAACAAAAAGAATACAACTGAAAGATTGGAATTGAAAAAATTCAACCCAATCATGAAGAAAGTAACTGTTCATAAAGAGATTAAATAATTAAGAGATGGCAAAGAAGGTAGTTGCAACGCTAAAGACTGGAACTGGTCGAGATTGGGCCAAAGTAATTAAGGCTGTAAAATCTCCTAAAACAGGAGCATACACATTTAAAGAAGAAATCATTCCAACTGATTCAGTTAAGGAATACTTTAAGTAAAATATTTTTTGAAAACATTTTAAAGCTTCCTTGTTATCAATAGGAAGCTTTTTTTGTTTATAGCAATATGGGACTCTTTGATCTATTTAAAAAAGAAAAGACTGTTGAAGACAAGCAACAGTTGGAGAAAGGTTTAGAAAAAACCAAGTCATCTTTATTTGGAAAAATATCAAAAGCCCTGATAGGAAAGACCTCTATCGACGATGACTTCTTAGATGACTTAGAAGAGATCTTAATCACATCTGACGTTGGTGTAGACACAACCCTTAACATTATTGAGCGCATTCAGAAAAGAGTCTCTAAAGACAAATATGTCAACGCTTCCGAACTGAATGAGTTATTGAAAGATGAAATCACCCAGTTACTTTCAGAAAACAATAGAGGCGACATCAATTCTGAGGCAAAACCCTACGTGGTAATGGTTGTTGGAGTGAATGGTGTAGGCAAAACTACCACCATAGGAAAACTAGCCAATCTATACAGTAAAGCTGGTAAAAATGTGCTTCTAGGCGCTGGTGACACCTTTCGGGCCGCAGCAGTTGATCAACTCAAAATATGGAGTGACCGGGTACAGGTACCCATTGTCTCTAAAGGTATGAATACCGACCCCGCGGCAGTTGCTTACGACACTGTTAAGCAAGGTGTTGAGCAAAACGCTGACTTAATACTATTAGATACGGCGGGCAGACTGCATAACAAGGTGAACCTAATGAATGAATTAGGGAAGATTAAAAGGGTGATGAGCAAAGTAATTCCTGACGCTCCTCACGAAGTACTATTGGTATTAGACGCCAGTACTGGTCAAAATGCATTCGAACAAGCTAAACAGTTTACAGCTGCCACCGAGGTGACTGCACTCGCATTAACAAAGCTAGATGGAACCGCAAGAGGAGGCGTTGTTCTCGGAATATCTGAACAATTCAAAATACCAGTAAAATATATAGGAATAGGTGAAGGAGTTGATGACATTCAGCACTTTGAACCTAAAGATTTTGTAGATTCACTGTTCTCAAATTAAATATGCGCACCAAAGACTTTCGCAAAAACAAGGTTGACATCATCACCTTAGGCTGTTCTAAAAATGTCGTCGACTCAGAAGTCTTGCTAACGCAACTGAAAGCAAATGACATAGAGGCCGGTCATCAAACAGACGACGATGACGCAAATATCATTGTAGTCAACACCTGTGGGTTTATTGAAAATGCCAAACAAGAATCTATTGATACCATACTTCAATATATTGACCAAAAAGAAGCAGGAAATATTGACAAACTTTACGTAACAGGCTGTTTATCACATCGATACAAAGACGAACTTGCTTCCGAAATGCCTGAAGTTGATGCCTTTTTTGGGACGATGGAATTGCCTGGATTACTTCAGAAACTAAACGCAGATTATAAAAAGAATCTCTTAGGAGAGCGCATTACTACAACACCTTTTCATTACGCTTATTTGAAAATTTCAGAAGGATGCAACAGGCCTTGTTCTTTCTGTGCAATTCCTCAAATGCGTGGAAAGCATGTTTCTAAACCCATTGAACTTCTTATAAAGGAAGCTGAAAACCTTGCAAAAAATGGGTGTAAAGAGCTGATGTTGATAGCGCAAGATTCTACCTATTACGGCCTTGATTTATACAATGAACGTAAACTTGCCGGCCTCATGGATTCGTTGGCCAATGTCAACGGTATAGACTGGATTCGTTTACATTATGCATATCCATCGCAGTTCCCAATGGAAGTGCTTGACGTGATTAAGAACAATACATCGATTTGCAATTATCTTGACATGCCACTGCAGCATATCACTGACAATGTGCTAAAATTTATGCGACGTGGTATTACGAAAAGAAGGACAGTCGAGGTTGTCGAACACATTAAATCGCACAATCCTGATTTGTCATTTAGAACCACAATGCTTGTTGGTCATCCTGGCGAAACAGAAAACGATTTCCTCGAATTGTGTGATTTCGTAGAGACGTATAAATTTGACCGACTCGGCGTTTTTACCTATTCACATGAAGACGGAACGCACGCCCACACATTGGCCGACGATATACCGGAAAAAGAAAAACAAGCACGGGCAAGTCACATAATGGAACTTCAAGAACAAATCAGTTTTGATTTGAATCAAAGTAAAATTGGGAAAACCAAAAGAGTACTTATTGATCGTATTGAGAACAATTTCTTCATAGGTAGAACAGAAGCCGACTCTCCTGAAGTAGACAATGAGGTACTTATTCCGCAAAACAATGATTATTTGAGAATAGGTGATTTCGTAAATGTTAAAATAGAAACTGCAAAAGAATTTGACTTATATGGAAGCGTCGTTAAATAATTTTCACATACATCACATTGACGCAAAAGACACAGACTTTTATAAACCAGTTCTTTCTAATTTAACTAATCCCGAATTTGCTAAAGACTTATTAAACACAGAAGGTGTTTCTGCGTTAGGAAAAACCATTACGCAACAAAGTCGGTTTGATGCCGAATACCGTTCCCGCTTAGTTGAGGTATTGAAGCTGCAATACCAGAAAAGTCTGATTGATTTAACAAGTGACTCTGAGGTATTCAAAAACATTGAAAAACTACGAGATACCAATACTTTAAGCGTCACAACAGGACAACAAATTCATATTTTTTTAGGTCCATTCTTTGTCGTTAACAAAATCCTATCATGCTGCGCCGAAGCCAACAAAATAGCCGAGGAACTGCCTGACAATGATGTAGTTCCAGTCTTCTGGATGGCAAGTGAAGACCATGATTTTGATGAAATAAAGTCGACTCGACTGTATAATGAAACCTACGACTGGGAAATGGATTCGCAAGGCCCTGTGGGCCGGTTAAACCCAAAGTCATTAGTTGCTCTTGTAGAGAAGGCCCAACAGAGAATTGATCAAACAGAAGACAATCTGCAGTTTTTAGATGACTGCAAATATGCTTATGCCAACTGTAACACTTTTGCGGATGCCACTCGCTACATCGTTCACAAGCACTTTGAAGATACTGGGATTGTGGTTATCGACCCCGATGATCCGTTTCTAAAATCAAAAAGTATAGACTTATTCCAATCCGATATTTTTGACCATAAGCCTTCAGCAGCCATAGACAAAGGTATAGAGACAATGAAACGCTTTGGCATCAAAGCACCAATCAATACGCGGCCAATAAACACATTCTATATAACTGATAACCAAAGAAATAGAATAGAAAAGAAAAACGAATCGTTGTTTAGTTTGGTCGGCACAGAAACAACCTTTTCAGCCGACCAACTGCGTCAAAAAATTAAGGATAACCCGGAGTGTTTTAGCCCAAATGCCTTATTACGACCTTTGTATCAACAAACGATATTGCCAAATATTCAGTACGTGTGTGGTGCAAGTGAAATTATATATTGGTTGGAGCTTAAAAATGCCATGGAAGGCTCGGAATTGGTCTACCCTATTTTGTCCATTCGCAAGTCCATGTTTTTTGTATCTGAAAAAAACGTACAGAAACTTGACAAAAACCAAATTCCATTAGCATACCTCTTCCTCAGCGAAGCGAATGTTACCGAAATTATCGTTTCAAAAGATAGTGACGTACTTGCTGACTTGGAATCAGGAATTGCAAGTGTTGCATTTCAGCTAAACCAGATCAACAACACGTTCAAACGCTTTGATTTCATTCAGTCCAAAAAGTCAGAAAAGATTAACAATCAGGCAATTAATGAGTTAAAACAGCAGCACGCTAAAGTTGTCGATCACGCGTCTAAAGAAAATCCAGTATTGCATTTGGTATCAAAGATCAAATCAAATGTATACGACGAATCATACAACCAAGAACGTAGTAAATTTATTCTTGGAATGATACCACAAATGAAGATGGCGCAATCAATATTCAATTCGAACACCAACATTTTCGTAAACCATCGAATAATCACTGCGGTATCTCACTAAAAACATTTGCTAATTGTCACATTCTTAGCTAGGTTTGCAACACAACTACGCGAATCAGTTATAGATTTAAATTGAAAATGAAGAGCTTAAAAATTACCTTACTTATCGCAGCCGTATTCTGTAGTCAACTCGTATCGGCACAAATCACAAACTATTTCGAAAAATTTAGACCAGCTAAAAGATGGTCTGTTGGTCTACAACTAAGTCCAACGCATACCATGAGTGATGCGGATGATTTTCGTGTAGGTATGGCCTTTGGCGCACACGTCAAGTATTCTGTATCACAAACATTTGGTTTAAAACTTAATGGAAACATTGGTACGCTAAATGGTTCTAGAGCAGAGCAGGATATTAGTGGAAATGGAAGTGATGGCCGAAATGTAAAATCAGGTGCTGATAATGTAAATACATTTAATGCGGGTAACTCGGCACCAACTGAAGACAGTTACTTCTTCAAAAACAACTTCAAAGATTTGAACGTAACTGCGCAACTGACTTTAGGTAATATTTCATTTTTACGTCCATTGAGAAAAGTACAACTGTATTTGTTTACTGGATTTGGTATACTATGGAGTGATGTAAAGGGCCAGTATGAAATAGAGGCTGATGCGGTAGAATTTTATAATGCTTATGGAGATGAATTCTTTACGCCGGAATACGACAATAACAACAACTTGGTTAATGCCATAAGTAACTATAAAGGAAACAACTTTACGGTACCTTTTGGTTTTGGATTCAAGAGAAACATGGGTAAGATGTTGGACATTGGTATTGAATACAAAAACCACTATACACGTAGTGATAATATTGATGCCTACTCATTTCCAGTTTGGAGAAACCGTGTTTTTGACTTTTACGGACTGTTAAGCGTTCAAGCAAGTATTAAATTAGGTGGTAAGGATGGTATTGACGATCACTATGATTGGTTAAACCCTGTAGAGTCGATATACACTACACTGGATTCCTTGCAGATATTAGAAGAGAAAGTAGACTTGATGTTGTTAGATACGGATGATGATGGTGTCGCTGATTATTGGGACAAGGAGCCAGACACAGACAAGAATGCCTGGGTTTGGGGAAGTGGAGAAGCTGCTGATATCGATACAGATGGTGTACCTGACTATAAAGACGCAGAACCTTATTCTGAAAAAGGTGCTATTGTTGATGGTGATGGTATCATGATTGACGTTGATAAGGATGGTGTACCTGATTACAGAGACGAAGACACCAAAACACAATCGGGCACTCTGGTTAACCCACGTACAGGAACTGCAGTTAAAGTAGGTGGTGGCGCTTGTTGCGATTGCGAAGATGTACTTTTACCATCTGTCGTGTTTGACAACGGTAGTTCTAGAATAAAGCCAGAGTTTTACGGATCACTGTATAGTGTTGCTGAGAAAATGAAAGCTTGTCCAGATTTAAAGGTATTGGCTTCTGGTTATGCCGTTAGAAGTAAATCAGGTTCTCAGTTAGCATTCAAACGTGCTACGGCAATCATTGATTACTTAAATGCAAACTATAACATTCCTCGTGACCGTTTCAGTATGGACACTGAAGGTGCAGCCCCTGATGGAGTGGACTATGGTTCAAGAAGAATCGATTTACTAAAAGTCAGATAGACTAAAAATATTTCAATTATAAAAAGGCTCCAATTAAATTGGAGCCTTTTTTTTGTTTAGATGGTATTGAACTTCTGTGTGTAAGCAGCGTGCCAAATTAACTAACCGTTGACCGGTAAAAACTACATCCCGTATAGCCGAAGTTAAAGCCCAAATAAACGACTAGTCGATTCGATTGACACCAATAAACTCTGAAGCCATTACTATAACGTTAACCGCACGCGAATAAACCATCCCTTAGTCCATATCAAAAAAGGAGCACAAAAAAATGGTCCACAATTCATTGCGGACCATCATCAACTAGTAAATTTCTCTAATTGTATGCCCTATAATATTGATCAATAGATCGGATAACTTGATTGTAAATAGGTTGTGTAAACTCAATAAACATATCTTGTGGTGAAGGTGGGAAGCGTTCTCTCAACTTTGTTATCCCGAGTTGTTCATTGCTCAAGGCTTCTTCTTGACCGTTATATGTTGCCCACTCCGTGCTCCAAACAAAAGTGCCTGGGAGTTTTCGTTGTCGGATAGTCGACCCACTCTGCGCATCCACAATCTGAAAATCAAGCAGTCCACTAGACGTAAGTGTTTTCGTATAGGTCGTTAGCTCAGCTTTTACGGTCCCATAAACAGCTTGTTCCCCATCGCTAGTTTTTTCGACACCAATTTCGACACTATCCTTCTCAATGGTTTCTACACGCTCTCTAACAAACGTTTGCCCAACAACAAAGTCATCGAACTGCATGACGATGACATCGTCCGGAATAAGTGCTACATCACCTAAGTCTGCCTCACGGTAAAACCGAACGAAGGTATAGTTCAAGGCATTGACATGTTCAAGTATAGAATTTTGAAAAAACTCATTCGTCAGACTCAGTCGTCTAGAATGAACTGGAATTTCTTCAATTAATACGTGCACGGTGCCAAGCGTAAGTGCAGAATCTAAATAAAGATCAATCCCCGCGTATTTAGGCGTATAGTCTTTTGCGGTCATGAACGAGCGATAAGCTGCTCGAGCACTTGGTTTTGTATACTTCCGAAACTCCAACAATCCTGCATCGAAATGTGCCTTTGACGCCAATAACCTAGCATCGTCGAATTCTGTTTGAAACAATCTAGGATTTGTAAAAATATTCAAACAAGATGGGCATTTCACTATTTCATTGTACAGCCCATTGAGTTGTGTATAATGCGTTACAACAGCATCCCATTTAAACTGATCACTACTCGCTTTTGCTACTTCAATTGCATTTAAATGATACTCAAGCGCATGCTCGTAAGCCAAAGGCAAATACTGTCGTGCCTTTTTGCTGTCTGGGTTGTTTCTTAATCTTTTGATGGCCTGCATCGTGGCAGCATCGTAATCTCCTTGTTCAAATCGCTTTTTACCTGTAACACAACCCGAAGAAATCGACAGGACTATGATAAAAAGAAAGCCAAGGTTAAATAGAGGGTAAATTTTTGTTCTCATAACTTATATTTAAATGTCCTATGATACCAATGGCAAAAACCAGCCCATTTCATAAAACAAGTCAAGAAGGTAGTGCGAATATCATACGTAGTAAGGGATGTACCAAACTAGCAACTCGGCAAGCACTGTACAGTAAATTGGAATTAAGCGGTTACGATACCGGCAAAACTTTCAGCATTCAGGGCTGCACCACCAATTAAACCACCGTCTATATCGTCCATTGAAAAAAGTTCACCAGCATTGTTCGGCTTAACACTCCCCCCATACAAAATGCGTGTGTTTTGAGCCACTGAGGCTGTGCAAATGCCTTCCAATACTTTACGTGAATATGCATGAATCTCTTGTGCTTGTTCAGCTGTTGCGGTTTTACCTGTACCAATTGCCCAAACAGGTTCATAGGCTAAAGTAACTTGCGCCCATTGCTCCTCAGTCAGGTGACCAGTACCAGCTTCAATTTGGTTTTTAACCACATCAAAATGGCGTTCATTCTCACGTTCTTCTAATGTTTCACCGTAACAGTATATAACGTTCAATCCGTTTGCCAAAGCAGTAGTTACTTTTTCAGCCAATATTTCATTTGTCTCACCACAATATGCTCTGCGTTCAGAATGACCTACCAATACAGAATCGACTGGTACAGATGTCAGCATCTGTGCTGAGACTTCACCGGTATAAGCACCGCCATCTTTGTGATGACAGTTTTGTGCACCCAATGTAATCCCACTGCCATTCAAAGAATTATGAAAAATTTTCAAATGTGTAAATGGTGCATAAATATGGACGTCGCAATCTTTTAGTTCTGGCTCCCTAACCTCATGTAAGATTTCCTTTAATAACTTAAACCCGTCGTTTAAATCTGTGTTCATCTTCCAGTTTCCTGCAACTAATCTTTTTCTCATTGTATTATGTTCTATAGTTTTATTTCTCCCAAAATCGATTGGTTTGTGTCTCTTCAAAAACGTGCTCTAAAATTTTTGTCTCGACGTCGTCAAAGGATTTACTTCTTCTTGCAAAAACCAATGAAGCCGTATCAGATGCTTTTTTTAATTGATATGTACTGTAACCCGACGCACCACCCCAAGCAAAGGAAGGCACATAGTTTCTTGGAAATCCAGACCCAAAAATATTTGCAGACACGCCAATTACCGTACCTGTATTAAACATCGTATTTATACCGCACTTGCTATGATCCCCCATAATGAGGCCACAGAATTGCTTTGCTGTATTGCGGAATCGTTTATCCGGGTAACTCCAAATCTTAACGTCGGCATAGTTATTTTTAAGATTGGAATTGTTCGTGTCAGCGCCCAAATTACACCATTCGCCAATCACACTGTTTCCTAAAAATCCGTCATGCCCTTTATTTGAATAACCGATAATAACACAATTGTTAACCTCTCCCCCAACCTTAGAATGAGGACCTATAGTTGTTGGCCCGTAAACTTTAGCACCTAATTTTAATGACGCTGAATCACATAATGCTAATCCACCCCGCACAATGGCGCCTTCCATCACCTCAGCATTTGCTCCAATATAGATGCTGCCATTTGACGTATTCAAAATAGCCCCTTCTACTTTTGCTCCCTCATCGATAAACAGTCTGCCATTACCCAATAAAGTATTGGTACTAGAAAGCACTTGTGACTGTCGATTTACTGTAACTAAGTCAAAATCACTTTCTATTTCTTGACCGTTTAACGAAAAGATATCCTCTGGGTAGTTTATAAAAGTTGCTTCCGTACTTGATTCATTTTCTGAAACATCATCGAATTGGGCTGAACGCTTGGCAATTAAACGGCCACCTTCTGAAACTAAAGAAGTATTAAAATCAAGGCTTTTTATTGATTGGACTAACGACTCGGTTGGTAAACACGCACCATTGATAAAAATGTTATCCGCTGTGTTACGTTCTGGATATTTATCGCGCAGGTATTCTTCAGTTTTATGACTTGATGTAGATGCCAACCGCTTATCCCATTTTTCGGCAATAGTAAGGATGCCGATGCGAATTTGAGCCACAGGACGCGTAAAGGTCAATGGCAAAAGGTTGTCACGTGAATGATCATCGAATAAAACTGAATTCATAAACCAAAATTAGTTATAAGTGGCTGAAAACAAACAAAGCCCTCGAATTGAGAGCTTTGTTGTAGATTGATTTCCAATCTTATTTCTTTTTTCCGTAACGTTTGTTGAACTTATCAATTCGTCCAGCTGAATCTACGAAATTCATTTTACCAGTGTAAAATGGGTGTGACGTATTTGAAATTTCAAGCTTGTACAATGGATATTCGTTTCCATCTTCCCACTTGATTGTTTCTTTTGTTTCAACGGTAGATTTAGTCATAAACGTATGCTCATTTGACATGTCTTTAAAAACGACTAATCTATAATTTTCTGGATGTATTCCCGCTTTCATCTCTTTAACTATTTTTGAAGGACTGCAAAGGTAATAGATATTTTAAAAGATACGTCACTTTTTTACACCATTTTGCTTAAATCATTTAACAACATAAAAACGCACTTACACCTCCCACTATTAGGCTTGTACGCGAAGGTGCTCTCTTTGTTCTTTGCATTGAGAATACTATTTGTATTAACCAATGGTTCTACTTTCACAAAAATAGACTTCAATCAGCTTTTTGATGCATTCCTATTTGGTTTTCGTTTGGACTTGATTCCAACGTTCTATATCATCACCGCGTTGTACCTGGTTTACCTGACTTTCGAATCAAAAGTGCTTACGACTGTCTTACTATCACTTTTTGTCGCCATAGTCACATTTGTAGGCATAATCGATGCCCTCTACTTTAAATTTCTAAAGGAACACATAGGATACAGCTTCTTTCACCAACTAAACCCAGATAACAACATTAGCCTTTGGACGTACGTTGCGAACTACTGGTATATGGCACTCTTAGGCCTTGTTTTGACAGTTGCCATAACACTTTGGCTGCGACAATCGCTTCGCGTTAAGCAAAAAACCAATTGGATTTCCTTAAGCTTAATCGTTGTTGTTGCATTTGTCATAGCGCGTGGTGGTTTTAGGCTAAAACCCCTCAGAACTGCAGACAGCGGAAGTTATTTATCAAGCGCTACCCATGTCGTGTCATACAATGTTCCATTTTATATATTCGAAAGTTGGCAAAACCCCATAACCACTCCAGGTTTTATAGACGGCTTTGAGACGTCGATTTCTTCCTCAAATTTTGCTAAAGACAGCATAGTAGCCCCCAACATAGTAATTATCGTTTTGGAGAGTTTTGGTAAGGAGTACACTGGTCTTAATCGCGGCATGACGCACACCTACACCCCATTCCTAAACAGCCTTTTCCCAAAATCCATTTGTTGCCACAATGCGTATGCCAATGGACTAAAGTCTGTAGATGCTGTACCAGCCATTTTCACCGGTCTACCGAAATTGTCTTCTACTGCCATCATTCATTCGCCAAAGTCATCAAACCAAGTTCCTTCTTTATTCAACTGTTTGCAAAGTCTTGGGTACTCCTCTTCATTTTTTCATGGCGCAAATAATGAGACCATGGGATTCAAATCCTACTTAACGACCAATGGTTTACATGACTATTATGGGCTCGACGAATACCCTAAACAGGAAGACCTAGATGGCCACTGGGGCGTTTTGGACGAACCCTACCTCCAGTATGTATCCGATAATCTATCAACTCAAAAACAACCATTTGTAAGTGGTATTTTCACCCTTTCTAGTCATCACCCATATACCATTCCGACTGAGTACAAGGACTCATTTCTAAAAGGCAATATTCCAATCCATAAGAGTATTCAATATGCAGATATGGCATTAAAAAAGTTTATGGAATCGTGTGAAAAAACCGCTTGGTTTGACAACACTATTTTCATTATTACGGCTGATCACAGTGCAGAAAACTTGTTGCATGCATATCGAACACCATCCGGAAAATTCGAAATTCCATTAATCCTATACAGCCCTAAACTACTCAAACCTCAAGCTATTCGTAAGACTGTAGAACAAATTGACATTCTCCCTACTGTGTTGGACTATGTTGGCTACCCTCAAGACATTACCTTACTTGGCCATTCGATATTTGAAGAAAACAACAATGAATTCGTAACGCATTTTGACAACAACACCTATCACATCACCAAAAACAATTGGAGTTACGGGATTCACTTAACACAAGACGCCTTTTTATTTAACAAGAGTCAAGATATAAATTGCCTTACCAACCTTGAGTCAAAATTCCCTCAAATGGAGGAAGTGCTCGACAGTAATCTGAAGCAAGCCTTGTTCAAATACTTTTACGTCGTGAATCAAGAGTAAATCAGTCGTCAAATCAGTATTTTTGCGCTATGCAAAAAGCCTCACTTCCTAAAGGTACGCGAGACTTCTCACCAGAAGTAATGAATCGACGCAATCAGATCATTGATGTCATTAAGGATGTATATGTATTATATGGCTTTGACCCCATTGAAACACCTGCGATGGAGCAGCTCAGTACGCTTACAGGTAAGTATGGCGCTGAAGGCGACAACCTTTTGTTCAAGATTCTGAATTCAGGTGATTACTTGAATAAGGCAGATGGACAAGCCCTTGCAGACAAAAACTCGAGTCAACTTGTACCTTCGATTTCGGACAAAGGCTTGAGATATGACTTAACCGTTCCTTTTGCACGATACGTCGTTCAAAATCAACACAACATCACCTTCCCATTCAAACGGTATCAAATTCAACCCGTTTGGCGTGCCGACCGGCCACAGAAAGGCAGATACAGAGAGTTTTGGCAATGTGATGCAGACGTCATCGGCACAAAGTCGCTCGTCTGTGAAGCAGATTTTATTCAGATATACCACCAAGTGTTTACCAATCTTGGATTGAAAGATTATCAAGTACGGTTAAACCATCGCAAAATTCTTGAAGCGATAGCCAAAACGATAGAATTTAAGGGCTCCTTCACTGACCTGACGGTGGCTATAGATAAGCTCGACAAGATTGGTTGGGACGGCGTAACCAAAGAACTATCAGAAAAAGGGTTAGCACCCAATAAAATTGACCACCTTAAGGCTCTATTGCATATAAAGCCTTTTTCCGTTGAAACCATTGATGAATTGCAAGCATCCCTTGTCGATTGTGAAGAAAAGTCAATTGGCATTGAAGAATTAAACCAAGTACTACAATACGGAGATATTTCGAATGTGAACATCGTGCTCGATTTCAGTTTAGCACGTGGCTTAGATTATTATACCGGTTGCATTTTCGAAGCCATTATTTTAGATAGTGGTATCGGCAGTGTATCTGGAGGAGGAAGATACGATGACTTAACCGGTGTTTTTGGTTTAAAGAACGTATCTGGCGTAGGCATATCCTTTGGGTTGGACAGGATATATGACATCCTTGCGTCCCAAGGATTTTATGATGAAAAGTACACCCACAACACACTATTGTTTTGCCATTTTGATGCAGTAGCAAGAAAATATGCCCTTGCCTGTGCACATGAACTGCGAGCCAAACAAATCCCGACTGTCGTCTACCCTGATCTTAAGAAAATAAATAAGCAGTTTGATTATGCGAACAAATGCGGCTACAAATGGGTCGCCGTTGTTGGTGATAATGAAATTGAAACAGAATCAGTTCAGCTGAAAAACATGCAAACTGGTGAGCAACAAAAATTAAGTGTGACTGATTTGATATCCAAGTTTTCATGAAGCTAAAACGTTTTTCAGAATACATCGTTCACGAAGATGAACACCTTATTGCCATAAACAAACCTGCTATGATCTCCAGTCTAAACGACCGTATCGGAGATCAACCGAGTATTCAGCATCTAGCACAAGATTACCTGGCATCAGCTCAACTCTGTCATAGACTGGATAAAGAGACATCTGGCATTTTACTCATTGCAAAAAATCCGGAAACATACCGAGAGATGTCTATAAAATTCGAAAAAAGAGAAATTGAAAAAACTTACTGGGCTATTTCCGATGGCCGTCATTACTTCAAGAACACCACAGTAGACACACCCCTTTCTGTTAGTTCAAGAGGCAGAGCGAAGGTAGATAAAAGAGACGGCAAACCGGCGGAAACAGACTTCAGCGTAATTGAGACTTTTAAGAATTTTTGCTTGATTGAATGTAAGCCACTAACTGGCCGATTGCACCAAATTCGCATTCATCTGGCAACTCAAAACGCCTCAATATCTGGTGATGTCATTTACGGTGGCGACCCACCTTATCTGAAATCTATCAAAAAGAACTACAACCCTCCAACACATGAAGAGCCCCGACCAATGATCAGCCGGACGGCTTTACATGCAGAGTCCGTAAGCTTTGACTTGTACGGTAAGTCATTCAACATTAAAGCGCCACTGCCTAAAGACATGGCTGTATTCTTAAAACTTCTAAGAAAATATGACCATGAATAGACTGATTCTGGTTTTCGTTCTGTGTGGACTGGCAATGTTTTGTTCGGCACAAGAATTCGAAACCAAAACAGAAGAAATTATCCAGCTATTTGAACAGAACAAAATTGGGAAGATCCATCGTTACTTTGACAAAAAGACGAAGAAGTCGTTCAAGAAAATTTACCTCTTCGGCGCATGGAAGGGTATTCAAAAAAACAATGGCAAACTGAGAGAAACGGGGAAAGTCGCATACTCTACGGTAAAAAATCGACAGACTGCTACCGTACCCTTGCATTTCGAAAAGGCCAGTTTCAATTTGATTTTAACAAGTAACGAACAAAAAGATATTGCTGGATTACGTTTCACAGCACTGGCGTATAAAACCCCTGATTGGGCAAAAAACATAGTCTTTGGTAAAGAACGTATCAAAGTTAAAACCGACACGTTCTCATTGCCTGGGGAGTTACTTCTACCCGAAAATTGCACCAAGTGCCCCGTAGTCATTTTAGTGCATGGTTCAGGCCCAAGTGACAGAAATGAAGGAAGCGCCCTATCTCCAAACCGATTGTTTCAAGACCTTGCGTATGGATTTGCAATTAACGGTATTGCCACGATTAGGTACGACAAAAGAACCTTGGTTTATCAGAAACAATTAGCGAAAGCAGATTCAATTACGCTATACGAAGAGACTATAGCCGATGCAATATCTGCGGTAAATCTGGCCAAAACCTATCCGTTCATAGATTCATCAGCAGTGTACGTATTGGGCCATAGTTTGGGGGCCTATGCTAGCCCCAGAATTGCCGACCAATCTAATGTTGCAGGCATAATTATGTTGGCTGGCCCCTATCGAGCACTATATGAAATCATTCCTGAACAATATGCATATTTGCTTGGGCTTGACGGTAAATTAACCAAAAGGGAAAATAAATTAATTGAAACCGCTAAACAAGAGGTGAAATTCATTAACGAAGAACCTTCTGAAGTCAGTAAACTTAGCATTATGGGCAGCGATAAAATGTTACCGTACTTTCGAGAGTTTTCGACATATAACCCTGCTGACGTAATTAAACAATTGACTTGTCGGGTGCTCATCACACAAGGTGATCGTGACTACCAGGTTCGATATCAAACAGAATTTGTAAAGTATCAAGAATTACTTCAAAATGAAAATCACGTAGATTTCAATCTGATACCCGGCGTAAATCATCAACTAATATGGGGAGACTCCCCCTCAACACCCAATGAATATTACATTCCCGGACACCCAAGCGTTAAAGTAATAAAACACTTATCAGATTGGATAAACCAAAAATAAGTCGCAACTTTTCAACATAGTTTTGCAAAAATCCTTGCTATGTTACCTTTGCAAAAACATAAAAACGTGGAGAATACGACAGGACAAGTAGCCATTTTAGTCTTAGAAGATGGCAGCGTATTTAAAGGAAAGGCCATTGGTAAAATTGGCACAACTTTCGGGGAAATCTGTTTCAACACCGGAATGACTGGTTACCAGGAAGTTTTCACAGACCCATCCTACTTCGGACAAGTTGTTGTGATGACTTCTGATCATATCGGAAATTACGGCGCAAGCATGGAAGATGTTGAATCGGACAGCATTAAGATTAACGGACTCATTTGTAAGAAGTTTTCTGATAAGTTTAGCCGGAAACAGGCAAATTCGAGCTTGAATGACTATCTAATTGACAACAACTTAATTGGCATTTGTGACGTTGATACACGCCAGATTGTAAGACACATAAGAAGCAAAGGGGCTATGAATTGCGCCATTAGCTCTGATGTCTTAGACATTGACTCCTTAAAGGCTCAATTGGCTGACGTCCCTTCAATGCAAGGTCTTGAGCTGAGCTCCAAAGTAACAACAGACAAGTCCTTCTATTATGGCGACGAAACGGCCAAATACAAGGTTGCCGTGTTAGACTTAGGTGTCAAAACAAACATTCTAAGATGTTTGGCTGAACGAGACTGTTACTTAAAAGTTTTTCCTAGCAACACACCTTATAACGAAATGAAGGCATGGAATCCGGATGGCTATATGATTAGCAACGGCCCTGGAGATCCAAGTGTAATGGATGCAGAAACCAATACAATTAAAGACATCATTGACAGCAAAGAAAAACTCTTTGGTATCTGTTTAGGAAGTCAAATATTGGCACAAGCGGTTGGCATGAAAACATTCAAAATGCACCACGGCCACAGAGGATTAAACCACCCTGTACAAAACTTGATTACTGGAAAAAGTGAAATCACCACGCAAAACCATGGTTTTGCTATCGACCCCGAAACTCTTAACGACAGCGTAGAAATAACACATATAAATCTTAATGACGGTACAGTTGAAGGTATCCGGTTAAAAGACGCTCCTGCTTTTGCGGTACAGCACCACCCAGAGTCAAACCCTGGACCACACGACTCACGATACCTATTTGACGACTTCATAAACCTATTAGCATAACATAATGAGCAACATACTCCACATATCTGCGAGACAAATATTAGATTCTAGGGGCAACCCAACCATTGAAGCCGAAGTATACACCGATAGTGGTGCTATGGGTCGAGCCGCTGTGCCTTCGGGTGCTTCGACTGGAATTCATGAAGCGGCAGAACTTAGAGATGGAGATAAGTCGCAATTCCTTGGAAAAGGAGTGCTTCAGGCTGTAAATAATGTCAACTCAACCATTGCAGATGCTTTAATTGGTCAAGACGTATTCGACCAAACAGCCATCGACAATGCGATGATTGCTTTAGACGGAACGGCTAACAAAAGTAATCTTGGCGCTAACGCCATTCTAGCAGTCTCTTTGGCATGCGCCAAAGCAGCAGCTATGTCGGCAGGTCAATCGTTGCATCGATATATTGGTGGTGTAAATGCCAAAGTGCTACCAGTTCCGATGATGAACATCTTAAATGGTGGAAGTCACGCCGACAACTCTATTGACTTTCAAGAGTTTATGATCATGCCTGTAAAGGTTGACTCTTTTGGCCACGCATTGCGCATGGGTACAGAAGTGTTTCACCATTTAAAAGCGGTACTTAAAAGTAAAGGGTACAGCACCAATGTTGGGGATGAAGGTGGGTTTGCCCCAAACATCAAAAGCAACGAAGAAGCTATTGAGATTGTACTTAAATCAATCGAGGTAGCTGGTTATACTCCAGGACAAGACATGTTCATCGCAATGGACGCAGCGAGTTCTGAGTTTTATGACAAAGAAACTGGTCTATATAACTTCCATAAATCAAACGGCCAAAAGTTAAATGCGGAAGAAATGGTCAACTACTGGGAAGGTTGGACAAGCAAATACCCAATTGTTTCGATAGAAGATGGCTTAGATGAAGATGACTGGAAAGGTTGGAAAAGCTTAACTGACCGCATAGGCAAAAATGTACAATTGGTTGGAGACGATTTGTTCGTCACCAATGTTAAACGACTGCAGCAAGGCATTAACCAAGGAGTGGCAAACTCCATTTTGGTTAAAGTGAATCAGATCGGTACACTAACAGAAACGATTGATGCCATTCAACTTGCGACACGTCATCAGTATACGAATGTAATTAGTCACCGTAGTGGAGAAACTGAGGATACGACTATTGCTGATCTTGCAGTAGCCATGAACAGCGGACAAATTAAAACTGGATCTGCATCACGAACAGACCGTATCGCTAAATACAACCAATTATTACGCATTGAGGAAGAACTTGGGGACGAAGCCATTTACGGTGGAACCTTCTTCCCGTTTACCTAGTTTGCTTTGAGCAGCAAATTAAGACACCTGTGTGTCTCAATTTGTGAAGCAACCTTTTATCAAATTAGTGTAAACGTTACGTTCACATTTGGTATTCCATGCGGTTGCAAATACCTTGTGGCAACTAATTGAATATCCTTGAAAAGATTTAAGCGTAATGGCATAGTATTGTTTGCGAAAGCATTTGCCACGCTCATAGTCTTATTCTTAAACTTCTGTCTAGCATCGGCCCAATGCTCAATACAATCTGGCGATTATGCTTGCGTTGATGATTTAATTGGTTTTACCGCCAACTCCACCAATGGTGTATCGAGTGTAGCGTGGAAATTTGGTGATGGAAATAGCAGCACGACAACATCTCCCAACCATAGATATGCGAGCGCCGGCCAATATACCGTTACCGCAACAATTCTTCAAAACAACGGCGCAACTTGCGAGGTTACAAAGCAAATAGACGTATACAATCCACCGGACGTCCAGTTAAAGCTAGACCCTAGCTCAATTGTCTGCTTAACGGAAAACAATATCTGCATTATAGATAATTCAACTTCTGGGAACACCTCTACCACCAACACTAAACGCATTGTTCTATGGGGTGATGGGGGGAAAACAGACAGCAATAACCCCAGAACTGGCGATAAGATATGTTACACCTACCAACAAGCGGGCAAATACAGTATTGACGTCGAACTAACCAATAGTAAAGGATGTGAGACCATCGGAACACTTCAGGTAGAGGTCCTTAAGGATTTTCAAGGCACCTTTTTCACAGGAAGGGAATCCCGTGACTGTGAGTTTCAGACGAATTGGTTTACACTGGACACCAATTGGATAAAAAACAAAGATGACTTAGCATTGGTGGAAATAGATTACGGTGACGGAGAAAAAGATACGGTAACCAATTTTTCTGACACACCATTTTACCACGATTTTAAAAAGAACGGAAATTTCTCGGTATTCTTAATACTGACTTTTAAAAATGGATGCCAAACCAGATTTAAGCGCACCGTTGGCGTTAGTTTGGACAAGGTTGACATCAATCACTCGAAGTCAGACTCCATTTTGTGTTATGGAGAATACTTTGAGTTTTCACATCCAGTGGTCCCTGGAGCCAGTTTTCTTTGGACGGCTTTGGATACAGCCATGGATGTTGTACAAATGTTTGGAGGACAGCGCGTTGTAAACTTTTATCCACCAAGACCTGCCAAATATTACATTGAAATTCGTATTAAAAAAGGTGATTGTGTTTCGTACAAACAGGATTCCATCGAGGTGGTTGGGGTTAAAGCTGGAGCGCGCATTTTGAACGCCTCACAATGCGAGCCAAAAGACACCGTTTTCTTCTGTGATGCAAGCACCACCCATCGCACAACAGATCTTAGCTATTTGTGGAAGTTTCAAGATGGCAACGCCGAACCATGCACAACAGATACCAAGAACGGAGTAAACAAAAACAAGAATTGCAATTTCTCGGTCGACAAAAATGCCAAGCATTTGTACGATACAACCATGTGCGACGAGGTTTGGCTTACTGTAGTTGACAATGCCAACGGTTGTCAGGATAGTTCACGAGAATATGTGGTGATTAAAAAACCGGTAAGAGAAGACTTTGGTACAGATACAAGAGACAATTGCGTTTTATCACCAGTACATTTTGAAGTTGAAGGTTGTTACGACAACATTCAGATTAATTATGACTCTATGTGTGGCAAGAACAAATTCATTGATTTTCGATCACCGCATATATACAAGACAACCTGTGATTCAACTCGATGGGTGACATGGGGCATTGTAGCCATCACCGGGGACGAAAAAGTATATCACTCGTGCGATTCTAGCGACTACACCATTGAACCAAATCGCGTTTGTTCAGATACGTTCTGGTTCCACAAAGATTTTAGATTAAACCCAGCTCCAAGACCTGAAGCCAACCTAACATTTAATGGTTGTTTGCCTTCCGACCTGGTAGGCAACTTTTTTGTACAAGAACAGAAACATGTAACAGATATTTACTACGATTGGGGAGATGGCGGGTTTGACACGACATACGTCAACAAAGACTCAAGTAAACTTGCAGATTTTACGCATAGGTATACCACAAGTGGTGATTACAGCGGCAGCATTACAATGACAACAGACTCGGGTTGTACAGGCACAGTGTACTTCGATAGAAAAATAGGTTTCTATAACAAATTCGACTACTCCAAACCTGTGTGCCCAGGTGCCTCGGTGCAATTTAAAGACAGCATCATCTATTGGGGAGATACCAATCAATATTGGAGATGGGAACCACCTGATCAACCGACTCGTCCTGAAAAAGTATACTGGGACTTCGATGACGGCGCAGGTTTTGGCAAGCACACGACTGAACCAACCCACGTATTCAACACACCTGGTACTTACCGCGTTCGAATGGCGTCTGTGGATGGCACGGGATGCAGTGACACTTCCACCCAATGGGTAGTGGTTGAAAATATAGATGCAGGTATAAGGGATCTAGCCAAGAAACTTTTATGCGACGACATCCTCCAACTCTTTGACTCTTCTACTGTTGCAGATACAACATTCGATAAAATAGTATCGTATTATTGGGATTTTGGAGATGGGAAAACACCCAGTTTTTTGAAAGACCCTTTCCATTATTATTCCACCTATGGGGATTTCACTATAACCCACGTTGCTGAAAACAAAGTAGGTTGCAAAGACACGGCTGTTATAACGATTAACATTGATGGACCCCTGCCCCATTTTGATATACTTTCAGACACCGTAGCGTGTGTTCCGCATACCGTTACATTTAAAAACAACTCACAAAAAGCGAGCGATTATATCTGGTACTTTGGAGACACCAGTTCAAATTCCAATTCATTGAGCACAAAATCTGATTCAAACGTCTCGTTCACCTACACAAATCCAGGTACTTATTATATTTATTTATATGCTGGAGATAGTGTCGTGAACCCAGACAATGGTAACAACATTTACTATTGTAATTCCACCTTTCCTGACACCAACGCCCTAGTACACGAAGTAAGGCGTGTTGTAATACTACCAATCCCTCAAGTTGATTTCGATACCGAGGGTAGTTTATGTAAAGGCACCTCCATTAGTCTGGTTGACCAGTCTGACTCTATCTATCAGACCTATAGATGGTTTTATCAAAACGATTCTGTCATAAGCAATCAATCGACAAATAACGTATACCTTGAAGATACAGGTACATTGGAAATAAGATACCGACCCACCTATATACCGACAGGTCCATACCAACGTAAATGTTATGATTCTATAACGAAGACCTTGGAAATATTTGAGAATACTGCATCGTTTGACTTTACACAAGATAGTATCTGTCCAACATTCCATTTTTCGGCTAACCACAAAGAAAACGATGTCTTAGAATGGAATTTCGGTCACGTTTCTAGTGGTCACAGAAATACGGCTTTTGAACCAAACGCTTCGCATAATTATGCGCCAGACGTTGGCGAATTCGACGTATGTCTTTACTCCAAAAGCATCGAAGGCTGCTGGGACACACTGTGCAAAACAATAGAAAGTAACCATCGATTCAAAATGATGATTCCCAATATTATCACACCAAATAGCGATGGGTTAAACGATCGATTTGAGGTTGAAATGGAAGGGGAAGATTTTTATGAACTTTCAATTTTTAACCGATGGGGTGAGCGGGTTTATTTTAGCAATCTGGATTATGAGGCCTCGTCAACATTAAATTGGGATGCCACAGTACAAGGAAATGGCAAAACATGCCCACCAGGAACATATTTCTATATACTTAAATTTCGCGAAGCGTGTATCTACGACGGTCAAAAAGAAAAATACAGTGGAACCGTCACTGTGATTTATGATTAAAGTTAACCTATTTAATCGTTAAGTTAAGCTTGTCTCTGAGGGTTAAAAGCGCTGGATTTTTCTTGGCCATAACGTCAAACTTTTCTTGGCCGGTGTATGCTCTGGTTCCCTCTGCTTTCTTCTTAATTTCTTTGATGTTTATTAACAAACCAGGATGATTCATCGCTGTTCTTAAATGTTGCAAGAACTCCACTTTAACCTCTTCTAATTGAATTTTATGTTGTTTGATTAACTCAATAAATACCTTGTTTTCATGTACCACAGGTTTGATGAATGAGAACAACGAAAGCTGAATCGACCGATCTTCAGATTTTAGCTTAGCCACAAACGACGCAACGGCTTGATCCAATACTGATTGAACAATGTTTTTCTGTTCATGTACAACCTTGGGACTCTCTTTATCTGCATCCTTCACCACAGTATTCTGCGGTTTTATATCTCCGGTTAGTAAGTCGTCAAGGTTACCCAGTTTAGCGACGTCATTTGACAATTTCTTTTTTATGGTGCCTTTTGTGACCTGATTATCTGTGATACTCTCTGGCTCACTTTGTGGGATTTCAGCAACTTCAGGTTCATGCTTAACAAATTCAATTGGTGCTTTTTCCTGCTTTTTAACAGCAGGCATTTCAGAAGAAACTGATGTCCTGGCTACACCTTTTGTAAGGTTTATGGACTGACTAAACTTTTTTTTTTCGTCGCCAGAAACTAAACTCGGCAAGTAACACATCTTAATCAATGCCAATTCAACATGCAACCTTTGATTTCTACTGGCTTTGTAACCCAAGTCGAATTGATTAGCGATGTTTATAGCGTTAACCAAAAATCCTTGACTCATGTTGGCTGACGTATCGAGATACTGCTGGTGGACATGAGGCGGCACATCCAACAATTTCACTGTTTCCGGACTTCGTCCCACCATTAAATCCCTAAAATGATTGGCTAAACCGTTAAGAAAAATCTGCCCATCAAACCCATTCGACAATATCTCATCGTAAATCAACAATACATCACCGACGTTTTGTTGATTGAAGGCATCCGTGATTTTGAAATAGTAATCATAATCAAGGACATTTAAATTTTTTACAACGTCGTCATAGCGGACATGTTTGTCGCCAGAAATACTAACCATCTGGTCAAAAATGGACAATGCATCTCTTAAAGCACCATCTGCTTTTTGAGCAATGATATGCAGCGCTTCATCCTCCATTATTAAATCTTCAGAGGCACCAATTCCTTTCAGATGGGCTATGGTATCCTCAACAGAAATTCTATTAAAGGTAAACACCTGACAGCGCGACAAAATCGTTGGTAAGATCTTGTGCCTTTCTGTTGTTGCTAAGATAAATATGGCATACGCAGGAGGTTCTTCGAGGGTTTTTAAAAACGCATTAAATGCCGCAGTAGACAGCATGTGGACTTCGTCAATGATATATACCTTATACTTCCCAACTTGAGGAGGTATACGCACTTGTTCATTCAGCAGCCTGATGTCTTCCACACTATTGTTGGAAGCAGCGTCTAACTCAAAAATATTGTATGAAAAATCGTAGGAATCATCCTCGATGCTTTCTTTATTGATTTCTTTGGCTAAGATTCTTGCACAGGTTGTTTTACCAACACCACGTGGACCGTTAAATAAAAAAGCTTGGGCAAGTTGATTGTTTTTTATCTCGTTAATCAGCGTTCGAGTTACGTGTTCTTGTCCGACAACAGTGTCGAATGACTCTGGTCGATACTTACGCGCTGATACAACAAAACTATCCATGTCTTCACAAAAAAAAGACTTTTAACTTTAAATGACGAACGTATTGGGATTTAAAGTTTCACACATTTCTAATGCCTTTTCAATGAGCATTTTGTAAGGTAAAACCAAACGTTGCCCCCTTGCCTTCATCGCTGCGGACCTTGATAGTTTGGGCATGAGCTTCCACAATATGCTTGGCAATACTTAGCCCAAGTCCTGAGCCTCCTGCTTCACGAGTCCTACTCTGCTCTACTCTATAAAAACGTTCAAAAAGACGGGGCAGTGCATGTTCTGGAATTCCGTCGCCATCATCAGAAATCTCGATCAGTACGTTTTCGTCAATATCATATATTCCACAAATAACTTTACCCGATTCTTTGCCATACTTAATGGCGTTTACAACAAGATTGATCAGCACTTGTTTTATCCTGCGGCGGTCAGCTCTTACGTGAAAGCGTATATCTGCACTTTGGCTAAAATCACAAGTAATTTTTCTCTCCTTCAGCAAATAATCGACCTCATCATAAACCTCTTCAACCAACTGCCGGATATCAAACTCACTCATATCCAATTGTACGTTCTTAGTTTCCAATCTACTAATTGAAGTCAAGTCATCAACAAGTTCAATCAAACGATCAACGCTTTTTGACGCTTTATTTAAAAATTTGTAGTTCACTTTTGGATCAGACAATGCTCCTTCAAGAAGGGTATCAATGTAGCCTTGCATTTGAAAAATTGGTGTTTTCAGTTCATGAGACAAATTGCCTACAAACTCCCTACGATAACTCTCTTGCTCCTGCAATATGGCGACCTCTTCCTTCCTTTCTTTTGCCCAAATAGAAACATCCTCAGATACTTGATCAATTAATAAATCGTCATTCTGGTTTAAGTGCTGCGTATTTGATTGATGAATTGTTTTGTAAATAATCTTAATCTTTCGATAGATAAAACGCTCAAGTAACAATCGGATAACGTAATAACTAACCCCAAATGTTAGCCCAAACAGCGCGAAAATTTTCCAAATCGCTAAATTCGAAAAAAGCATAAATAAAACAGGCACAACTGACGATAGCAACGCAGAAGTAATGGCTATTTTACTGGGTGATGAATTTGAATTCATTAAGCAAAAATAGTAAAACCAAGATGGTACGACGTGTAACTTATCCTACGAACTTGTAACCCACACCTTTTACGGTGGCAATTTTGTCGTCGCCAATCTTCTCGCGGATTTTACGGATATGGACGTCAATCGTTCTATCTACTACGAATACGTCTGTACCCCACACCTTGCGCAAAATCTTTTCGCGTGTAAACACTTTCGCTGGCTTGGACGCCAACAGATACAGCAAATCAAACTCTTTACGGGGTAATGTAAGTTTCTCACTACCCAGGGTTACAACATACTCATTGGGATTTACCACAAGATCGCCGTGGGACAATACAACACCCAAGTCGGGTTCATGCTGACCGCTTTGACGTTTCATAATGGCGTGCACTCTGCTGATTAATGCACGTGGTTTTATTGGTTTTGTGACGTAGTCGTCTCCTCCTGCTTCAAAACCAGCAATTTCAGAATACTCTTCATTCCTAGCTGTTAAAAACATAATAAAGGGACGTTGTAATTGCTCGTCTTCTCTTATTTTGAGACAAGCTTCGATACCATCCATTCCTGGCATCATGACATCCATGATGATTAAATCCGGCTGAAAAGACCTAGTAACCGAAACCGCGTCTGCACCAGAATTTGCAGACTTTACTTCGTAACCTTCTTTTTCTAAATTGTAACAGATGAATTCGACGATATCAACTTCATCATCAACAACAAGTATTTTGGAACTCATGGACTATTAATATACCTGCAAGTTCGTAAACTTTTAGGTATATAAAACTAAACCAACGTTATCAAATGGTTAATTGAATATTTCAGACAACTTCATCTCAAGTGCAGGGCCTCTCAAATCCTTACCAATAATTCTACCGTCTTTATCAAGCAAGAAGGTTTTTGGTATACCTGACACTTCGTATAATGCAGCGGCTGAACTTTTCCAACCCTTTAAGTCGCTAACGTGGGTCCAAGTCAAATTATCCTGGGTAATGGCTTGTTTCCAGCGATCAGCGCTATTGTCGAGTGACACACTAAATACTTCAAACCCTTGATCGTGGTATCTGTTGTACACCTTAACCACGTTTGGGTTTTCAGCACGACACGGTCTGCACCAAGATGCCCAAAAATCAACCAGAACAACATTGCCCCTTAAAGAAGAAAGCTTAATTTTTTCGCCAGTTGGACTTAACAATTCAATTTCAGGGGCAAGGCCTCCAATTTCTAGCGCGCCGATTGAAGCAATCCGCTTTTCCAATCGATCAGCAAACAACGTATTTGGGGCATCCGCTTTTAATTGCTTCATCGCGTTGTCTAGCAACGCAACGTTTGGCTTTTGCACAACATATGTGACTGCAAAATAGGTAGCTGGCCCACCTTTTTGCGTGCTGACAAAATTTGAGATATCGGTATCCATTTTTCGCTGCAGAGCCATAATCTGCGTATTGTAGGCTTTAATTGTACTGTCGCCTGCCTCTCTAGGATTAATGTTTTTGTATTGTTGTTGAAAATCGTAACTCGCTTTATTGTTGGTTAGGTAGATGTCGTACAATGATTTTAGCTGCTCGTTTTGTTTATCTCCTTTAACCTCAGTCAATATAAACTGATCAATTTCCAGATTTAACTCAAGAGACAAACCGTTCTCTAAGATCACAGGAACCCCAGGAGGTTTTAGAGAATTTACAGTTACATAATAGAACATTGTCGTATCTGCGTGTGCTTCAATTTTGTACTTCCCTTTATCATCCGCTCTTACAGAGTCAATAAAGGTGAGTTGACCACCTTCAAGTTTTTGTAAAACGATTAACTCGCCTGCTCCATTTGACACCTTACCTTTAAGTATGAAATTATCCTCTGACGGCTTTTGACTTGCGTTTTCTGTTACTGGCGTGGTTTCAGACACTTCAGCCTCATTTGCTGCGCTCTGATTACCACAACCAACTACAGCCACAGCTGATATCAAAAGTGTGATAACTAATGTTGTAATTCTATTTCGATTTGTACGTTTCATATTATTCTTCTAACAATTAACATGCCTAATTGTGTGTTATTCGCCCAAAACTTCCTTGAGCACTTTTGTTGCAATTTGGGGATCTGCTTTTCCTCCACTTCGTTTCATAACTTCACCCATAAACAATCCTAGTAATCCTTTCTTACCGTTTTTATAGGCGTCAACTTTGTCTGGGAAATCTGCCAGAACCTGTTGAGCCAAGTCTATGATAAAGTCGTCATCGCTGTTTTGAATCACGTTGAGCTCTTCAGCCAATTCTTTGGCCTTCCGAGACGGATTTTCCACAAGCGCTGGAAACAAAGTTTGCTCCCCAATGGCATTGCTAATAACACCTTCGTCAATAAGACGAATTATCTCCGCAATTTGTAACGGCTCCAATGCAAAATCTGACAATTCTATTGCATTTCTATTTAAATACCCACGCACGGCACCCATTAAATAATTGGCTGCAGCTTTGTAATTCGTCGTATGTTCTAAAATCTGAAGATAATACTGAGCAGTTTCTTTATTCTCTGTTATCACCTGGGCGTCGTAATAAGACAAACCATAAGCCGTTGTAAACTCTTTGTACAATTCTCCAGGTAACTTGGGCATTGCATTGCGTGTTTCCTCTATCCACTCTTGACTTACTACCAAAGGTGGCAAATCTGGCTCTGGGAAATACCGGTAATCTGTTGCAACTTCTTTTGCCCGCATCGAAAACGTTTCACCTTTGACCGCATCAAAACTTCTTGTTTCCTGAACTACAGGTATGTTTGCTTCTACACTTTCTATTTGCCTAGCAGTCTCATACTCAATCGCTTTGCGTACATTACTAATCGAGTTCATGTTTTTCACCTCTACCTTAGTACCAAATTCTTTAGCACCTCTAAGCATCACTGAGATGTTAGCATCGCAACGTAACGAACCTTCTTCCATGTTCCCATCACATACGTCAAGGTACCGAACAAGTTTACGCACCTCACTAACAAATAACCCAGCCTCTTCACCTGTTTTAATAACAGGTTCGGTCACAATTTCGATGAGTGTGGTACCGGCACGATTGTAGTCAATCAGAGAATGATACATATCCATGTCGTGAATACTCTTTCCGGAATCTTCTTCCAAATGGATTCGAGTCAATTCGATGTTTTTCTCCTCACCGTTTTCCTTCTTGATGGCAACAAATCCATTTTCACACAAAGGCGTTTTGTCCTGTGTTATTTGGTACCCCTTAGGCAAGTCAGCGTAGAAGTAGTTCTTTCTTGCATACAGACAGTATGGCGTGATGTCACATCCACAGGCGATTCCAACCTTAAGTGCCATATTAATGGCTTCTTTATTATGACGCGGAAGTGTTCCTGGATATCCAAGGTTTACAACACTAATATTCGTATTTGGCATAGCGCCATATTCCGCTTCATCTGAGCTAAATGCCTTGGTATTTGTGAGTAATTGCGTATGGATTTCTAGTCCTATTACAACCTCATATTTTTCTGCTGCTGTTCCCATTTTTAGGTGGGTGCAAATGTAAGACGAAAATTGGTCAGGTCGAATAAATGTATTTCCATCTTGATTGAATCCTTACTTTGCATATTACCTTTGGTAGCGACAATATGAAACACTTAAAATCTCTTAGCAATTTTTTATTTACCGCGGCAATGGTCATGCTGTACATCGGTTGTAATCAAAAACCAAAACAGTTGGTTGACCTGATTCTGTATAACGGCAATATTTACACATGCGACACTGCGTTTAATACGGTGTCTGCAGTCGCGATTCAAGGCGGGGATATTGTAGCAGTGGGTGATGACAAACATATTCTAAAGGGATTTGAAGGTAAAAAGTATATTGACCTAAATCAAAAGCCTACTTATCCTGGGTTTATTGATGCACACAGTCATTTTTATGGATACGGCAACGACCTACAGGAACTCGACCTAAAACCAAGTACGTCGTTTTCCGATATGATCGATCTAACCGTTGCATTTGCCCAAAAGGCACAACCCAATTTTATTGTCGGTCGTGGTTGGAATGAAGAAAACTGGGTAGTTAAAGGCACCATAAATAAAACGCGATTAGACATTCTGTTTCCAAACATTCCCGTATTTCTTCAGCGTGTTGATGGGCATGCGGCCTTGTGCAATCAAGCTGCATTAGACTTGGCAAACATCGATATAAACACCTTTATTGAAGGTGGCCGGATAGAAAAAATAGGGCCTTTCCTTACTGGCTTGCTGGTTGATAAAGCAGCAGAACGTGTAATGCAGTATCTACCTGAACCATCTTTGGAACAAAAAGTAAATGCCCTTATTGATGCTCAAAACGCCTGTTACGAAGCAGGTTTGACCACGGTCACTGACGCTGGTTTAGACCAGGACATCATTGTATTGATGGACTCTTTATTGCGTTCTGAGGCCTTAAGCATTCAACTTTATGTAATGTCCAACCCAGACACAAATGCCCTAAACGCTTTAATTGGTAACAAAGCACTGATGCAAAACCAAAAACTAGGTTTCCATTCGGTGAAGTTATATGCCGACGGCTCATTAGGCAGTAGAGGCGCATTGCTTAAGGTGCCCTACTGTGACGACACGACACAAATTGGTTTGATGCAGCACCCAATAGCATTCTATGAATCCATTGTGGACTATTGCTTTAAGAACAATTTACAAGTAAATACACATTGCATTGGAGACAGTGCAAACAAGCTCCTCTTAAATATTTATGGTGCTCGATTAAAAGGAGAAAACGACCTGCGTTGGCGGATTGAGCATGCTCAAGTTGTTGATCCTGAAAATTTCTCTTTGTTTTCGCAATACGCTGTAATCCCTAGCATTCAACCGACTCATGCTACTTCCGATGCATCAATGGCGCAAAAAAGATTGTGTGACCACTCAACTATGAATGGCGCTTATGCCTATAAGTCTTTACTTGAAGAGACCGGCTTGGTAGCCTTTGGAACGGACTTCCCTGTTGAATCGATTGACCCAATAGCAACCTTTTTCTCAGCGGTTAAAAGACGTACAAAAACTGGCGAAGTATTTAAACCTGAAGAAGCAATTAATCCAAAAAACGCTTTGCTTGCCATGACCAAATGGGCGGCTTATGCGTGTAGACTTGATGACAAAATTGGCAGTATAGAGGTTGGCAAACTTGCCAACTTTACGGTTTTGAGCGAAGATATGATGACGGCTTATGATCGAGGTCGAATCTCTAACATTATGACCATATCAGATGGAAACATTGTGTTTAGTAACGGGACAATTTCTCTGAATGCAGAGAAACCTTAACATTGTTCGATTTCGAATCCAGAATTCTTTATCGCTGTCATTACGGAACTTACATTATCATCATCTAAGGACACCTCCAAAAGTTTATCTGCATGGTCGGTATCAACCTTCCAAAAATCAACGTTATCCAGCTCATTTAGAACCGGTGTAACTGTGCGCACACAGTTCATGCAGTTGATGGTCGTTTTAAATGTATACGTATTCATATTTTTATCTTTTTAAGTCTCAAACTATTTAACAGTACCGAAACAGAACTGAGCGACATCGCCGCTCCAGCAATCATAGGATCTAGTAAAAACCCGTTGAATGGAAATAATACGCCGGCTGCTATGGGTATCGAAATCACATTGTATATAAATGCCCAAAAGAGGTTAACCTTAATTGTTTGAATGGTACCTCTTGATAGCTTTAACGCTTTGATCACATGTTGAGGGTCTGAATGCATGAGGGTAATACCAGCGCTTTCCATGGCAACATCCGATCCGCTTCCCATGGCGATACCAATATCTGATTGCGTAAGAACAACGGCATCATTCACACCATCGCCAATCATGGCTACCACTTTTCCTTTTGCTTGCAACTTGGCCACATATTCAGCCTTGTCTTCAGGGGATTGCGCCCCATCAAATTGGGTCACGCCAAGCTCGTTGGCGACTTTTTGGACTGCCGACTGATTATCACCTGAAAGAATCACAGGGTTAATGCCAAGGCTTTTTATAGCGTCAACAAATGACCGGGACGTTGGCCTTAAAGCATCCCCTAAAGCAAAAGCGGCAACAACTTTATCTCCAACGGCGAAGTAAACAGTGGAAACAGACCTATCGCTCCAACTTGCTGTGTATTCGACTATCTGTTTTGGCAGTAAAACCTGCTCTGCAGAAATGAACTTCAGGCTGCCAACTATGCATTTTTTGTCCTCATAAGTGGCCGTCATCCCTAAGCCAGGCTTATTTTGGGCGTCAACAATATCAGCGGCCTGAATATGTTGAGAGTCGTAATGGTTTAAAATTGATTTTGCCAACGGGTGTGCACTACTTTTTTCAATGGCATAAAGTACTGGTAGATACTTGTCTTGATGACTTGAATCCACCCAGATTGAATCAACCACGGTTGGTTGTCCTTTTGTCAAGGTACCGGTCTTATCTAGAATCACGGTATCAGCCTTATGCAGAGACTCTAAAGCCTGAGCATCTCGAATCAAAATTCCATTGTCACTTCCAATTCCAACACCAACCATTAAAGCCGTTGGCGTTGCCAAACCTAATGCACATGGACAAGCAACGATTAAAACTGATATACTGGCTGTTAACGCATATTGATAATGCGGATGTGGTCCAAACATATACCACGACAAGGCCGTAATTATGGCAATCACAATGACAACAGGAACAAAAATTGCGGCAATCTTGTCGACCGTTTTCTGGATTTTCGGTTTGCTATTCTGAGCGCTTGACACCAAGCGAATCATTTCGTACAATGTCGTATGTTCTCCAACTTTTTTTGCCAGAACATGTACCAATCCATCCTGATTGATACTACCAGCCATTACTTCGCTCCCCTTGTACTTCTCAATAGGCAAGGACTCTCCAGTCATTAGCGATTCATCTACCGTGGTATTGCCGCGTTTGATTTTCCCGTCAACTGGAAACTTCTCCCCTGGCTTCACAATAACTAAGTCGCCGAGCATAATATCCCTAGTGGCAATCTCGACCTCTAAACCGTTTCTGATTAAATGTGCTTCTTTTGGTGTCAACCCAATTAGCTTTTGAATAGCCGAAGTGGTCCTGTTCTTTGCCTTTTCTTCTAGGTATCGGCCAAACAGAATAAAGGTTATAATAACAACAGCCGATTCGTAATAGACATTTGCCATCACTCCATCTTGCGACAACAGACTAGGCCAGAAGGTATTCATTAGGCTAAATAGAAATGCAATACCTGTGCTCAACGCCACAAGTGTGTCCATGGTTGATGATCGATGCCTGAGTTGTTGCCAAGCTTTAATAAAGAACCCACTGCCAGAATAGAAAATTACAGGAATCGTTAACAGAAGTAATACGATGCTTAAGGCCTCAAAAGCGCCCATAAAAAACATCGATAACACAAAAACGGGTAGACTAAAAACTACAGCTACAATTAGCTTTCTTTTTAACGTCGTTGATTGCCGAAGTGTTTCTTGTTGAAAAATAGAGGCGTCATCCGGGTCATCAATAAGGAGTTGGTATCCGATTTCTGATGCCTTTGCTTGAATCCGATTTATGTCGGTAAAGTCTGAATCAAATTCTACTTCAATCTGTTGGCTTGCATAATTGACTTGAACACGTGTAACACCAGAAACCTCGTTCAAGAAGGTCTCTAAACTTATGGCACAGGATGCACAGGTCATGCCTAGAACTGGTAATCTTTGTAATACTTTTGACATCCTTATTAATTAACAACTAAGTTAACCAAAGCGTTTTATGCCAATGCTTTTTTATTGTGTCAAACATTAACACGATGGAGGATTGGTTAGCCAAGGTCAAAAGCCAACTCAACTAGTTTTATCTGCTCCTCTACATGTACGTTTGCGTAACCAGTAGACGGAGATGAGCTTGACCTTCTGCTTATCACTTTAATGTCGAATGGCAAGTCGTACCGAAGAAGATGCGTCCAAGCACCCATGTTTTTAGGCTCTTCTTGCACCCATTTCCACTCTGCGTTCTTGTATTTCTTAGCAAGCGCTTCTAACTGATTTTCGGCTAAAGGGTAAATTTGCTCTAGTCTTACGACTGCGACGTCAGAGCGGTTATCTTCCTGTTGTTTTTTCAACAAATCGTAGTATACTTTTCCTGTACACAATAACACGCGTTTAACCTTTTTGGTGTCTGCCTGTTGATCGTCTATAATTTCCTGAAATTTGCCTTTAGTGAAGTCAGTAATCGAACTAACACACAAAGGATGACGTAACAAACTTTTTGGAGACATTACAATCAAAGGAACTCTAAAATCACGTTTCAATTGACGTCTTAAGGCGTGGAACATGTTCGCCGGAGTAGTTGGATTGACCACTTGCATATTTTGGTTTGCACATAACTGTAAAAACCGCTCAGGTCTGGCAGAAGTGTGCTCTGGTCCTTGGCCTTCATGACCATGTGGAAGCAACATCACCAACCCGTTAAATCTTTTCCATTTGGTCTCTCCACTTGCAATGTACTGATCAATGATAACCTGCGCTCCATTTACAAAATCACCAAATTGCGCTTCCCAAATGGTCAATGCCTGTGGCGAATTCATGGCATAACCATACTCAAATCCAAGCACTGCGAATTCTGACAAATTCGAGTTGAATATGTTGAAATTACCTTGGTCTTTAGACACGTGTTGTAACGGGCAGTACTCTTGCTCTGCTTCAACTTCTTTTATGATTGCATGTCTGTGGCTAAACGTCCCTCTTTCACAGTCTTGACCGCTTATCCTAACAGCGTGCTTTTCTTCCAACAAACTGGCATAGGCCATGAGCTCGCCCATTGCCCAATCATATTGCTGATTGCCAACCATGGCAGCACGATCTCCAAATAGTTTTTCAATTTTTTTGAACGGCGTAAATCCTTCTGGAATTGATGTAATCGCTTTAGCTAGTTTTTCGAACTTTGCTTTTGAAATGCTTGTTTTTGGTGATGCATTAAAATCCTTCTGCTCGGCTTTTCTTAAATCTCTCCAGTTGTGGTTATTTGAGTCTTTGATGTAATCACCGTTTTTCTCTCGGACGGTATCCAATTTTTCTTGAAGCAGTTTCTTGAATTCAAGCTGCATGTTTTTAGCCATGTTCGCTTCTAAATTGCCAGAAGCCGTTAGCTTTTCGGCATATATCTCACGTGGATTTTTATGCTTCGCAATGGCTTTGTACAATTTGGGTTGTGTAAACCTAGGCTCATCCCCTTCGTTATGGCCATATTTTCGATATCCCAACAGGTCAACAAAAACATCTGTATGATACCGTTGTCTATATTCCATAGCCAACTGCATAACATATACAATTGCTTCTGCATCATCTCCATTTACATGAAACACCGGACATTTGGTTGTTTTGGCAACATCCGTACAATAGATAGATGTTCGTCCATCAATATAATTCGTTGTAAACCCGATTTGGTTGTTCGTAACGATGTGCAGCGTTCCACCGGTTTCATACGCATCCAGTCCAGCCATCTGTATTGTTTCGTAAACGACACCTTGTCCAGATATAGACGCGTCGCCATGAATCAAAATAGGCACCAACTTATTGCCATCGTTTTCATATAGTCTGTCCAGTTTTGATCTTGAGACACCTTCTACCACAGGGTCTACAGACTCTAGATGAGATGGGTTTGGTGACAGGCTTAATTTGACCATTTTGCCTAAACTCGTTTTGACTTCTGACGAATAGCCAATGTGGTATTTCACATCACCTTCAAAAATCCCATCTTCGTAGGCATTGCCTTCAAACTCTTTAAATATCTCTTCGTAACTTTTATTCAAAATATTAACCAGAACGTTAAGTCGGCCACGATGTGCCATGCCAATAACGTACTCGTCTACGCCATTGGCTGCCCCAAACTCAATCGCGGCATCTAATGCTGGCACGAGGGTTTCGAGTCCTTCTAAAGAGAAACGCTTCTGACCTACGTATTTTGTGTGAAGGAAGTTTTCAAAAACAACGGCTTGATTTAACTTTTCTAGAATCAATCGTTTTTGCTCAAGAGATAAAACTGGTTGATTCTTATTACCCTCCATCTTAGACCTTAACCATTCCTTGCGTTCTGGGTGTGGTATGTACATATACTCAACACCGATACTGTCGCAATAGGTTTTCTCTAGATGAGCAATGATGTCTTTTAGCTTGGCAGGTCCAATTCCAAGTTCAACACCAGCGTTAAAGGTTTTATCCAAGTCGGCTTCTGTTAAATCGAAATTTTTGATATCTAACGTTGGCTCATATTTCCTTCTTTCCCTCACAGGATTGGTCTGGGTGAAAAAATGTCCACGCGTTCTGTACCCTTCATTAATGAGTCGTAACACATTAATTTCCTTTAACATATCCTCAGAAACCACTTCGCTTCCGGTACCGGTTTTGTTATAGGCTAAGTCAAATCCTTCAAAAAATTTCTTCCAACCAAAATCAACACTTTCCGGGTCATTCTGGTATTGAGTGTACAAGTCGTCTATTGCGTCAACGTCTGCGTTACTAAGGTATGTGTGTCCAATCATTTCTATATGGATAAATTTTTTATCGCTAAATGGTTGGCAAAGATAGGATTTGTGAGGAATTGCACACGCCATTAAATTGAATAGGATTCAAAGAACTTTGACTAAAAATCCATAGAGTGTCAAGACTAAAATGCTCCTGATAATCGTTTCAAAGACTACAACAAATGTTGTATTAAATAATATATTTGCACAAAATCAAAAAAGTAATATGTCATTAAAAAACGAAGAGAAAGACAAGCGGAGTAGGTTGATACTGTTTTTTGTCATTCTTGCCTTGTTGGTGGTCAATGGTGCCTTAATCATTAACTTACTTAACAAGAAAAGTGATATAGAAGAAATAAAAGTTGAAAATGAAGACCTTACTGCCGACGTTGAACGCTTAGGCACTGAGCTAGACGCATTAGACCTAGAATTGGTCAATCAAAAAGGAAAAAATCAACAACTTGATAGCATAATCAACATTAAAGAAAAGATTATTGCTGATCAGGTAAGTCAAATCCGCCAGCAGTTAAAAAACAAGAATTTATCTAAGGCTCAGGTCTCAAGACTGGAAGGCAAAATCAGAAGCCTAAACGGCTTAGTGATGAAGTATGAGCATGAAGTTGACTCGTTAAGCAAGTTGAACGACTACCTTGAAGATGAAGTGTATGCCAGAGACCAGGAGATCTTGAAACAAAAGAAGGAAAAAGACGAAATAGCGAGTGACTTGAGCAAAGCAAACATCCAATTGGATATTGCAAAGAGATTGGAACTCCAAAGCATCGTTGGAGTTGGAGTAAAAGAAAAAGCAA
Organism: uncultured Bacteroidia bacterium; assembly: GCA_905478335.1. Classification (GTDB taxonomy): domain Bacteria; phylum Bacteroidota; class Bacteroidia; order NS11-12g; family UBA9320; genus UBA987. The sequence continues at coordinate 14,366 of CAJQIC010000026.1, read as the reverse complement.
GCGGCGACAAAGAAGTTACGAAATTGTCTAAGGCGGATAAAATTAGAGTGTCTATAGTGATTGACAACAACCCTGTCGCAGATAAAAACGCCAAGGTATGCTATCTGCAGATTATGGGACCTGAAAAGTCAACCTTGCACGATGCACAGAAGGGGTCAGGAACATTTGTTTTTAATGGCGAAAAGTCTTTGTACACGTTGAAGCAAAGTTTCACCTTTAATAATTCCAATGAAGCTTTAACGTTTTATTGGTCTAAATCACCAGCCATGACATCAGGAGATTACACTGCGAATGTTTATTGCGAAGGTGTGAAAATTGGCAGCACAACTTTCAATTTAAAATAGTGCAAAAAACGGTCTGGATAACAGGCGCCAGTTCTGGAATTGGTGAAGCTTTGGCCATTGAATATGCCAAATCGAACGCCAATCTCATTTTATCTTCTCGCAAAAAAGACGGCCTTGACTTGGTTGCCCAAAAATGTCAGACATCGGCTAATATAGTTCTTGTAGCACCTTTAGATCTTGCAGATTCTTCAAATTTTGAAGCGGTGATTGCTGAAGTTAAATCACAGTTTGACCGTGTTGACATTCTAATAAACAATGGCGGAATCAGTCAGCGCAGTTTGGTTTTAGAAACCCCAATGGAGGTGGATAGACGGATATTTGAAATTAATTACTTCGGCACCATCCATCTGACCAAATTGATCCTACCCTGGATGTTGCGAACAGGTGGCGGAAACATTGTGGCAATCAGCAGCATTTCAGGCAAATTTGGTTTCCCGTTACGCGCGTCGTATGCTGCGAGCAAACATGCACTTTTTGGTTTCTTCGAAACTTTAGGCTTGGAACATATCAATGACAATATAAGAACCACGGTGGTTTGCCCTGGGCGAATACAGACCAATTTTTCTTTGTCGGCGTTAAACAGCAAAGGAGAAAAGACCAACGAAATGGATCCAGGATTAGCCAGTGGCATGCCGGCTTCCATTTGTGCTAGACGGATTGCTAAAGCTGTAAGAAAAAACAAACGTGAAGTTTGGATTGGAGGCAAAGAGGTTTTGATGGTTTATTTTCACAAATACATCCCTTGGCTTTTCTGGAAAATTGCGCCAAACATCGATCCCAGGTAGATTCCAAACTACGCAAGTCGTAATCGTTATATTCGCGGAAATTTTGACAGAATGATAAGCGGTATACAGCAAATGGGAATAGGTATTCCTAACGTTCAAGAAGCATGGACCTGGTATAGAAAACATCTAGGAATGGATGTACCAATCTTCGAAGAAGCAGCCACTGCAGAACTGATGCTTCCTTATACCGGAGGAAAACCACACGACCGTCATGCGATTTTAGCATTGAATATGCAAGGTGGTGGTGGTTTTGAAATTTGGCAGTACACCAGTAGAACGCCTGTTGCTGCCGATTTTGACATTGCCTTAGGTGACCTTGGGATTAATATCTGCAAAATGAAATGCTCAAATGCGGACGAGGCGTTTGCCACATTACAAAACAAAGGTGTTACGATAAGTCCATCGGTTGCAAAAGACCCTTCTGGCACTAAGCATTTTTTTGTTAAGGATCCTTACGGCAATATCTTTCAAATTGTTGAATCTGCATCTATATTTAAAAAAACAGGCGCCCAAACCGGAGGCGTATATGGTGCAGTCATAGGCGTGTCAGATATCGACAAGTCTATCGGGCTCTATTCCAAAGTACTTGGATATGATGTGGTTGTCTATGACAATGAAGGAAGCTTTGATGATTTGAACGGTGTATCAAGCACTGGTGAGACTTACCGGAGAGTCTTGCTCAAGCATAGCAAAACTAGAAAAGGGGCATTTAGTCCACTTTTAGGTCCTTCTCAAATAGAACTCATACAAAAGACGTCGTCAGTAGGGCGTAAAATCTACGAGAACCGTTATTGGGGTGATTTAGGTTTTATCCATCTTTGTTTCGACGTAACAGATATGGCTGCGTTAAAGGCAAAAGCCGCTGAAAACGGTTATGCATTTACGGTAGATAGCGCAAACTCGTTTGACATGGGTGAGGCTGCTGGCCACTTCACATACATCGCAGATCCTGATGGATCATTGATTGAGTTTGTTGAAACCCACAAAATACCGATCATGAAAAAAATCGGGTGGTATTTAGATTTAAGAAAAAGAGACGCTAAAAAGTCTTTGCCCAAATGGTTATTGTTAGCCTTAGGACTGAACAGAAAAAAAGATTGATTGTTGTAAAGTATATGAGATTTAGAAATAGTTTATTACCGACTACTTTTATTGCCACCTTGGTTGTTTTGACCTTATTTTTTGGCGTTAATAGAACACAAGATAATGTAGAAACACATCCAGGTTTTGGAGAGCAATTGTTTCAGATGAAGCAAAACGCTCAAGGTGTAATTCCACGTTCGATGTGGAAAGAATGGAAAGCAGAGACGCCTGAATTTCATGGCAAGGTAGATTATTTCAGCAGCGTTAATGAACTAGGACCAGATAACATTGGTGGAAGAACACGCGCATTGTTGGTTGATAGTGAGAACGCCAACCATTTAATTGCTGGAGGTGTTTCTGGCGGTATTTTTACAAGTACAAATGGCGGGCTTACTTGGAGTCCTTTAGACGACGATGCCTCTACCCTTTCTGTAACGGCAATAACACAGAGCCCATTTAACCCAAAAGAGATTTATTACAGTACTGGAGAAAGAAGTACTGGTGTATATATAAACTATGATGGAAACGGGATTTTCAAGTCCATTGATGGTGGCTTGAGTTTCTCTCAAATTGATTCATCGGACATTCCTGCTTTCGACAAAACATGGGACATTGTTCATTCCATGACGGATAGCAATACCCTTTATGTGGCGACAAATTCAACTGGTCTTTTTAGGTCAACCGACAAAGGTGTTAGTTTCCAACAAATATTTAAGGTTGGACAAAAAGCAATCAACGACGTTGATGTTCTGGATAACGGTCGGGTATACTTCAGTATAGATGGTGAAGGTGTTTACTATTTTGACGAAGCTGAAACTTTGGATATCATTGAGTACCCGGTAGGGTTATCGAACGGGTCATTCGCCCGTTGTTTAATTGAGCCTAGTGTATCAAACCCCAATATTATTTATGCTGCCTTTTCAGGAACAAACTTAAATAGTCTTAGAGGCGTATTCAAATCAACCAATGCTGGTGAAACGTGGACTGAATTGCCAAACCCAGCAAGTAGAGGTGTCCGTTATAACTTTACGTGGTATTGTTTTACGTTGGCTGTTCACCCTACCAATCCAAATTTTGTTATTTGTTCAGCACAAGAGCCGAGCTACAGTTCTAATGGTGGGGCGCAATGGAGAGACATGGTCAATGCACATGCGGATTACCACAACGTTTCTTGGATACCTAATTCAAACAACTATTACGTTTTGTGTGATGGGGGAATTTACCAATATAATACGGCAACAACGGGTTCAAGTGCTTCAGACCGCAACAAAGGCTATAATGTAACTCAGTTTTATGCAGGCTCATATAGTCCTACAGGAGACGAAGTAATTGTTGGGGCTCAAGATAACTGGACAACCACAAATAATGATGGGTCGTCTACTTTTACGCGAATACTTGGCGGCGATGGTGCATTCAATGGCATCGGTCCAAAAGGTGAACACATCTATGCTTCATCACAAAATGGAAATATAAGAAGATGGGCTACCAGTCGATGGGTGAATATTTACAACAGTTTAGCGGGAACAGTAGGGACATCTGATTTCTGGTTTATCAATCCATTTGAATTAAATCCGGTTGACGGAGAGCAACTGTATTTCCCTACTAAAAATTACATCGCAAGAACTACCAATAGAGGTTCTAGCTGGACTAGAATTACGAATAGCATTCCAGGGAGCATATTTGCCGTAGGCATGACGCCAGAAGACAATCCTACATTATATTTTGGCGGACAAAGTGGTATTCTGTACCGAATTGACAATGCCAAAACAGCAACAGCTGGTTCATCATTTAAAATGTTTACCCTGGCCCCTGCCGTGGCTAGAGGAGGTTTTATTGGCAATATTGAGGTAGACCCAAGTGATCCAACAACGATTTATACGGGTTATTCAAATTTCAGTACCAGACCACAAATCTGGAAGATTGAGAATGCGAACACGTCTGAACCTAAATGGGTAGACATAAGCGGGAATTTACCAACGTCGTTGCCTGTCAATTGGATTGAAGTAGATCCAGATAATTCAGACAACATTATGGTAGCCACCGATTATGGTTTATACGTAACTGGAGACGGTGGACGATTTTGGCATAAAGAGACACAAATTCCGAATGTCTATATTTCTATGGTTCGGTTACGCGCATCTGATCGTAAATTATTTGTATTTACATATGGTCGAGGTGTATGGACGGCTATTTTAAATGAGGACATAACCACATCTGTAGGTTCTATCAGTAAAACGCCTGAATTAAAGCTGTATCCAAATCCTGCCGTAAACTATGTACAGATAGATGGATATACAGGACAAAAAGTCAACGTATTAGACAGCAAAGGATCAATTGTCGATGTACATGTAAACACATCTGGCAAACTAGATGTGGGCCATTTGACTCCGGGAATGTATTTCGTAAGGCTGTCTGATGGATTAGGTCAACGTGTGGCTAGATTTATTATTGACTAGTCTTCACCAGACTCATCTTCTTGAACTTCTTGAACCTCACTCATAAATTCTTTTAAAGAAGTAAGGATAGGTACGTTCATTAAATCCGCATCTAATGCGTTAGCTGCGAGCACTGAAAACCAATCCAAACGATAATTTACATCAAATATGGTGTAGAGGTCATAATCTGGAATAGCAAGTGGTAATACGCGATTGTTGTCCATTTCTAGATGACCAGAAATAAAATCAAATCGAGATCCAACACGCACATTTTCCTCTGTGTACAACATAAGGAAATTGGTTGAAAGTCTGTCTGTATAAGACTCTAACACGTTGTGGTTGCACTCTGGCACTGGGTGAACAAATGCTTCTAGCTTCGCATTTTCATTTAACTGTTGGGCAAACCGAACAGCTAATGGATACATGGCTCTATCGGCAAGAATTACGAATTTGTTTTTCAAACTTAATTTGAAATAATCGAAAATCCTGTTCGCTGAAAGAATTTGCTTTTCCTGATTATCCGTCAGTTTTGATTGAATCTCTTTTAATTGATCAACATAATCAACACCAAAGCACTCACCCAAAATGAGTAACAGATAGGAAAGACCCATCCCAAGCGTTTGACGTGGTTGGAATCCGGTCTTTAGCGGATAACAAACCAAACTGTTTGCATCGCTTAATTCCTTTATAACACCTCCAGAAGCTATACATACAATCTGAGCGCCTTTAGATTTGGCGTCATGAAACATGGATATTGTTTCTTCTGTATTTCCGGAATACGAATTCAAAACGACTAATGTTTTTTCGTTCACGTATTGAGGGAGGGAATAATCATTTATCGCCTCTATAGGTAAGGTCGCCTTGTCAAACAAATACGATTTTGCAATTACTGCTCCAATACCCGATCCTCCAAGACCTCCTAGAATGATATTATTAAAGCTTTCTGCTATACAACCATGGGGCTTATAATGGGTTAAACTGTATGCTATTTGGTCACTAAATTCTTTGAGTGAAGTTTCGTGTGTTATCATGTCTTATACGCTAAATTCGTGCGAAATTAACATTTTGACTTAAACTGTACGATTTTCTTTGATGAATTCCGAAAACAGAACATCCCACGTCCAATTCGCATTTACTGCAGATAAAAAGCAGTCTCCGATTCGGATAGACCGATTTATCAAAGATCGAATAGAAAATGCGTCCAGAACAAAGATTCAACAGTCGATTGAGCAAGGCAAGGTATTGGTGAACAAACAAAAAGTTAAAGCCAATTACAAAGTCCGCCCTCAAGACGAAATAGAGGTTATTTCATTTGATGAGCCTCGAATCTTCGAAGTTGTTCCGCAACCAATGAATCTTGACATCTTTTATGAAGATGATGAGGTGTTACTTGTTAACAAACCCGCTGGGATGACGGTCCATCCAGGTGTCGGTAATTACGACGGGACACTGAGCAATGGGTTGGCCCATTATCTTGGTGAGGATATTCACCAGTCCGATCGGCATCCTTTTTTGGTTCACAGAATCGACAAAAACACAAGCGGATTATTGCTTGTCGCCAAAGATGAAGACAGTACAAGAATCTTAGGGGAACAGTTTAAAGACCACTCGATTGTTAGAAAGTACTATGCTTTAGTATGGGGAAGTCCTGCTGAAAAAGAAGGAACTATCGAGACCAACATCACAAGAAGTAATCAAAATAGAAAAGTGTTTACAACGACAATGGATAGTGAAGTTGGCAAACACGCGATTACGCATTATAAGGTCATTGAAGATTTCACATATGTATCTCTAATAGAATGTCAATTGGAGACAGGGCGGACGCATCAAATTCGCGTGCACATGAAGCATATTGGCCATCCACTATTTTCGGATAGCACCTACGGAGGTGATAAAATTAGGAAAGGCGTCGTTTTCAGTAAATACAAACAGTTTGTAGAGAATTGCTTTAAGACATTACCAAGACAGGCGCTTCACGCCAAAACATTGGGTTTTATTCATCCAAAGACCAAGGAATCGATGTTTTTTGAAAGTGACTTACCAGACGACATGGCCCAAGTAATCCAAAAATGGAGGGATGTGCGTGACACCTACGATTTCAATAACGCATAAAAAAAGGAGGCGTTGCCTCCTTTTCATGCCAATCCGAAAGTATCTTATGTTAAAAGTCTTTATGAAAGTGTGTGCTATAGGTCAAAGTAGTAGTAGTAATATCCATATGAGAAATAAGTCTTATACGGGTTGGCATTAACACAAGCCTTCAAAAATACGATTGCAATCACTGCTATTCGCATTTAACATTTCATATATAGACTTTTTTATCTAATATTGGGAATAATGACAATTATCCATTCTATTTATAACCATTCTTACTTAGTCCTATTTCTAACAGCCGTTCTGTCAAATATTCTCCCGCTGAAATATCGTTATACTGTTTCGGGTGCTCAGAATCGACACAAGAAGGCAAGCAATCTAGTCGCGTGCTACTTTTAGGATGTAAGAAAAAAGGTATGGAATATCTAGGAGACGACCATTCGGATCTTGGCGGATTAACCACCCTGTGCGTAGTCGATTTGAACTTGTTATTGGTCAGTCTTTGAAGCATGTCTCCAACGTTGACTACAAGATGGTCTTTTAACGAGGTAACACCAACCCACTTGTTATCCTTTGTTAAGATTTCAAGTCCGCCTGCACTTGCTCCCATAAGCAATGTGATCAGATTAATATCCTCATGTTCTCCTGCGCGCACTGCACCCACTGGTGGCTCATCAATAATGGGTGGATAATGAATAGGTCTTAAAATACTATTGCCATATTGTATCTCGCTATCGAAATAAAACTCGTCAAGTCCTAAGTATAATGCCATTGCTCGTAGCATGTACTTACCCGTTTCTTCTAATGCTTTGAATGCTTCTTCTCCAGCTCGATTAAAATCCTTTAATTCAGTGACTTCCAAATTATCAAAGTACTCAAAATCAGATTTTAAGTTGTCCGGTACATATTGCCCGAAATGCCAAAACTCCTTCAGGTCTCCTACATTCTTTCCTTTCGCGTGTTCCTTCCCCCACCCTGTATAGCCTCGTTGACCAGCTAGTGCCTCATCTGCATACTTGAGTTTTAATTCAATGGGCAGGTCAAAAAACTGTTTAGAAGCGTCATAAAGCTGCGTTTCCAGTGCTTCGGACAGGAGGTGATTTTTAATTGCAGCGAAACCAGTATCCTCATACGCTTTGCCTAAAGCGTTTACAAACTGAGCCTTTTCCTCTGCAGTTCCTTTTACAAACTGGTCTAAATCTAATGATGGTATTATCGACATTTTATTAATTCAATTATCAAAGTAGCTGACTTGCAGTGCCTTAAAACACAAACACCTTGCTAAATTAAGTTTAAATATCGATATTTGTTTACTACTTTGAACGAAAATTACTAGGGGTAACGCCCAATTACTATTACAACTATGACCGTGCTCAAGCTAATAAGAGGACTTTGCTTACTCGTTTGGATCATCTCCCCTCACCTCAATACGTACGCCCAAATTTCAACCTCAGCCTCAATCAGTTTTGATTCGCTGCTTGTCAAGTCAGATTTTAAAACAGCGCTTGAAACAGCTAACACGTCCTTAGTCAATTCGACTACATGTAAGACAGCTTGGTCTTTGGCCTTGTTAAGTCAATTGGAGGTTAAACAACATCTAGGAGATAATTCAATAAACACAGACAGCATCATAAATGAGATAAATTCATGCACCAAATTAACCGGTAGCAGCGAAGAAAGATTTAAAACACGCCTAGCGCATGGCAATATAATTTTGAGAGAAGGTCAAATTATTGCAGCACTCGAACAATATAATTCTGCCCTCGATATTGCCAAGAATCCTTCTGTCGCGTTTGCTGAAAGCAACCTGGCTATCGGAAAAGCAATGCTCATAGGTGAAGAAGTTGAAATATCACAACAATTTTTAATAAACGCATCTGATGCATTAACTAAATTGGGTACAGACCGCACGCCAACACATGCATCTCTGTACCATTTGCTGGCGCAGTACTATTATCAATCTGGACAATTGCAGCGTGCTCAACTTTCACTGCTTCAATCCATAAATATTAACAAAACCCTCAACCATAATTTACCATTAGCACACGACTACTCCTTACTAAGTCAACTTAACTTAAAGCTTAAAAACTATGCGTTATCAGACAAGTATCAGCGCGTTGCTAAAGAGCTCACAGCATCCAAAGAAATCGAAACGATTCTAGCATTACAAGATAGCGAAGCCCACTTAAAACAAGGCGACTTAAACAAAGCACTGAGCAAGCTTAATGTAATCAAGAAAGAAACAAAAGCTTCACGAAACAAGTTTCATTATCTTAACTGTCTGCAGATTCAAAAACAAGTTTTCAAGGCCAGGGGCGATTTGCAAAATGCTTTTAACGTTGAAAAAGAAATAACAAGCCTTCGCACTGAAATGGACTTAGGTATTGTATACAAGACATACCAAATTATAAAAAACGCAAAGGACAATAATCGACGAGAGGTTATCAATGAATTGAATGCGAAAGATGACGCCTTACTAAAGAAAGAACATCGGTTTACTACCTTCCTCAAATATGGATCAGCGATAGCCGTTTTACTTCTGTTGACCGTCATAGGTTTGATGTGGACACAACTCCAGGTAAAGCGTGTTACCAACAAAAAGTTAGTCGAAAGAAATTCTATAATTCATGAGCAAAACGATGAGCTGAGAAAAATGAACGCCATCCTTGACGACGCCAAAAGACAAGCTGAATCTGGTCTTAGAGCCAAGTCAAATTTCTTAGCTGTTACCCGCCACGAAATAAGAACCCCTATGAATGGTATCATGGGAATGGCTGCGCTGTTGTTGGATTCTAAACTAGACAAAGAACAAGAGAAGTATGTAGAAACCATCGAAACAAGTAGCCAAAATCTACTTGTAATTCTAAATGACATATTAGACTTCTCGAAGATTGAAGCTGGTAAGATGAGCTTAGAATCTAAGCTTATTGACCTAGAACAGCTAATTGAAGAAGTGATCACAGTGTTCTCAAAACAAGCCAAAGAGAAGAACATTATCATTCAACATGCGATAAAACAATCTAGTATTAAATACTTTAAAGGGGATATTTTACGTATCCGACAAGTACTTATCAATCTGGTTAGTAATGCCGTTAAATTTACAAAAGATGGCACCATTAAGATTGTAGTTGATTTAGAGGAGATGTTGCGTTCCACAAGTTTGAGCGAACAAAACGCCAAACTCAAATTTGCTGTCAGCGATGACGGAATTGGAATTTCCCCTGAAAAGCAACAAACCATTTTTGACGCCTTCGAACAAGAAGACAGTACAACCTCAAGAAAATATGGTGGTATTGGATTAGGTCTTAGTATTTCTAAAAAATTAGTGGAATTGATGGGTGGTCAAATTGGCTTGACCTCAGAAAAAGGTAAAGGAACAACCTTCTTCTTCACCATTGATGGTAAGATCCCAAGTGAAACAGAAGCCCTTTCTGAGCAACCGGTGAACGCCAAGCAACGCAAAAACCCATTAAATGTCGAAGAAAAAATAAATGAGAAATTCCCACTTAACATTTTAGTTGCTGAAGACAACATGTTTAACAAAATGTTGATTGAGAAACTATTGACCAAATTTGGCTATGATCAATTCCTTCACGCCGAAAATGGCATTGAAGTGTTAGATCTCATGGAAAAAAACCCAGTGGACATCATCCTAATGGATATTCAAATGCCAGAAAAAGACGGGTTAACCACGACTAAAGAAATAATAGAAATATATGGCAATCAAAGACCTCCAATTATTGCCCTAACTGCCGATGCCACAGACACGAGTAAAGAGTTTTATATGAGTGCTGGAATGGACGACTTCTTAGGAAAGCCATACAAGGCTGAGGAACTACATATTCTACTAAGTAGTTATGGAGCAAAAATCAATGAAGAAAAAGCGGCTAAACTAGATTAGCATCTAAAAGCAGCCTAATGGCTTTTGACTTCAGCAAACACTCTTCATATTCCTGGTCAGGGTCACTATCATAAGTAATAGCACCACCAACTGAAAAAGAAGCACTTTTGTGCTTATCGTCATACAGCAAGGTTCTGATAACAACGTTAGAATCCATGTTACCGTTAGGCTCTACATATCCTATTGACCCACTGTACCAACCCCTTGCCGAAGTTTCCAAAGCTTCAATAAATTTCAATACGATATACTTTGGAGCACCAGTCATACTACCCATCGGAAACGTTGCGTGTAAGGTCTCAACAAAGTCAAATGGTTTAGACAATTCACCAGAAATAGTTGAAATCATTTGATTGACATGTCGGTAACCATAAATACCAAACAACTCTTCCACCCGAACTGACCCTGCGGCACATAATTTGCTCAAATCATTACGTACTAGATCAACAATCATAATATGTTCGGCACGTTCTTTAATAGAATTCGCAAGATGTAACCTACTGGCCGCATCTTTATTCTCGTCTCGATAGCGTTTGGATGTTCCTTTAATCGGTTGCGCAAACATTGTGTTGTCTTGTACTGACAAGTAACGTTCTGGGCTAGCACATAGCACGTGTTTCTCTCTAAACTTCACATAAGATGAAAATGGCGTTGGCGAAGCTTGTATGAGTTGCTGATGCAGCTGAAAAGGATTACTACATTGAAATTGGGTCAATTCGTGGCTCATGCATAAATTCATTTCATACATGTTGCCCGCTGCAATCTCCTTTTTGATTTGCACCACCTTTTCTTGGTGTTCCTCCTTTGTCATCGAAGACTTCATATCCTGATAACGTAATGATGCATCTTGCGATACTTCAATACTTAGTGGATGAGTTAAGGAAACCAAACTAATTCCAGATAAAAGAATCTCTCCGTTCCGTTTTATCGCCACGACAATCTCAGGCTCTACCAAACTCATTATAGGCCAAGCAAAAGGCGTTGGGTTTGCGCTGACTAGATGGTTGGTTTTAGATTTGAATTCATACGAAAGGCCAAAAAACATCCATTTATTGGACCGTACGAAATTATTCACTTCTTCCCATGTAAACTCGCCTTCTTTAAGCTCTAACTCCCTTTTAGCACCTAATCCCACCAGTAAGTCGAATTCACCTATGCCGTATGGATTGGCTTGGTTACAGGAATCCAACCAGAAAACATGGTCATAGTTATCGGCCATGATTTCCAAATTATTTCTAATCGTATTTATGGAATGACTGTCGACAATCATGAAGCAAAATACTTTACCATTTTTCGTGCCTTGTCTGGACCAATTACACTAGCCAGTTCTACTTCTGTAGCTGATTTGATTTTCTTAACGGACCTAAATTTCTTCAAAAGTAGATCAATGGTTTTTGGCCCTACACCTTCGATAGAATTAAGTTCTGAGTTCGTAAGCTCTTTAGATCTTTTATTACGATGATGGGTTATTCCAAACCGGTGTGCTTCATCCCTTAAACGCTGGATGACCTTGAGCGTTTCGGACGTCTTATCAATGTACATGGGGAGGCTGTCTCCTGGGTAGTAAATCTCCTCAAGGCGTTTGGCGATACCAACCACCGCAATCTTGCCATACAAATCAAGCTCCTGCAATGTTGCTACTGTAGCACTTAACTGTCCTTTACCGCCATCAATAATAATAAGCTGAGGTAAGGCCTTGTTTTCCTTGACAAGTCTCGAATATCGCCTTTGCACGACTTCTTTCATGCTGTCAAAATCGTTCGGTCCAATAACCGTCTTTATGTTAAAATGCCTATAGTCTTTTTTAGATGGTTTTCCATCTTTAAATACCACACAAGCTGAAACTGGATTAGAGCCTTGTAAATTGGAATTATCAAAACACTCAATATGCCTTGGTTCCTCCTTTAGTCTTAAATCCGTCTTCATCTGTTGCATGAGTCTGTCTGACCGATGCGAAGGGTTGAGTTTTTCGTATTGATCTAACTTTTGCTTTTTATACAAGAGCGCGTTTCTAACAGAAAGGTCCAATAGTTTTTTCTTATCTCCTTTTTGTGGAACTGTAACTTTTAAAGATTCAAACGCATCAACAGGCACTGGAAGAATCAACTCTTTACTTTCGCTTTCGTATAAGTGACGAATTTTAGGAATGGCTGACTCGAGTACATCTTCTATAGATTCGGACAGCTTCAATTTATACTCTACAGATTTCGCGCGAACGACCATTCCGTTTATTACTTTTAAGTAATTAATGAATGCACTTTTATCTGTTAGCACACCAGAGAACACGTCGACATTAGTGATTGTATGGCTTACTACGGTAGACTTTGTTTTAAACATATCAAGAAGACCCAACTTCTCTTTAAAACTATTGGCTCTTTCAAATTCTAAAGACTCTGATGCCAATTCCATTTCCTTTTTCAAATGTTGTTTAACGTGTGAAAAATTACCATTCAGAATATGTTTCACATTGGCAATGGACTCTAAATATTCCTCCTCCGTTTCTTTTCCAACGCAAGGCGCTTTACAGTTACCCAATTGATATTCGAGGCAAGCACGGAACTTATTCGCCTTAATGTTTTCATCTGATAAATTGTAGTTGCAGTTGCGCAACGGATAAAGTGACTTGATAAAATCCAAAACGATGTGCATGGATCGGGCGGATGTATACGGTCCAAAATACTTAGAACCATCATACTTAGGGTTCCTCATCGCAAATACCCTTGGAAAACGTTCATTGGTAATGCGTATCAAGGGGAAAGAGCGATCGTCTTTAAGCATCATGTTATATCGAGGCTGATGCTCCTTGATCAAGTTATTCTCGAGCAGTAATGCGTCTGTTTCATTATCAACAACCACGTACTCGATGCGGTCAATACGCGAGAGCAATACCTTGGTTTTATTGTTGTCGTGATTCTTATGAAAATAAGACCCTACCCTCTTCTTGAGATTCTTGGCTTTGCCAACATATATGATCTTACCCGCTTTATCGAAGTATTTGTAGATACCAGGATGGGTTGGTAAAATCTTGAGGGTCTCTTTGATGTCCACTTTTAGAATTTGGACAAAGATAAATTTCGTGACAAATATTCGTATAAAAAAAGAAACCCATTCTGCAAATGCAAAATGGGTTCTTAAATATAGCGGCAATGTCCTACTTTCCCAGGTTTTACCCAAGTATCATCGGCTCTGAGGGGCTTAACTTCTCTGTTCGAAAAGGGAAGAGGTGTACACCCTCGATATAATCACCTAAAAGTCTTTCCGCTTATGCGGTTAATATCATTAAGTTCTTTGTTTTCGCAATTGAAAACAATGACAAGAATTGAAAGTAAATAAATTATAAAAAAATATAAGTCTACGGGTAATTAGTATTGCTCGGCTTTGACATTACTGCCTTTACACCTACAACCTATCAACGTCATCGTCTTTAACGACCCTTAAAAGAAAATTCATCTTGAGGTCAGTTTCGTGCTTAGATGCTTTCAGCACTTATCTGCTCCATACATAGCTACTCTGCGGTGCTCCTGGCGGAACAACAGATACACCAGAGGTATGTCCAACCCGGTCCTCTCGTACTAAAGTCAGATCCTCTCAATTTTCTAGCGCCCACAACAGATAGGGACCGAACTGTCTCACGACGTTCTGAACCCAGCTCGCGTGCCACTTTAATGGGCGAACAGCCCAACCCTTGGGACCTTCTCCAGCCCCAGGATGTGACGAGCCGACATCG
>CAJQIC010000025.1 GCA_905478335.1 uncultured Bacteroidia bacterium | reverse complement strand
AGTGACCCTGCCAGGATTCAAACCTGGAACCTTCTGATCCGTAGTCAGATACTCTATTCAGTTGAGCTACAGGGCCGATTAAGGGGTGCAAAGATAAAACGGTTTATATAATTATCTAACGTTTTTGTCCATTTGATTTAATTTTATGCCTTATCGTAAAATTCATATAACAATTCGATTTAGATTGATTATAATGTGATGCCTTCTATATCTTTGTTAGCAATCCGAAAAAATGAGAAAACACATTTTGTTTTGGTTATTAATAACCAGCTATAACATAATTCAGGCACAAACGGAACATCACTTTTCAGGGTTTGTGACTTCCGAAACAACAGATAATTCCTTGTCCAATTTACGCGTTTGGATCCCTGCAGATTCCATCGAGTCGGCAACAAATGCTTTTGGCTTTTTTAATCTGATAACATCCAAAGATTCGTTTACGGCGTATATGGAAAAACCGGGCTACGAAAGAAGAGAAATGCAGGTCGTGTTTCAAGAAAATGGTGCAACATTGGTTGTGCCGATCTTTAGAAACCCTGGTTTGTCAACCAAACTACTCCGTTTTGATGCAGATGAAAATGGGAATTTTAATCTAAACCTAGTCCCAATTTTTAATACCGAATTCACACATTATACACCGAGTTCTTCCACAAATCATGAAATAACAGATGTAGAGTCAGACAAGATTGTAATGACAAAAGCAGAGTTAGATGCTCTTCCATTCATATTTTCTGAACCAGATGTTTCTAAAGCCTTACAGGTTAACGCAGGTGTAGAGTTTGCTTCTGATGGCTATAGTGATATGACCGTTCGTGGCGGTGGACTTGGACAAAATCAGATTCTTTTAAATGGAGCACCAGTATATAGCCTCGGTCACTTCGAAGGATATATATCGAATTTTAGCAGCGCAACTGCCGAAGAGGTTGTGTTGTACAAAGCGGCTTTCCCAGCGCGTTTTGGTGGACGTTTATCCAGTGTGATGGACGTTAAATCAACAGCCGGCAATGCACAAGAGGCTGAAGCGGATATTGCCATAAGTCCTGTTTTGGGTAATTTTAAAGTGGGGTTACCGCTGGGTAATGGCAATTCTTTGGGTATTACGTTCAGACGGTCGTACATCGATCTTTTATTAGATGTGGCTGATCAAGAATTGTTTTATAGAGATTTTAGCGGAAAGCTAGATCTTAACTTAAATCCTAAGAATAAATTAACCCTTAGTTATTACAGCTTAAAAGATAAAATTAAGGTTTCTGGGTCAGAATTTAACGACACCAACACAAGTGTTAAAGAGCTGGATTTTACGTTTGATATAACGGTGAAAAATCAAACAACATCGGCTGATTGGCTGCATATATTTGATAAAAAAACAACGGCTACTTTCACGGCCTATTATACCAACTATTCTAACGGCATAACCTTAAGCGAAACGGACTATACCGCACCAATTGGCTCAAACGCAATTAGTGATTATACCGTGCGTTTTTCCGCTGGAGAAGTTGGCGCTCAAGCAGATTTTGAGCATAGAAAGAACAAAAAAGTGGTGCTTCGTTACGGGCTTCAAAATAGACTTCATTTAAACAACTCGGGTTCGCTTGTAGACAAACGGTATACCATTGACGGAGATTTAATCACAGACGATCAATATGGAGATACGGTTATCCAAACAGGTATAGAAACATCATTATACATAGAAGACGAGTACACGTATAACGACAAACTGGCTTTTAACGCAGGAATGCGCGCCACGGTGTATTCATACCATAATTTTACACGGGTTTATCCAGAACCGAGGTTCTCAGGTCGATACTTGGTTTCACCAACATCGTCAGTAAAATTCTCTTACTCAAGAATGCATCAGTTTATGCATTTGTACAATACCGACGGAACTGCTACCGATAATTTTGTCGTCTACCTTCCTGCTAGTGAGAAATTGAAGCCGCAAACCAGTGACATTATATCATTGGGCTACCATACAAAACCCGGTAAACGAACCAGATTCTCGAGTGAAGCCTATTATAAAATTTTGTCTAATCAACCCATTTTTTATGCGGCAGACCTATTTGATAGAGACGATATGGAAGCCAATTCACTTGTTGGTGATGGAGCAGTTATTGGAATTGAAAATAGCTTCAAGTATGTTGGAGACAATACAATTTTTTGGGCAAGTGCGACATTCTCAAATGCCACCAGAAAATACGCTGAGCTCAATAGGGGAGAGTCATTTTCTTTTGACTACGACAGACGTGTTATAGGTAAAATCGGGTACATCGTTAACCTTGAAAATTTTGTATTCTCAGTAATAGGCGTCGGAGCGACTGGAAATCCATTTACGCTGCCAACGTCAAAGTATCGTGATTTAGACGGTGATGTGGTATTGGCCTACGACGAGATTAACAATTATAGGTCTACGTATCATGCCCGACTCGATGCGAAGTTTGAATGGCACTTTTCCGACGAAGTCCAAAGCTTAGAATTAAGCGTATATAACTTGTTGGGTACCCGTAATGTGCAATCCATCTTTAGTGAGCGAGACGACACCACAACCAATTATAAGTACACCGCATATACAAGGTCGAGTTATTCTTTTCTTCCATTTCTAACCTACCGTGTCAATATCTAATCATGAAACAAACAATCAAAATACTTACGTTTATCGTTCTGATTGGCATATTGCAATCATGTAGCAACGATCAACCCATACCACAAGGTCAATTACCAAGTTTCCAACCTAAACTGGTTGTAAACAGTTCGTTGAATAACCTGGAACCCATTCATATTAAAATAAGCGACAATGCCGGTGCTTACACCAACGATTTGCCTTTAGACTATAGCGACGTGACCATATTACTCAAAGCCGACGGAAGCACTGTTTCTACCACATATGATGCGGCTAGCAAAAGTTTCTTGTCAAACCAATCAGCGATTTCTGGAAAATCCTATACTATTGAGGTTCAGGATAATGCAGGAGAAAGGCCAACGGTTTTCGCTCGGAGCTTTATTCCACTTGAAGTAGGAAATAAATCAATTGGTTATATCGAGAATGGCGGTACTGACATGGATGGGCGACCTTCCGATCTAATTTCTATTGAGTGGACGGACCAAGCAGGAAGTAACTATTACATGCTTCATTTTTATTACTATAGCGAAACAGCAGACCTGTTTATTCCTTTTGAATTTCAGATCAATGATGCCTCTCTAAAAGCACCAGAAACGATGAAGTTAAATGATGGAGGATTCCTGTTTAATGATGTTTTATTTAACGGACAAACCAAGAAGATCGAGGCTGTGCCACCAGGAGGATTGGTAGCTGCAAACTCCGATGTGCTGTACTTGATCGAATTGCGTTCAGTGACGCGAGACTTCTACAATTATTACAAGACGTTACAGCAATACCGCGATAGGGATGATTTGCAACAAGCTGGCCCGTTTGGTAGTGCGGTTATTGTGCATAGCAATATCATCAACGGATTAGGAGCCTTTATCGCGTCCAATGTTGAAAGTGATACCATACGGTAAATGGATTACTTCTAGCACGGTAATGGATATGGTATTGTGCATTAACCTTGTTTCATTTACTGAAAATACGTGCTTTACTTATTCGGGTCCGACCATTTCGGATTATTGAGTAACGAGTCGTCGTTTAAGGTTATTAGAAAAGCAATCAAGTCTCGTTTATCTTGTTCAGTCCATGCTCGCGCAACGGGTTTCCTATCCTTTGTGTGTTTTAACAAGTCTAAACTCAATGTTGGAGAAACATGAAATCCCGTATCATAGAAGTCGACAACTTCACGAAGCGTTTGAAACCGACCATCATGCATATATGGAGCCGTATGTCGTAAATTAAGTAATGACGGCGTTTTGAACTTGCCCGCGTCATTAGGGTCACCAGTTTGACCTCCTAAACCAGTGTTTTGGCTTGGGTTTTCAATGAGACCATTGTTAAAGAAATCAAAGTTGGTCGTAAAAGTGGTTAATGTGTGGCAGTGAAAACAATCACCTTTGGTTTCGTCTTGAAAAACCTGTAAGCCACGCTGTTGGACAGGGTTTCTTAAGTCCTTACCTAAGTTTGGCAATGACCTATAATTATAAGAAACGATGCTGCGCATAAACTGCGCCATGGCCTTAGCCATATTCTCAACCGTTATCGCCGAATCACAAAACGCTTGATAGAACATACTTGGATATTGATCCGAATCTTGCAGTTTCTTAACTGCTCTGAACACACTTTCGTGCATTTCTACTTCGGATTGAATCGGAAACAAAACAACTTCTTCCAAAGAATTGGCTTTGCCGTCCCAAAAGTATTTGTCTGCCCATGCAGCATTAGCAATGGGCATGGCTCCACGAGAACCCGCAAATCCATCAATTCCAATACTAAACTTGTTTACATCGGCAAAAGCTTCTGATTGTAAATGGCACCCAGCACAAGCCAATGTATTGTCACCCGACAACATTTTTTCGTAGAAAAGATGCTTGCCAAGTTCTATCCCTTCAACCGTCATTGGGTTGTCTTCTGGAATTGGCATTGGTGGGGTTTGAGCAGGAAGAACAACTTCAAATGGCGTTCCACATGATATGAATGGGCTGTTTACGGCTGGATCTTTAACACATGATGTTACTAGGAATAACGTTGAAATGAATAGAAATCCGAATAATTTTTGCCGTTTGTCAAGCATCTTCATGCAGTTGTAAAATGAGTTCAATTTAATTACGGTAAAGATACAATATTGACCCTGATTCGTTGCAGCTACTTTGCAATAATTACTTAACATTGCGCCTCTCAAAAGGGATTGTATTTGAAATATATTCTAACGTTTTGTTCACTAATCATCTTTGCTTTTTCGGCAATGGGTCAGAAAGGTGAAATCAAAGGATTTGTATACAATCAGAAAACGGGAGAGGCTATACCGTATAGCACCATCGTTGTCGAAAACCAACCCTTAGGCGCATTAACAGATGAATATGGATATTTTACCGTTGGCGATGTAGATCCAGGTAAATACAGAATCGTTGCCATATCCGTGGGCTACGACAGCGTTGTAAAGGATATCACCATCAGACCAGGCCAGAGAGATTTAATTAATCTGTTCCTCGCTCCTAATAAAAATACCCTTGGGCGTGTGGATATTGATCTGGAGCGCAAGAAGAACGAAGCTACGGTGCGTATAAGTGAGGTCAGCATTTCACCGAAGCAACTTACCCAAATTCCTACGGTTGGTGGCGAACCAGATTTGGTTCAGTACTTGCAAGTATTGCCTGGTGTGGTGTTCAGTGGAGATCAAGGTGGCCAACTTTATATTCGTGGAGGATCACCAATCATGAACAAGGTGTTGTTGGATGGAATGACCATCTACAACCCGTTTCACTCCATTGGGTTATTTTCTGTTTTCGATACAGATATTCTTAAAACAACCGATGTGTATTCCGCCGGCTTTTCTGCCGAATATGGAGGAAGAATCTCTGCAATTGTTGATGTGCAAACCCGTGATGGAAATAGAAACGAAATGTCGGGTAAGCTCAATGTCAACCCATTTACAGCGAAAGCTTTAATTGAAGGACCTTTAAAGAGTAAGAATAAAGAGGGAAAGGCGAATGCTTCGTACATTGTTAGTTATAAGAATAGTTATTTAGACAATACGTCTAACCTGTTTTACAACTACGTAGGAGAAGACCAATTACCATATAGTTTCAGCGATCTGTATACCAAGTTATCGTTGAACAGCCAGAGTGGTAGTTTTCTGAAACTGTTTTATTTCGATTACAATGACTTGGTGGATTTCCCGAACACAACCACATACGATTGGAAATCATCTGGATTTGGCGGGAAGTTTTTGATGGTTCCTCAAGCTTCAAAAAACATCATTGACGGATCATTTGCCTACTCTAAGTACAATATAGATCAAATTGAGCAAGATGCTCAGCCAAGAAGTTCGGGTATAGATGGGTTTAATTTAGGATTGAACTTTTCGTATTTCATGAAAGACGCCAAATTGAAGTATGGTATGGAACTGAATGGTTTCAAGACCGCATTTCAAATTTATAACGCAGTCAACAGAAGGATTACCCAAGAGAATAATACCACTGAACTTGCAGCTTTTGTAAATTATAATGCAAAGGTCCAAAACAGATTCATATTTGAACCAGGACTTCGGGTTCAGTTATATGCTTCTTTAGGTAATTCGAGCTGGGAACCAAGGTTCAGGTTTAAATACCTGATTGGAAAAAGATTACGGTTTAAAATGGCCACCGGTTTATATTCTCAGAACCTAATGAGTGCATCGAGTGATCGAGACGTGGTGAATTTGTTTTATGGATTTTTAAGCGGTCCAGATGAGTTACCTGATATGGTTGGCACAAAACCAGTAACACACAGAATGCAAACGGCACGTCATTTGGTTGGCGGCTTTGAAATTGACGCAGATAGTTTGTCGTCGTTTAATATTGAAGGGTATGCTAAAGACTTTACGCAGATCACCAATATCAATAGAGACAAAATTTACGACGATAACCTTGAATATGCCGATAAACCAGAGTACCAGCGCAAGGATTACGTTGTTGAAACCGGACTGGCTTATGGTTTTGATATAACCTACAAACGCCAAACGGATCGTTGGTATTTATGGCTGGTGTATTCGTATAACAACGTTTCTCGTAACGATGGAAGAAGAAAATATCAACCTCATTTTGATAGACGACATAACATCAACGTAGTAACTTCGTATGCGTTTGGTGAAGATAAACTTTGGGAAGCGAATGTTAGGTTGAACTTTGGAAGTGGATTCCCATTTACCCTGACGCAGGGCTTTTACGAGAACTTAACGTTTAATGATGGGACCTCTGATGATTACAGAACAGCGAATGGTGATTTTACGGTGGTGTATGACGAAATCAATCGTGGCAGATTGCCTTACTATCACCGTCTTGACGCAAGTGTGAAAAGAACAATTGAATTCCGCAAAGACGGCAAACTAACTGACAAACTGATGGAAGTGATTTTGAGTTGTACCAACATGTACAATCGCGATAATATCTTCTATTTTGATCGTGTTAGCTACAAACGAATAAATCAGCTGCCGATTCTTCCGAGTTTATCTGTTAGCTATAAATTCTAATTCTATTCGCCCTATTTTTGTTTCATGCGGATAAGCCTATTTTTCATTGTTCTTGTTATGTGCACGGTTAAAGTGAACGCACAGGACTGGACATTAAATAGCGCTATAGGAACGTCTTATTCTGGAATCAATCACAACATAACCGCTCAGCGAAATTTTAATCATTGGCATGTTAGTGTTGGCCCAAGTTTTAATTATGGCAAGAACAAACTACCGTGGTCGGCAACACCAGGAATAAACGTTCAAACGGGATATAACCTTATCGATTCTGGCGCTATTCAAACAAAGGCATTTGTAAGCTATCTTTTACTACCAATTCAGGAAGCTACAATTCAGGAAGTGAATCTTGGATACACCATGATGTTTAGGCTCACACCAAAATTACAAGCTACCAATAGTGTTGGTTTTGGTGGCTATGGAGAGACCGCAGAACACTACTCAATTAATGGATTTTCGTATTGCATAAATTTTGGACTTTCATATCGATTGTAGTTGCCTTAACTGGATGCAATGACGCAACAATATCAAAAGACGGTATTGTCGTATTAGGTCATGCCGGGTCTGGCTTTCCAAGTGTCAATAATCACTATCCAACCAACTCTAAACTAAGTATTACGCAAGCCTTGTTGTCTCAAGGTGCTGATGGGGTAGAAGTCGATATTCAAATTACTGCAGACTCGCAAATCGTATTGTATCATGATCGAAAGCTGGAGTCTGGAACAAACGATACAGGTTATATCTCTCAAAAAACTTGGGCCGAACTTCAAACCGTAAGCAGGCGAGATGGCCAAACGACTATCTATAATGATGTTGGGCTTTGGCGATTATGTGATTTATTCAAATACATTGATAGCCTCCAGTTGGATGTCTTTCTATTTTTAAACATCCAAAATCAATATGAGGTTAGTGATCAAAAGTCATACAATAGGCTACTTGAAAATGCCTTAAGCAAAGCTCTAGGTAAATACTCCAATTTATCTAAAACCATTGTAGAAACTAGAGATCACGATTGCATTGTAAAGCTAAAATTTCTAGAGAAAGTAATGGGGTTCAAACTTTTTTTTACTGCGCCAATCACAGATGAAAATATCGATAAAACGGGTCTATATGTTTCGGGTTTTGTTGTGAATTATTTGGACGAAACCAGTGCAACTATTCAAAAAGCAAAAGACGCAGGCTTCGAGATTGCTTTGTATGGAGTTAAAATCCGTCAGGATATTTCACCTGCAATTAAATTCGAACCAGACTACATTCAGACCGACAATATTCCATTGACGTTGTCGTATTTGGGAAGATAAATTATTCAAATTTAAATTTTTTTTCATGTCGAAAGTCCTAGGCATAACGCGCCATTTCGACATTTTAGCATTGCTGCATTGTATAAACACATGCAACCATTTTGACATCTGTCAGACAAATTAATGAAACGTTTCGAGGAATGCTGAAAACTCGCTGTTGGTTCAGTACAGAGTAAGCAGAACTACTAATATTTAATAAAATGCTAAAACTATTCAAAACCCTAATAGCGGTGTGCCTTGTCGTAACGTTTTCTGACGCATCAGCTCAAAGCAATTACAAATACCGACTCAAAAAAATGCAGGCTGAAAACGCCAAAATAGAAAAATACATTCGGGCTAATGTGGCTAATACACCAAGAGCCGATATCAATGCTTTTATCAAAACGCTTATACCGACTGCCGACCATCCAAAAAAATTCACACAGAGTGAAATAGATGCTAGTGTCAAAACCTTTAAAAAACGCTATTGGAGGATTCATTATTTTTCAAAGTACCCTGCTGTTTATTCACTTTTTACGGATCAACCCGTTTTAAATTGTGAGAATGGTGACTTTGAAGACGGAAATTTAAATGGATTTATCTTAGAGTCTAGCGATGCCTCAACAGGAGACGGTTATAATGGGGGGCATTGTGACTGGGATCCAACATCAATTATGTATACACCCGAATTTGAAGGTTTTAATGAAGATAATTTTTTAATCGTAGATGATACTGAGCAAGACTCAATAACAGGGTTTGATATGGTTCATGGGGGTAACTTTGCTGTAAAGTTGAACAGTTCTAAGCCACTAGAAACGGCACTTCTGGGGAATAATCTATGCTATCCTTACAAAGGCGTTCAGAAGCTTAGCAAGAAAATAGTTCTTGAGTCGACTGGTGAGGAGCTATCGTTATATTTTGCACTAGTTTTGGAAGAGGCGGGTCACATTGCGGTTGAAGATCAGCCCATGTTCATCGCTCTCGCACGTGCTGAAAATGGGACTGTATTGGACAAAATATGTAATGTCGCTATCCCAGGCCCATTCTTTGATGAATATGAAACTGAAAATGATGCCGACTGCCCTCATAACACCGTATTGGGCAAAGATTGGGATTGTGAAAGTTTAGAGGTCTCAGGAGATATTGGTGATACGATCACCCTTGAAATTTACGTAACAGACTGTGGTGCTGGCGGTCATTTTGGCTATGCCTATGTGGATGACATCTGTGAGCCCTGTATCAAAGATTCGTGTAACAACACTGGTGGTATCGATTTAAACCCAAGCGATCCCTGTTTCGATACGGAAGGTTTTTTTCAAGTATGCGGAACATACACTCTTCCCGCTTTAAATTGTGAAGACGGTACTTTGGAAAACATTCAATTATACGTTGTTCAAGGCACGGACGAAACCTTGTTAACCCTAGATGCGAGTCAAATTAATATTAATGAAGACGACCAAATTTTTTGCTTTACCCTGGCTGCGGATGATTTTCCTAGTGTAACTGATGATAACTATGACTTCTTAGTTGTAGCAACCTTTGAAATTGACAACGAGACTTTCACTCAAAATGACTACAACACAAATCCGGGTGAAACCAATGATGTGGAATTTGATTGTACACCGGTGTGTTGCCGTGTTAGGCCTAATGAAAACTCAATCCAAAACCCTCAGTTTAGTGGTGGTTTAGGTGGATTTGGCTCTGAATACGACATGGTTTCTACCATCGACTATGCATCAATTTATCCTGGAGCAGTAACTGTTGGAGACTCTTCTGACGGTTTGGTAATCTCATCAACATGGGATGTTGGATGCAACGACGGTAATAATCACTTATTCGTAAATGGTTTAACTGGCCAAACAGGGTCGTCGGTAATCTATAGCAACACGGTTCAAGTTAGTGAAGGTCGATACACCTTCTGTGGTAATTTTAAGAACTTGGCACAATGTGGATTCGACGTACTGCCTACAATAACCATCCGTTTTGATGGTGTTACGGGATATGACCTCGAAGACGTGGTAATTGATGTAGCCGATGCGGGTTGTGATTGGCAGTTACTTAATCAAATAATTGACGTGCCTGGTGGGTTATCTTATATAGATATTGAGATCATTTTGGATGAAACGCCTTTGGGTGACGGCAATGACTTAGCCATCGACAACCTTGTGTTTGCTGAGATTGATGCTGTTCCTGCCAATCAAATGTTATTTGACATTACGCCAATTCCACTCACCACTACTACCTATACGTTTGAAGCAGAACCGATATCTACGATTCCCAATAGCTGCAGCTACTCTTGGACTGTGGCAGAAATAGACGGTGCTTTTGATGATATTCCTGGAACGGTAGTTGAAAACCCCATTGAATGGCAAACGTACCCAGACGTAAATGAATTTATCGGTTACAACGGAACAAATACCCTCAGCGGAACTAACCCAGGTGTATTTCAACTGTCGGAGACCTATAGAATCACCTTTACTAAGTGGTGTGAATGCTTGTTACCAAGTTCGAGAACATATCATTCGTTTCCGGGCAAGTCTTCGGCACGTGTGCCTACCTTAAAACTCGTTGAAGAAAAGAATACAACGTCTAAGCGGTCAGAAGCACATCTGGGTGATGACAATATGCTTAACAGCGCGTCTTTAGGTGTTTATCCGAGTCCAACAAAAGAATACATTAATGTAGATCTGAGATTAATTGGACGGTCTAACGTTGACATACTCGATAATCAAGGGAAGGTTGTCCGTTCAGATAAATTGGATGGGGCTGAGGTCAAATCTTTTAAAATTGATGACTTAGGCCAGGGCGTGTACTTCGTCAAGGTTACTGAACTTTCTTCAGGCAAAACCTTTGTCCAGAAGTTTGTAAAACAATAGCATAACCATAGTAAATAGTACAAATAAAAGGGGGTGGCTACGGTCACCCTTTTTGTATTTTGAGAATTGAGGAATGTCATGCGCCTTATGACGAATATCAATGTCAGCACGGTGTACCTTGATTTGAATAAGGGCACCTTTGCACCTAATTTCCAATGTAGCTATGACCTGGACCAAAAAGTCTCATCAAGAGATAAAAGAAATCGTTTTTTCGGCATTAGATAAGAATGTTAATTACAGTACCAAAGGCGTATTGGGTATACCTGCTTCTTACCTCGACGACAAGGTCTTTAATCAAGACGATGCATTTTTGGACAATGCGCCCTATATATCGTCTTTAATCAAAAACCCAAATCACATTGGTTGCCATACCAGAGGAAGTTCGGAGTCATTTTTCTCGGGCACACAACAAATTGAGCGCGACTTAATCGAAATGTGTGCCGTTGATATATTGAAAGGTAAACCCATGGAGTTTGATGGTTACGTAGCTTCAGGCGGAACTGAAGCCAATATCCAAGCTATATGGATATATCGAAACTACTTTGTTAGAGAGCACAATGCCCAACTCAATGAGATAACCATTTTGTGTAGTGCTGACAGCCATTATTCTATGGACAAAGCAGGTAACTTATTGGTTCTTGACGTGCACAAGGTTCCAGTTGATCTTGATACACGCGAGGTAGCAGAAGTTGATGTACTGGAAACGATTAAAACAGCTAAACAGCAAGGCAAAAAATACTTCATCGTTATTAGTAACATGATGACGACCATGTTTGGGTCAGTCGATTCAGTTCAGTCATATACCAATGCCTTAGCAAAAGAGGAAGTCGAGTATAAGCTTCATATTGATGGTGCCTATGGCGGATTTTATTATCCTTTTACCGAAGGCGATACGTCATTAAACTTTAGAAATGAGCACATTACCTCAGTAACCTTGGACGCCCATAAAATGGCTCAAGCGCCTTACGGAACGGGTATATTCTTGATTCGAAAGGGATTTATTCAATATGCCAATACCCAAGAAGCGAGTTATGTGGAAGGGGAGGACTGTACCTTGATTGGCAGTAGGTCAGGAGCTAACGCAGTGGCCATATGGATGATTTTAACGAAAAATGGGCCTTTCGGTTGGTAAGAGAAAGTTTTCATTCTTCAAAAAAGAACAGAATGGATGTGTAAACAGGTCGATGCATTAAAGGTTGCATATTACCGACATCCGCGTTCCAACATCATCACCATTCGGGCAGAATCTATTGCACATAGCATTGCAGAAAAGCATGGTTTGGTTCCAGACAATCACAACGACCCTTCCTGGTTCAAAATTGTTATCATGGAACACGTCACAATTGAAAAATTAATGCCGTTGGTTAACGACTTAAAGGCTTTAAACGTTTAAGCCAAAAAAAGTCTGCTTTGTAGATGGGTCAGAAGATGGTGGGTAAGTCAATAATATCCCGGACTAAGAAAACATCTCCGAATTCATTTTCGAGTTTCATCATGAGTTTCTGGGCATCAATCTTACGATAGAAGTTCCCTACGCGAACTTTCCAATTTGGCTGATAATAATCTGTATAGATTTCGGTCGATAACTCTGGATATCTGGATTTTAACAGTTGTTCTGTCTTTTTAGCTTCCTTTCGATCGTTGCCAAAATAGACCTGAATACGATACCCCCAAAGGTCAGTTGTATCTACGCTGGCAATCTTTTTATCGAGTAACAATTCAACTTCCGCATCACCTATTACTTCTACATTCCCGTCTTGGCTGAAAGCAACAAAACTTGAGGTAAGTAATATGAGTAATGCGTAAATCCCTTTCATTTATCCGAATTTAAGCATTGATACCGTGACATTTCTTATATTTTTTTCCACTTCCACAAGGACATGGTTCATTTCTCCCAACCTTCTTTTCTACACGAACAGGTTGCGTATTTTCCTTAGTTACTTGTTGTGGAGCAGAGGCTGTCGGCCCAACTTCTTGTGGTCTACTTGTTTGTAAACCGTCGTCTGCTGGACGTCTTTGGCGTTGTGCTTCATTAACTTGACCAGGGTCTTGGTTTTCTATAAATCCTCTGAACAACAAGGAAAGCATTTCTGAATTCAGTGTGCTAACCATTTGTTTGAAGAGGTTGAAAGACTCTAGTTTGTATATCAATAATGGATCTTTTTGTTCTAAAGAGGCATTATTAGCCGCTTGTTTCAAATCATCCAGTTCACGTAAATGCTCTTTCCAGTGTTCGTCAATACTTGACAAAACCGTCATTCGCTCAAATGAGTCGATTAAATGATCACCCGTACTTGCAATGGTTTTATCCAAATCAACAATAACACGTAAACCTTTAGTACCATCCGTAAAGGGTACATATACGTTTTTAACCGTGTCTCCTTTGTTGTTTTTTATTCCTGTTAATACCGGAAGGGCTTGTTCTTTGATATAGGTGTTTTTCTTTTGGTAGTGATTTAACATACCATCAAAAACTTCTTGTACGATATCCGACTTGCCGCTAATAAAGGCTTCTTCTGAAACGCTAGGTTCGTTAGCCAATACGCGTAAACATTCTAGTTTAAAACCTTCATAGTCCTGACTGTCTTGATATACAGCAACTGCCTCATCACACCAGTCGTACAGGGCATTGTTTATATCAACCGATAACCGTTCTCCGTATAGTGCGTGACGTCTTTTCGCATACACAGCTTCACGCTGTTTGTTCATCACGTCATCGTATTCAAGCAATCGCTTACGCATACCAAAGTGGTTTTGCTCCACTTTTTTCTGGTTTCGTTCAATAGACTTGGTGAGCATCGAATGTTGAATTACCTCACCTTCTTCATAACCAAAACGGTCCATCATTTTGACCACCTTGTCCGAATTGAATAGACGCATCAAATCGTCTTCAAGCGAAACAAAGAATTGAGATGAACCCGGATCTCCTTGACGACCAGCACGACCACGTAGCTGACGGTCAACCCGTCTAGACTCATGTCGTTCTGTACCAATAATAGCCAAACCACCAGAATCGAGTACTTCTTGACTAAGCTTAATGTCGGTACCACGACCTGCCATGTTTGTTGCAATGGTTACACCACCAACATAACCGGCTTCAGCAACGATTTCTGCTTCTCGTTGATGCTGTTTTGCGTTTAACACATTGTGTTTGATTTTACGCATATTCAACATCTTCCCAAGGATTTCAGATACTTCTACAGATGTTGTACCTACAAGAACCGGTCGACCTTCCTGCTGCAATTTCAGGATTTCATCAATTACCGCGTTATACTTCTCACGCTTGGTTTTGTATATTAAATCTTCTCTATCGTCACGAATGATTGGCTTGTTTGTTGGAACTACAGTGACATCCAGTTTGTAGATTTCCCATAATTCACCCGCTTCCGTTTCAGCCGTACCCGTCATACCACTGAGCTTGTGATACATTCTGAAATAGTTTTGTAACGTAATGGTGGCAAAGGTTTGTGTAGCATCTTCTACTTTCACGTTCTCCTTAGCCTCAATAGCTTGGTGTAACCCATCGCTATATCGACGTCCTTCCATTACACGACCTGTTTGTTCGTCAACAATTTTTACCTTGTTTTCTTGAACAATATATTCAATGTCTTTTTCAAATAAAGTGTATGCTTTAAGCAGTTGGTTTACCGAGTGGATTCTTTCTGATTTTACAGAGAAATCGCGCATCAGTTCGTCTTTGCGACGTACTTTCTCATCATTCGATAAACTTGACTTTTCTAGTTCAGCAACTTCACCACCAACATCAGGTATAATGAAGAAACTTGAATCTTCACCCGCTGATGTTATTAAGTCAATACCTTTATCGGTAAGTTCTACTTGATTGTTTTTTTCATCAATCGTGAAAAACAGGTGTTCGTCCACCTTAGGCATTTCCTTTTGATTGTCTTGCAGGTAGAAATTTTCCGTTTTAAGCATGAGGGCCTTTGTGCCTGTTTCGCCTAAAAACTTAATTAAAGGTTTACTTTTAGGAAGTCCGCGTTGTGCTTGAAAAAGTTTAAATCCACCTTCTTTATCGTTGCCTTCACCAATTAGTCTTTTTGCTTCAAGCAAAGCACCACTTAAGTACTTTTTTTGTGCCTCTACCAATCGTTGAATACGTGGTTTAAGTTCAGCAAACTCGTGCTGATCACCTTTTGGAATTGCTCCAGATATGATTAATGGCGTACGTGCGTCATCTACAAGTACAGAATCCACTTCATCAATCATGGCGTAATGATGTTTTCGTTGCACAAGATCCGAAGTGTCGTGTGCCATGTTATCACGCAAGTAATCGAAGCCAAATTCGTTATTGGTACCGTAGGTAATATCCGCTAAATACGCTTGTTTTCGTTCTTCTGAATTTGGTCTGTAGTAATCTAAACAGTCCACTGTGATGCCATGAAACTGAAATATTGGCGCATTCCATTCACAGTCACGTCGTGATAAATAATCATTCACCGTTACGATGTGTACACCTCTACCAGATAGAGCGTTTAAGTAGGCTGGCAAGGTAGACACTAACGTTTTACCTTCCCCCGTAGCCATCTCGGCAATTTTACCTTTATGTAATACAACTCCACCAATTAACTGAACATCGTAGTGAACCATGTTCCAGTTGACTTCAGCACCTGCTGCAAGCCATTTGGTGTGGTAAACGACATCTGAACCCTTGATTTCAATATGCGGTCTAGACGCCGCTAAATCACGATCATAATCCGTTGCCGTTGCAAATACCGTATCTTCTTCAGTGAATCGTCGAGCTGTCTCTTTAACTAAGGCAAAGGCCTCAGGTAGAATTTCTTCTAGAACAACTTCTAAAGACTCATTTCTTTTGTCTTCTAGTTTGTCGATTTCGTTATACCAAGCTTCTTTTTCATTAACCATATCGAATGAAGCCGCGTCAATCTGATCGCGAAGCACTTTGATTTCTGAATCGATATCCGACAGATGGTCAGCAATTCGTGCTCGAAACTCTGTCGTTTTGGCTCTTAGCGCATCATGGCTTAAGCCGGTATATTGTGTATAATAACCATTTACTTGATCTACAAATGGTTGTAATTCTTTAAAGTCTCGCCCTGCTTTACTCCCGAAAATGCCTGAAAAGCCCTTTACAATGTTGCCTAGCATATAAATATATTATCCGCGTTATAATCCCAGATGGTCTAAGATATAGTTGGTGTATGTATAAAATCATGCCAAAGCCCAATATGGCAATAATGGCATGATTTGTTGATGTGTTAAGTTATTCTGTGTCTTTGTACGTGAAAATAGCCTGGTAGCCGTCAGTACTTGCTTTAAAAGACATTGTGCTCGCACCTATGGTTTGGAAAACATATTTGAATCGCTGTCCATTATGTGATGAGCAACTCATAGTGTCTCCATTGTTTTGCCATGTCCAACGGCCATCTAAACCACGAGATAGGCGCAATGTTCCATCGTTTAAGAATTCATGCTCGATGCCTCCAGCCGACGAAGTTGAAAACCAAACTTTGTCGTATAACAAGGCTTTTTCCGAGTTACTTAGTTTACCAGTGGTACCACCCGAGGTTGAAGGTGTTTCATCACCGCCACAAGCCCCAATAAAACATACGCCGAACAACAGACTTAGATATAAAGTTACTTTCTTCATTTTTATAAATTTTTACTGAGCCAAAATTAGCCCATGCTAGGGTGATTTCCAACCGTTTTTGAACTGTTAATCCACAACACTCAAAAGTTGTCCCTTATCCCAATTTTCTACCCTTGTCTTTTTGTTCTTGTGGTTGTAAACGGTCCATTTACCGTCTTTTAAACCATTGTGAAAACTGCCTTCACTTTTACCAAAAAGACGAGAGTGTCCAATAATCCAAGGGCCATGCTTTTTACCCGCTTTGTAAGATCCTGAAGACTTAGATCCATCGTTACTCGCATGCTCAATCCACTCACCCGTTTTTAGCCCATTCGAATAGTTTCCGCGCATATCGATTTTTTGATCTACCCATTTGATGTATTCACCGTCTAGTTTGCCCGCTTTATAGTGCGCTTGTTCAATTTTGTAACCGACAGGCGATGCATTGACGGGTGGTCTATACTTGATTGAAACACCATCAAGTTTACCCATTACATAAGTTTGCTCAGACAATTTGTTGTGCTTCGGATCGTAAACGATTTTTTTTCCGTGGATGAAGCCCATGTTGTATTCGGTCTCCTCACCAATAACGCCGCTTGAATGATAGATATACGAAAAACCGTGACGAAGACCATTTACATAGTTTACTTCTTTCCGTTTGGTTTCTATTTGTGTGTAACTAACTACGGTTCCGTGTGGCTTTCCATCTTTAAAATTTCCTTCTTGTTCTTTTTTTCCGTTTGGGAACCAAATGGTTAATGGTCCGTTCTTAACACCGTCGTCATAGTTTACTTTTCGTTTGTTAATGCCACTCTTGTAGTATTCCGTAAACACGCCATCACGTTTACCATTAACATAGTTGCATACGATTTTGTCGTTACCGTTGTCGTGAAACGAATGATATGACCCATGTCTTATTCCATTTTGATACTGCACTTTTTGATCTGTGCGGCCATTAATATACCAGCTTTTGAACCAGCCATGTATTTTTCCTTCCTTCCATTCAACACGTTGCCAATTCTTTTTGTTATCGAATAGCAAAACAGACGTACCCGTATATGGCTTGCCTTGATACAGGTAGATGTCTCCCTTTTTTTCAAGTTTTTCGAAAAAGACCTTACTCTGTGCAAATACTTGAGTGCCACCCAGAGAACTAAAAACCAAAAGAGAAATCCAAAAAGACTTTAATCGCATAAGTATATATAATACGGGTTCAAAACTAAAACTATTGTATTACTTCAAAAACTGTGCGCAATTGTTACTGTCCTATTTTGTGAATGATTCGAGGTAGAAGGGGTGAAGGATTGAGGGATAGGAGGATTGAAGGATAGAATGTCTGAAGGATAGAATGTCTGAAGGATTGAATGTCTGAATGGGTCAATATCAACGTCAGGTTATCCAGTCCTTAGTCCTGAGTCTTCCGTCTTGAGTCTATTTTCTATATTCCTAATAAACCAACTCCTGAGGCCTAGTGGCTAATTCCTGCTATTAGAATGTCTGAATGTCGGAATGTTTGAATGAGTCATTAATCAACGTCAGGTTATCCAGTCCTTAGTCTTGAGTCTTCCGTCTTGAGTCTCTTTTCTATATTCCTAATAAACCAACTCCTGATGCCTAGTGGCTAATTCCTGCTGTTAGAATGTCTGAAGGATTGAATGATTGAATGAGTGAAGGTGGAATGAGTGAATGAGTACAATGCATTTTCAACTTTCAACTTTCAATTATCAATTATCAGCTATTAGCTCTCAACTATCAGCTATCAATTATCAACTATCAATTCTCTTTCAATTTAAATGCGTGTATTTTTGCGCGTCTTAAAAAACCCTATGCAAATACCTTTTTTAGCGATACAGTCGAACGAGTTAATTTTCTTTTCGATCTTTATCGTTTTCATCTTGTTTGTCTTAATGCTCGATCTGGGTATTTTTTCAAAAGAGAATAAGGTAGTAACCTTCAAAGAGTCTCTAATCTGGTCTGCTATTTGGGTTGCCTGCGCCTTTGGGTTCTTCTTTTTTCTTAAGAATTATGGTCACTTCATTCATGGGTTTACCGACCTACAGCAGCTGAAATATATCATTGAGAAATTCGAACATCCGATTGAAATTGAAGGGCATACATTCGAAACACTTACTGAAGCGTACCGTAACAATCTATCCCTTGAGTTTATTACGGGATATTTTATAGAGTATGCGTTGAGCGTCGATAATATTTTTGTGATGCTGTTAATCTTTCAAACCTTTGGCGTTAAAGAGCGGTATTACAAGCGTGTATTATTCTGGGGGATTTTGGGTGCACTCGTTATGCGTTTTACCTTTATTTTCTTAGGTGCAGCGATCATACAACAGTTTCATTGGGTGCTTTACATCTTTGGTGCATTCTTGATTTATAGTGGTGTTAAAATTTTGATTCAAGGGGATAAGGAAGAAACCATTGATGAGAAGAACCACCCGGTTGTCAAGCTGGTAAGCAAGATTTTTCCAGTTTTTCCGAGATACGTGGGGCATAATTTCTTTATCAGAAAAGACAAAAGGACTTGGGCTACGCCTTTGTTTATTGTGTTGATGGTGATTGAAGCGTCAGACTTAATCTTTGCCGTCGACTCGGTTCCAGCCATTTTTGTAGTAACTAAAGATCCATACGTCGTTTTCTTTTCAAACATCTTTGCGATTATGGGACTGAGGTCGATGTTCTTTTTACTCGCCAATGTGGTACACTTATTTAGATTCCTAAAGTACGGGCTTGGGGTATTGTTGACGTTTATTGGCGTCAAAATGCTGTTTCATCATTATATCGTTGAGATTTTAGGCATAGACAACAAGATGTCTTTGTTAATCATAGGCATAATTTTGGGTGGAAGTATTTTGTTATCTATCGCATTTAAAGACACCTCTTCTGACGTCAGTTGATAATGGACACTTGACAGTTGATAGGTCAATTAAACATTAAGAATTAAACATTAAGAATTAATAAACATGAATGCACTTATTGTAATACCAGCTAGGTACGATTCAGAAAGATTTCCGGGTAAACCATTGGAAATGATTGATGGAGTTTCACTAATTGAAAGGGTGTATGAAAAGTGTTTGCAAACGCATGCGGAAGATGTAATCGTTGCAACGGATGACCAGCGAATTTTTGATCACGTACAAGGATTTGATGGCAATGTGTGCATGACGTCAACCTCGCATCAAAATGGAACGGAAAGAATCATCGAAGCGGTAGAGAGATTAATGGATGCTGGTGAAGAATACGAATGCGTCATTAATGTTCAAGGAGACGAGCCTTTGATTAATCCAAAGGATATCAATCGCTTAATTGCCGTATTTGAGGAAGACGACACCGACATCGCCACGTTGGTAAAACGCATTGATGATCCTAAATCATTGACTAATCCCAATGTCGTAAAAGCAGTTTTGACTGAATTCGAAGAAGGTGTTGCTGACGCATTGTACTTCAGTCGTACATCTATTCCATATGTACGTGATACAGGTAATGTTGATCTAACTGAAACACCATTTTACAAACATGTTGGCACCTATGGGTTCTCTGTTGAAGTTTTATTGTCTTTAGCAACGGTGCAGGAATCTGCGTTAGAAAAGGCTGAAAAACTGGAACAACTGAGATGGCTGCAAAACCATTATGTTGTTTCGGCAATTGAAACCAAGAATGACTCTATAGGTGTTGATACACCTGAAGATATTAAGACTGTTGAAAATATCTTGAAAAGCAAATAACAATTCTCATCCAATGGGAGGTGCTGCGGGCTATCTTTGTTAACCGTACACAAGCGTAAGCTCTTTTCCCGGTTTACCCTTTAACGCTATTAAAATGAAAAAAGCAAAATACGTTTTTGTTACGGGAGGCGTAACATCTTCTTTAGGTAAAGGAATTATTGCCGCTTCTTTAGCAAAACTGCTTCAGGCACGTGGTTATTCTACCACCATTCAAAAGTTTGATCCGTACATCAATGTTGACCCGGGCACGATGAACCCGTATGAACATGGTGAGTGTTATGTGACTAATGATGGTGCTGAAACCGATTTGGATTTAGGTCACTACGAACGATTCTTAAATATCCCAACTTCTCAAGCGAATAACGTTACAACGGGTAGAATCTATCAAACCGTAATCGATAATGAAAGAGAAGGGAAGTACTTAGGGAAAACGGTACAGGTAATTCCACATATCACTGACGAAATCAAACGACGTATGTTGTTGCTTGGAGAGTCAGGCGACTATGATGTAATTATCACAGAATTAGGAGGTACAGTCGGTGACATCGAATCATTACCTTACGTAGAAGCCGTTCGTCAATTGCGTTGGGAGCTAGGAACTGACGATACATGTGTTATACATTTAACACTTGTACCTTATTTAAAGGCTGCTGGCGAGTTAAAAACGAAACCAACTCAACACAGTGTTAAAGGACTTCAAGAACTTGGTGTACAGCCAGATATTTTAGTGTGTCGAACAGAACACAAATTAACACCCGAGATACGACGAAAGGTTGCATTATTCTGTAACGTAAATCGTAATGCCGTAATTGAGTCAATCGATGTTGATACCATTTACAAAGTGCCGTTGGTGATGTTAAAAGAAAAACTGGACAAAGTCACTTTGGCAAAACTCAGATTGAGCGCCAAGAATGAACCAGATTTAGATCAGTGGAAAGATTTCTTATTTAAATTAAGTCACCCTAAATCTGAGGTAAACATTGGTTTGGTAGGTAAGTATGTCGAATTACAAGATGCATACAAGTCTATTAGTGAGGCGTTTAACCATGCAGGATCTGTAAACGAATGCAACGTGAATGTGATTAGCATTCAATCAGAATCGTTGTTTGGAGATAATATTGAAGAAAGACTTGCGGGCCTTGATGGCGTGCTGGTAGCTCCAGGGTTTGGCGATCGTGGTATTGAAGGGAAAATTGATACAATTAAATATCTGCGTGAAAACAATGTGCCATTCTTTGGCATTTGTTTAGGGATGCAGTGTGCGGTTATCGAATACGGTAGAAATGTGCTTGGAATGAAGAATGCCCATAGCGTTGAGATGAATCCAAAAACAAAGTTTCCAGTCATTGATCTTATGGAAGCACAGAAAAAGGTCAAAGTTAAAGGTGGCACAATGCGATTAGGTGCATACGCTTGCGACATCACTAAAGGTACATTAGCCGCAAAGGTCTATGGTAAATCAAACATTCAAGAACGCCATAGACATAGATACGAATTTAACAACGCATACCTAAATCAATTTAAAAAGAGCGGTATGGTGATGTCCGGCATCAATCCAGACAACAACCTCGTGGAAATCATTGAAATACCTGAGCATCCATTTTTTATTGGTGTACAGTTTCACCCCGAACTAAAAAGTACAGTTGACAACCCACATCCATTATTTGTCAAATTTGTAAAAGCGGCACTGGATAAGTCAAAAGAAGCTTAAATAGATTTATTTTCGCAACGTGTTTAAGAAGTCAACAACATTTATTTCGTTGTGTTTACTCCTTTTATGGAGTTTAGCACAAGGTATAGATGCTTGGCATCACATGCACGAAGAACATGAGGAGGAAGTTTGTGAAGTAGACTCCGCTCATTATTGTGCACCTCATTTTGAAGCTGAATTGTGTGGGTTGTGTACAGTTGTTCACGGCAATACACTTCAGTACTGCGCTTGTTATAACCTGAATATTCTCGAATTATCAGTCTCTAATGAGTCTGAGTTCAATTCCAGTTTCTTTTCAAGTTATGTTACTACGGTATTGTCTCGGGGCCCACCCGCTTAGGTTTAATCAAAACCAACTAATCTTTCTTTTTTTTACAGACCTAACGCGGCATAGCTGCAACAATATTTTTATGAAAACAATTTTTAAGATGCTGGTTGTCTCTGCAATTTTGTGGGGCACCGGTTGTAATGATGATAATACACCCTCTGATGAGGACAAACCAACAATAACAAGCGTTAATTTTTTAGATGGGACAAGCATTCAAGCTGGAGGTAGCTTAAACGTACGCATCACTTTTAGCGACAACATGGAGTTGTCAGAAGCCTTCGTAGAAGTTCATGATAACTTTGAAGGACACAAACATGGTAAGGCAAATTTGAAGTATGATGGATCTCAAATATTATCCTTGAGTGGAACAAGTGCTGATCAAACGGCTAATTTATTGGTTCCGAACAATGCGGCTGCTGGACCATATCATCTTGAGATATCTGTATTAGATGCAGAAGGGAATCGATCTGACGTTAAAGTACTGGATTTTGAAATCACACAGCTGGGTCAACCTACTTATACCAACTTAGTCGAGGCGATGGAAGTAAAGGCGGGTGAAGAATTTACAATCACTTTTACTG
Source organism: uncultured Bacteroidia bacterium (assembly GCA_905478335.1). Lineage (GTDB taxonomy): Bacteria > Bacteroidota > Bacteroidia > NS11-12g > UBA9320 > UBA987. Next base: position 57,839 of record CAJQIC010000025.1, on the reverse strand, counting down.
TAGAAGATGATGTGGATCTTGCTGAGGTATCATACAAGCTTATTGACCACGAGAATGAATCTGCAGCGCCTATTTCAGATGGTGATATTGACCTTGAGGGCAGTTCAGATCTTAGTTTTACGTTCGATCAAAAGTTTACGATTGATAATTCTGTACAAGAAGCTGAATTAATCATTAGCACTTTTGACAGTGATGGGAATTTGTCCATCACTGAAGTCGAAATAGATGTTAAGTAAACGCTTATTTTTTTTCTTTATAGGCGCGTTATTGTGCCTTGCTTCGTTTGGACAACATACTTTATCTGGGTATGTGACTAGCGAATCAGGAATTCCTTTAGAATCGGTTGATGTATTTTTACATGAAACACATGTAGGCGTATTAACCGATTCTAACGGTTTTTTTAATATCACGGGAGTTAAAAAAGGACATTACCATTTACACGTTACGTATGCGGGTTATCACGCGCAACAAAGAGATATTGATGTGATGTCGTCTATTGACAACTTGCGCTTTGGTCTGGAGCAATCCATCAATGAATTACACGAAGTAATCATCGAAAATTCACTTGAAAAGCAAGACTTGAAAAACAACCCTTTACAAGTGATTCACGTAGACGCGCATTTCTTAAAGCAACAAGGTGGTACGTCTTTGATGACTAAGCTTGAAAAAATACCTGGAATAGGATCATTGAACAACGGTGTTGGGGTCAGTAAACCAGCATTGCGTGGTTTGAATGGGAACAGGGTAGTGGTTACTACAGACGGCATTAAACAAGAAGGTCAGCAATGGGGCAGCGACCATGGTCTCGAAGTAGATCCCAATAATGCAGATAAGATTGAAATAATAAAAGGTGCTTCTGCCTTGGTTTATGGATCAGATGCCGTAGCTGGTGTGATCAACATTCGGCCAGACTTACCGAAAGGCAAAGACCAGTTTTCTGTGGGCCAGCAAGCTACCTGTAACAGTTTGAATGAGTCATTTGGTTCAAGCACGTATGTTGAAGGTAACAAAGGGGGGAAGTGGTTCAAGGTAAGACTCAGTTTGCTGCGTGCCGGAGACTACAAAGTACCCTCAGACAGCTTTTTGTTCCAAACCACTAAGCTTCCGATTTACAACAATCGATTGAAAAATACAGCTTTAGACGAGCTTGCGTTTAATGCTTACTTAGGAATTTCAAAGAACTGGGGTTATTGGTATGCACGAGCTTCTTACTTTACACAACAATCTGGATTTTTTAGTGGAGCATTTGGCATACCGAGTGTTGGGTTACTTCAACACGACGGAGACTTTACCAATATTGACTTACCTTATCAAGAGGTAAATCACCTGAACCTATCTACACATGCAAACATTCTGATTAACTCAAATTGGCTCGAAATTGATGCAGGCTTCCAGCGGAATAATAGGGGAGAAGTAGCGAAACCCCACTCAGGAGCGTTTGGTGAAGAAGCTACCGCAGATAATCAAGCATTGAAGCTACAACTCAATACGGCAACTTTGAATGCGCGATATTTTGTAAACGATTCAAACAGTAAAAAGATATTTGGTCTTTCAGGACAATGGCGCAACAATGTAATTGATGGTTATGAATTTATCATTCCTGCATATAACACAGGGCTCATTGCACTCTATGGTTTAGGAAAGACAAAATCCAAAAACGGCTGGAGAATCAATCTAGGTGGTAGAGCCGAGATCAATTATGTCAGTTTCGATTCAACTGCGATGCCTTTCTACCGAAATGGTACATTAGTTGGATTTGCTCAACGAAATGTTGTTTTCGAAACCTTTCAACCCTTATGGGCCTTAGGAATTGGATTAAATAAGGAAATCAAAAAGGGCTTGTTTATAAAAATAAATTCAGCCAAAACAAGTCGTATGATTCAGCCCAATGAATTGGCGTCAAATGGCTTGCATCATGGAGCATTCAGATTCGAAAAAGGAGATATCAATCTTAAACCAGAAACGGCAATCCAAAATGACGTGAGCATAATATATGAGCGCAAACGGTGGCTTATTGAATCGTCTATTTACGGCAATTACTTTTTTAATTTTGTGTATTTAGCGCCTTCAAACCAATTCGCTCGATTGGAAATTGATGGAAATGTTTATCCATATCCAGAAGCAGGACAATTGTATGCCTATACGCAAGCACCAGCCCGTCATTATGGTTTTGAAACTTCGATTGAATATAAAGTGCTTAGCGAACTGATTTTATATTCCACAAGTGAGTATACTGAAGTGCTAAACCTCGAACGTGATGAATATGCTCCGTTTATTCCTCCATTATCTGTCAAAACCGGTTTAGAGTACATATTCAAACCCAACAAGAAATGGCTTGATGAAATTCATGCAGAGGTAAATCTTGGCTTTTATAGTCAGCAGAATCGAGTTCCACGAAACGATATACCAACTGAAGCTTACTCCTTAGTAAATGCGAATTTGGCGCTCTATCTTAAAAGCGGTTTTGACATTAACCTAGCCGTGAATAATGTATTGAATACGGAATACTTTAGTAATATGAGTCGCTATAAGATTATAGGTATACAAGAACCTGGAAGGTCAGTGGTAATTGGGGTGTCTTACAAACTAAAATCTACACCTGACCCACACTAAAACTATCTCGATCGTTTAGTACAGGAAACTGAGCCCTTCTGTTATCTAGCTTTTCTTTAGGCAAGCTAAATGATACTACAACGTCTTGTCCTAGATTATGAGCAAGTGATTGTCCATCAAAATCAAAGATGACGGAATTTCCGTTATAATCGATCCCTTCACCGTCTTGACCGATACGGTTTACTGCTGCGACATAACACTGATTTTCAATGGCGCGGGCTTTTGTTAAAGCAAGCCAATGACTGATCCTTTTTTCTGGCCAATTGGCAGTATATAAAAGGACGTCATAAGCCAAATCGTTGCGGCTCCAAACAGGAAAACGCAAGTCGTAGCATACTTGAGGACATATCTTCCAACCTTTGGTATTCCAAACTACGCGATCACTTCCTTTGGTGAATACTTTGTCTTCGCCGGCCATAGAGAATGCATGACGCTTGTCGTAGTATTCTGTTTCTCCTGATGGTGAGACTTTTACAAACCGGTTGAAATACTTGTCGTTTTCTTCAATGATTAAACTGCCCGCCAGTTCGAACTGTTTTTGCTTGGTAACACGCTTCATCCATTGAATGGTTGGACCTTGCATGGTTTCTCCATTTTTGGACGGATTCATACTAAATCCCGTATTGAACATTTCAGGTAAAACGACAAGGTCGGTGTCAGAAATGGTTTCTATAATTTGACTAAAATGATCCAGATTAGTCTGCTTGTCTTCCCAAGCAACTAGTGTCTGCACGAGCGATATATTTAAATCGTGCATAGTATTTCGGCCGCTTTTTCAAGTGTTTCATTCGATTTTGCGAAGCAAAATCGCAACACGTTGTTGTCTGTTTTGTTTCGGTAAAACACCGAGATAGGAATTGAAGCAATCTTATGTTCAATGGTAAGTCTTTTGGCAAAATCTTCATCTCCCTCGTCAGATATCTTATCATACTTCAATAATTGGAAATAAGACCCACTGCACGGCAGTAATTCAAACCTCGATCCGCGCACCAACTCCGCAAAATAATCGCGCTTCTCTTGATAAAATTGAGGTAGGCCATTATACGTTTTAGGGTTTTTGAGCATTTTAGCATAAGCATATTGCATGGGGCTGCTTGTACTAAACGCCAAGAATTGATGGACTTTTCGTAGTTCTCGCGTTAGATTTCTGGGTGCTAACACATAGCCCATCTTCCACCCAGTGGTATGGTATGTTTTACCAAACGAAGAAACAATAAAGCTGCGCTCCGCCAACTCTGGATAGTAGGCCACACTCTCATGCCTTGTATTGTCGAATATGATGTGTTCGTATACTTCGTCACTCAAAATGATTATGTCTGACCCATGAACAAGTTTGGCCAGTTGCTTAAGATCTTCTGGACCCAAAACACAACCACTCGGATTGTGTGGCGTATTGATGATGATCATTTTGGTTCTAAACGTGATTAGTTTGGCTACCTCGGCCCAATCAATATTGAAGTTTGGGAACTTGAGTTCGACCCGAATAGGTTTACCTCCATTCAGTTCGATAGCTGGTACGTAGCAGTCATAAGCAGGTTCAAATAAAATGACTTCATCATCTTCCTTTATAACTGAACTAATGGCGGCAAAGATGCCGTACGTTGCACCTGGCACAACGGTAACCTCATCCGGAGCACTATAATCAATGCCATATAGTTCATACGTTTTGTCCGCAATTACCTCTCGTAATTCCATCATACCCGGCATTGGTGCGTATTGGTTAAACCCTTTGCGCATGCCTTCCGTCACCAATTTGGTGAGTCTTTCGTCAGGGTTAAAGTCCGGGAAACCTTGTGACAGGTTAATCGCATCGTGCTCGTTTGCCAATCCCGACATAATAGAAAAGATAGATTGACCGTTTTTTGGAAGTTTGGAAGATATGGTTGATGGATGATTCAATGTATGCGAATTAAGTTTTGACAAATGTGCAGAAAAGAAATTAATTGTGATTGAATATTGATTTAAACTGAATCTAATTTATACCCAAAATGAGTAATAGTTCTTGCCAGTCCCAGTATCCGTTTCCGTACCAACAACCATCATATTGATACTGGAAATAGGTCAATAAGATGATATACAGGAAACCAACCACAGCGATTAGCACGGTCGATACATTAATTTTTAGTTTATCTATTACGTGTGCCATGGGTATAGCGAAAAAGGGAAGGAATTCTATATACCCTCTGTGACCGTAACCGCATCCCAAACCAGGCGTCCACCAAGAAGCATAGAGGTATGTAATTGCACAAAACAGTATGAGGGTCAGCGCTGTTTGAAGCATATGCTTTTTGAACCTCATGATTATGCCAATCACAAAGAGAATAAAAATAGGACTGTAAAGCAGCAGCCCGTTCGCTGGAGCAAACCACACCCGAGCAATTTTTGGATTTGCGAAGTACAAAAACCGTTCGTCGTTATAGCTATACGCCAAGTAATCTCCAAACGCATACTTGTAATAGAGCATTTGAGGAATGATTAAAACCAACATAAACGGGATGGCAACTCCAATACCTTTTAACACCTCGGTTTTGTTTGTAATGAGTACCTTCAAGTTTGGGATAACCAGAATTAAAGAAGCAAGACCCAAAAACAAAACATTTATAGGACGAACTAAAGATCCTAAGACGATGCAGCAAATGCTGAGTACTAGAAATCCATAACGCTCAGGTTTTGCAATAAACCGGTTTAGGGCATACAGCAATAAGGCAAACAAGAAAAAGGAATACCCGTGCGACAAACCAGCATCACGTGTGATATAGAAATATAAGTTTGATCCAAAAACGACAAGAAAAAGGGTCAAATACCTTGTCTTTCTTGATTGTTGAGGTAATGATTTAAATAAAAATAGGAGGCCTAAAACGGCGTAAAAAATCGTTGATACGCCGATCATTTTATGCTGCACCTTGCTATATCCCTTTGGCTCGTCCGTTTGGATGATGGCATCAATCCCTGCACCCATTGTGAAAAAAGGTAGTTGCAAAATGGCCACTCCTATGGGATACTTACTCAGTACCTTATTTGACTTTTTGTTAAGCGAAAAACCGGTTCCTGTTTTACGCGCAATATCCTCGGGAAATTTTGAAGCGTCAAAATCGTAGTAGAATAATGCGGGTAAGAAAACTTGATAGCCAGCCTTGTCTGCCCATAATTCGCTGTGATAATTAAAAGATCCATGCTTCGCATGACGGTTGAAGTTTAGAAACAACAGTAAACCAAAGATGAGTATAAAAATGAATTTATCTGACTTTGTAAGCATCTTAGCAAAGTAAGTAATAGTATACTTGTGTTTTAATCGAATTATGAAAAAATTACTCTTACTGACCTGCTCTTTGCTGGGTTTAAATGCTTTTGGTCAAAACACCTTACTATTTGAAATTTCAGGCAATGGATTGGAAACGCCAAGTTACCTATTCGGAACTATGCATGTTCAAGATGAGGCGGCATTTGGATGGAATGACAGTGTGTTTTGGGCTATAAATCAGGCAGATGTGGCAGCTTTTGAACTTGATTTCGATGCGAAAAGTTTGAAGAAAAGTATAAAACCGTCGAAGTCGCAAATGAAGGAGTGGGAAACGTTTTTAGTCAACGACCTTAGGCCGTCAATTGAAAATGCTATTCCTGCCGATACGTTAGGTGAACGGATATCGAGTTTATACGTCGATATTTTGAAGGTTGTTTTGAATAATGATAAGAACAAGCGCGGAACTTTTGTTGATTTATTCCTAAAAGAATACGCAGAGAAAAACGGAAAAGAAGTAGTTGGAATTGAATCGGTAAAAGAACAGCTAAATATTTTCTTAGACATGGATAAATCACTGCTCAAAAAGGACATCATGAGATTTGTCGAAGCAGATGATTGGAACGTCGATGTGGCAATGATAATGGGCGGTCAGCAAGATATGGTTGACGCATATAGCACACGACGCCTTTCGGATGTCTGCACCTATTTGACTCAGCAAATGGAAGGGCAGTCCAGTGCGCTAACAAATTCGCTTTATACAAGAATGTTTAATGAACGTAACGCCATCATGATGAAACGCGTGTCTAAAATGATTAAGAAGGAGTCGCATTTTATCGCGGTTGGGGCAGGTCATTTGTGCGACAATTCAGGATTGGTTTACCAACTCAAACAAGCAGGGTACACCTTAACACCCATTGATATTGTGACCAAAAAATCCGAGGACAAGGTGAATTGGGTGAGCTACTCGAATGACAACTACTCAGTGCAGGTTCCTTCCGGCGTTAGCGAGATTGATCCTGCTGATATTGAAACGAAAGAATACATGTCGTACATATCTGGCAATGTTGAAGCCTCTTATTATACCACAAAAGGCAAAGCGGAGTTTAGAATTGAGTTGGTGATGAACGCGCATGAATCTGAAGGGTATTACGATTACGCGGAAGAAGCAGAAGGTGTCTATGACGATTATGAAACAGAAGAGGTGGATGTTGAAGAAGAAGCCACTGATGCTGTAGAAGAAGCTATGGAGGATGCAGAGGCTGAATCTGATGAGGTATATGAATATGAAGCGGAACTAGAGCAGACTGATGCTCAGCAAGAATATGAATATTCGGTTGAAGAAGTTGAAGAGGACTATCAATACGATGAGCAGCCTGAGGTGGTTGAAGAACACGATATGGCTGATTACGAATACGAAGAGGAAGAGGAAGTACCAGTAGACTCCGATTACGGTTCGGATATGAAGCGTAAAAAGTCAGGAAATTCTATGAAAGATGCTTTTGAGAATGATTACTGGCGGACAGTAACTAAAGCAGTAATGGGTAGAGCGATGGCGCAGATGATGGGAGAGGCAATGAAAGGAACTGGCAATCTAACTGGAGACGAAGACTCAATAGTGGAGCAAGAAGTAGTCGTGATGGGAGAAACCTATAAGGTAGTTTCAGAAACCGCATATTTAGGTTATACCAAAACGATGTTGGTAGAGACTGACAACGGGACGTATGAACTAACGATATCGGGTGATCCGATGCTTTTAGATTCAGGCTTGCTAGACGCTTTTTTTACTAGTTTCCAGTTGAAATAATCAACGCCTAAATATTCAATAGAATATAGGCGTTTAAGGATGTAGCAATACAAAGCCATAATAGATAGGGCAATATCAATACCGACTTTGATCGCATCGAATTCCAATATTTGATCATCATCACGGCTACTACAATGGTCAGCGATGTGATTGTTATTAGTCCAATGGTGACGTGTTGAAACTTGAAAAACATTGGATTCCAAGAAACGTTCAATATCCATTGTACGGCAAATAATAAAACAAGAATTCGTTTATTCGTAACCTGCTCGTATGCATAAGTCATGTATACTGTAAAACAAATCATGATGGTCGTCCATGCCGCACCAAAAACCCATCCTGGAGGCGTCCAAGGTGCTTGGTTTAAGTTGGTGTACCAATCGGAGGCTACACCAGAACCGGTAAATAAGCCACCAATGGCCAATGCCCCAAAGTTGAGCAGCAGAAATAAAATGATTCGTTTTAACATACTGTGAAGGTAAATCTTAAAAAGTAAAATGTAAAAGTGCCTGGATATAGAATCACGTGGCTCTGACCTTCAAACTCAGGTAAACAGGTCATAGATCAATCAAGTCTATTGTCTCTTCTCTCTATTCTATATTCTGTTTACCCTAATTCCTAATGGCTAATTCCTAATGCCTAAAAACCTACATTAAAAACCCATTTTCAGTAGGTGTTGGGCCAGGTATGTTGTCATCTTCTATCATTTCTCTTAAATCGATTTCAATAGAACGAGCAATTGATGTAATGGGCACATCGTTATACGTTCCTTAAAAAGGATTTTCAGAATAGTCACCTATTCGTTCCATAAGGAAGAATATCCAGATTATTAGTGCGGATATTAATGGTCCTAGCCAATACATCCAAGAATCAAGATTTTTGAATATGTCGAGTAAACCAAATGGAACAAAAGCGCAAAAAACAAAAGTCAGCCAAATGGCGGTAGATGCATATTGTCGAGGGAAAGGGAAATCTTTAATTCGTTCTAGTTTGCCTTGATCTGCATAGCAGTTTGTAATCAAGGTATGAAACTCCATGTGTCGGAAATCTTCGAAGAATTCTTGGTCTCTTAATTCTTGCAAACGCTGAGACTGTATTTTCACTATTTGTGTGGCACCGTTCGTTTTATGTTCGATGAAATTCATCTCTTCATCCGTCAAAAACTGCTTTATGTCGTCTTCCAACTGAACAAAGTAATCTTCACAAACTGTCGGCGCATATTTCTCATTAAGCCTCACATCATGTTCCCAAGGTCTACTGAGTCTTAGTTGATGACGTAACGAAGTTATCCATGCTATATGTCTGTATATAAGTTCTTTATGAATTTCTTCGGCGTTTTCTCCTTGTACAAAAGTTACAACGGCTGCACCAAAGGTGCGGCTATTATTTACAATGCTGCCCCATATTTTTCTTGCTTCCCATGTACGATCGTATGAACTGTTGTTCTTGAAACCTAAATAAAACGCGACAGCAATACCAATTATGGATATGGGTTGCCACGGAACTGCGATGTAGAAGTTTAATAGGTAAGAAGCAAGGCTTATTGCAAAGGAGTATGCGAAGCCATAGATGAAAGGCATTTTCGACCAATTGAAGGTCATCCAAAACCCATATTTACGATTTATATACATTTAGTTTTTGTGCCGTTGTGTGATTAATAAACGCTAAAATAAAGAATAGGATTGAACGCACTTGTTACAAACCCCTTTTTTCACAAAAACTATGCTGTATTTAACAACTTATCTATTGCACACCGGCGTACTGAATACCCGTTAGTTTGTGCATTTCGTATTTAAAATACTGGACAAACTTTTAGGTTATTTTTTCGGTTTCACTTCGCGACCCTGTGCATCCATTTCTGCACCACATTTTGCGCACGTGTTGCCACCCCACAAAATTTGTCTCCAATTCTTTGGTCGCCTAATCTTTGGTTGACTTTCCCCGCAATTCGGACATTCAATTGTCCTCATATTACTTTTTTTCTCGTTTGTCTTTTATGCTACAACCGATTGCTTTTGTTTCAGTTACGGGTATTTCTGTTCCTGCAATTAAGGCATCTACTGCATCTTCGACATAGCGCTCAGTAACGTCAGTCGCATCCTCGTAGTTGTTGTCGATTGCACCAATATATTTTACAATGTTTTTGCCATCTTCTTTGTTCAGAATAAAGATGTGTGGCGTTTTGGTTGCCCCATATTGTGGGTAAATGTCTTGCGCTTCATCTAATACATAAGGAAACGAATACCCTTTTTCTTCTGCTCTTGTTTGCATAGATGCCAATCCATCTTCAGGAACTACAGTTGTGTCGTTAGGACTAATAGCAATCACTGGATATCCGAGAGCTGCGTACTTAGCGTCTAAATCGATTATGCGCTGTTCGTATGCAACAGCATAAGGACAATGGTTACAGGTAAATATTACAATAAATCCTTTAGCGTCAGGATAATTAGCCAATGAGATCGTTTCACCTGTGGTGCTTGGTAAATTAAAATCAGTTGCTTCATCGCCGATAGCATATCCAGTTTTAGGCGCTTCGGCAGTTTCTGTTTGAACATCTGTCGTAGAATCGGCATGGTCCGTATGGTCTTCAGATGTTGAACTTGAGTTGGTACAAGAAGCGAAAGCGACTATTACTAAGGCTAAGATTGTGTTTTTCATATGTGTTTTTTTATTAATTTTTCGAGTTCTGGTTTTGTAAGTTTCCCTTCATGAAACTCAAGTTGTTTGCCGTTTTTATACAACGCTGTGGCAGGAATAGAACCAGACCATTGATTGTTTATGGCCGGAATCCATTCATTCATTCTTTTTGCATCATCGAGTAGCAAAACATCTGGTTTGATCTGCATGGTCTGAACAACGCTTTTTACCTCTGTTTGCAAGGCAGAAGATTTGTCTAAAGAAACCAGAATCATTTGATACTGGTCATTAACAGTATAGGCTTCATTTACTTCTAAAAAGTCAGGTAATTCTTCCATACATGGTCTGCACCAGGTAGCCCAAAAATTGACCACATAGAGCTTACCGTCATCTGCTTTGATGTTGTTGAATAACTGATCATAGTTTACCGCTTCAAGTCTAGATTTATGTTCTTGAGTGCAACTATTTAAGAAGAGTGTAAAAACGATTAGTGTAAGTTGTAGTGTGGTTTTTTGGAGGTTACTCATCGTCCCAACATTTTATGAATTAAGTCTTCATAACGTTTCCAACCTATATATTGTTCAACCTCTTCTCGTCTTGTCCTAAGCAAAGCCATCATGGGCTTCCACAAATCAGAACTACGTTGAAACATTTCGTTCTTAAATCCATCTATATGTTCAAGAAAGGTACTGCCATCATCGGGGTCTTCTTCATACAAATCGGCATTCATTCTGTCTAAAACAACGGGCATTAAGTGTTCCGAGCCTATGTCGTTTTGCAATAGCGTTACCGCCTGTTTAATGGTAATGTCCTTTAACGGAATCTTACGATAATCGTGACAGTTCTTTAAGGTGACTGAAAAGTATTCTTCACGTTCTTCCCAAACATGATTTTCTAATTCTTCAATTGATTTATTTAGGTCCATTTCTATTTATTCTTCACGTTGTCTTCTAACCACTGATGTTGCTCCCACAGCAAGTGTAAAATACTCTCTTTGGCGGCGTATCCGTGGCTTTCTTTGGGTAATATTACCAGCCGAACTGGAGCGCCTAAACCTTTTAGCGCGTTGAAATAACGTTCGCTCTGCAATGGGTAAGTCCCTGAATTATTGTCCGCTTCTCCATGTATTAATAAAAGCGGCGTTTTCATTTTATCGGCGTGCATGAACGGCGACATGGTGTTGTAAACATCTGGAGCATCCCAGTAAGACCGCTCTTCACTTTGAAAACCAAACGGTGTCAGTGTCCTATTATATGCGCCACTTCTTGCAATTCCAGCTGCGAATAAATCCGAGTGGGATAATAAATTGGCAACCATAAACGCACCGTAGCTGTGTCCTCCAACCGCGACGCGGTTTCGATCTATATAACCCATAGCATCTATAGCGTCGATGCCTGCTTTTGCATTGGAAACAAGTTGGTTTCTAAAATCGTCATTCGGCTCATTTTTACCTTCACCGACTATTGGAAAAGCGGCGTCGTCTAACACGGCATAACCTTGGGTTACCCAGTATACCATCGATCCGTAATACGGATAGGTAAACTGATTTGGGTTTTCTGTAGATTGTGAAGCACTCGATTTGTCTTTGTACTCACGTGGGTAGGCCCACATAATCATTGGGACTTTTTCTTTTTTAGTGGTATCGTAGCCTAACGGCAGGTAAAGTGTTCCAGAGAGGTCTAAGCCATCTGCTCTTTTGTAATGCACAACCTCTTTATGCACATCGGCTATACTCTGGAAAGGATTCTTGAATGAGGTCAATTGTGTGATGGGTTTGTTGGCATCAATTGGCCGCAGATAGTAGTTTGGATATTCATTTTTTGATTCGATACGAACCATAATGGTACCCGATTTATGGTCGTAGGTGTACAGGTTTTCCAATTTGTTTTCGAACCTAGACTCATATAAACGCTTAGTTTCTTTGGTCGTTAAGTCTATATCATCCAAAAAAGGATACTGGCCCTCTTTGGTATATCCCGGACCCACAAGAAATGCGTGACCTTTATCTAAGCTCAAGACGTAACGTCCGTATTTCCCTTTCTTTCGTGTGAACTGCCCAGGATTGCTGTATCTGTCTTGATAGTTTCTGTCAAAGAGAATTGAAGGATTGGCATTAGAGGTCTCTGGGTTGATCAGGTAGGTCTTTGTATTTCTGGTATTCCACCAATAGTCCGAGACTATTGCCGTAGAGGCGTCTCCCCATAGTATTCCGCTATATCGGTTAATGGTTTTACATATAGACCGTGGCTCGCCAGAAAATGGCGCTTGTAGCTCAAATACTTCGTCCCGATAATCGACCTGTACGGCAGGGTCACCTTTATCAAGTGCTTCGGCAAACACAAGAGAGGCTGGATGATCTGCGCGCCAAGTAAAGCTTCTACGGCCTGTTCGTGTTGCCATAAAGCCTTTTGGCAGGTCTTCAATTAGCGGTACAGTTAAAACCGTCTCAACTAGTTTGCCTTCTTTGGTGAACATTCGTGTTGTACTCGGAAATCTGCGGTAGGTGACGATGTAAGAGAACGGTTTGTTGATCGTTCCGACCATCACATATTCCCCGTCTGGAGAAAAGGAAATGCTTGTATACATATCGGCTGCTAACCAATCTTCCTGATTTCCTTTTAAATCAATACGCTTCAGGGTTGAAGTGGCCAGTTGTTCGAAATTGAACTCATCGGTCTTATTTTTTAATAAATCTTGGTACGTTCTGTTTTGAGCCTTTTTACCTTTATTGGTAGAGATTATCGGTCCTGTCGGAATGGCGTTATCAGCGTCAATCAATGCCTTTCTTGAATCCGGGATAACCTTTACAATTAACGACTTGTTATTACGCAACCAGTTTATAGAGCCATACATGTTGGCGTTAACAATGGATTCGGTCAGTTTATACGCTTGGTTTTTTTTGACGTCAAGATACCACAATTGGTTACCCGTTGTCGTTGTATGGGTGAAGGCAATCATGCTTTCGTCTGGCGACCAACTGAAATTACTTAATCTTGGATTGTCTGGCAGCCCTGACACTACTTGTGGGTCAGATGCTTTCTTACCTAATTTTTTGACTTCTACCGATGTGTAGAAGGTTGTCCGACTTCCAATATTTGTTTTTGGATCGATTCTAAGCCCTGCAAGTCTTAATTCTTCTCTTGATAGATCTGCTATCGATTTATAACTGTTGCGAAACAGCAATATCATGTAGTCCTTGTTGGTTGTAAATAGCGCAGTTGGAGGTCTATTTACATCGACTAAATCCAGAATATCTTTTGGTGGTTTTTGGTAGTCAAGTTGTTCTTGTGCATCAACAGTGTTAAACAATAGAATCGCTATTAAAAGGTGAAGAAATTTCATGATGTCAAATATAGGGTAAGGGGTCAATTAACAATTAATAATTGATAATTGAGAGTTGACAATTGAGAGTTGATAATTGAGAGTTGATAATTGAGAGCTGATAATTGAGAGTTGATAATTGAGAGTTGATAATTGAAAGTTGATAATTGAGAGCTGATAATTGAGAGTTGATAATTGTGAGCTGATGATTAACTGCTAATCGTAAGTGTTAATTGAGAATTGAAATTTGAAATTTGAAAATGTTCGTCGGAGGCATTCTTCCGTTTAGACCAATTATTATACTATGAAGAATCTACAGTGTAGTCAATTCGCCCAACTGAAATCAGAAATCTGCATTCTTGGTACTCACTACTTCATACTTTATACTCAATCCCATTGCCGAACAAAACAATTACGGCCTTTACTTAAGGTTCTAGTTTGACGTGACTTTGGGTTTATGCTTTCTGCTTAAAACCTATTCGCTCTCGATTTGCTTGATTGAACTCTTCATTCTTTTTTTGTTCAAAATGCTTTAGATAATCAAAGATTAATTTAATCTCGTCCTCATGTCCTTTAACAGTATTAACAACACGTTCTAACGTTTTCATTATTTCATTATAGTTAAGGGATGCTTTTCGAAGCGCTATAAAAGTTCGCATTATTGTGATGTTCATTTCTTTAGCTCTAGCACTTTTTAAAACACTAGAAAGCATGGCTACGCCGGATTCAGTAAATGCAAATGGTAGAGCACCGCCAAGATGTTGTTTTGAAGGTATCACAATTTGTGATACCATGGTTTCAACTTCATCAGCGGTTAGAATAAACATAAAATCTTCAGGAAAAAGGTCCATATTTCTTCGCACTGCTTGTTTTAGGGCTCTTGTTTCAACAGCGTAGAGTTCAGCTAAATGCAGGTCTAGCATTACTTTCTCATCTCTTAGTATTACTATTTTGCTTTTAACAACTTCGTTCGGCACTAATTCGTCTTTGTTCATAGTTGGTCGTAAGCTTAATGGTAAAAGTTATCTGTTTTGTTCACAATCCAATAGTCATAGTGTGAACTGTCAGTAGAATTGAAAATCACCATTTCCAATTATCAGCCTTCTATTATACAATAGATGAGTCAATTAACTGATCGCTGAAAGTCATAAAACCACAGATCGTGGCATGTTAATCTCCAAAAGACTGTACTTTATATTTTATTAAGAACTGATTGGGAAGATTTGTAAAGCAAATGCTTGTTGGAACTAATGCTACCCTAAGGTAACGATCTAAAAATATCCATCTTAATACCCACTACTTCATACTCAAACAAAAAAAAGCCCCAACGTTCGTTGAGGCTTTGAATTCTTATTAGCAGAATGAAACTAAACCAAGTTCTCTTCTTGTCTCTTGATGAAGTCACTTAACTCTTTGCCCTTCAATAGGTTCTGAGCCAATTTGGCTAAATCCATCGCATTGTTCAATAGCGATTTTTTAGCTTCTTCATCTTTCGTATCTAGCACTTTTTGGGCTAAACTGTGGTTAGAATTTACGCTTACGCTATACTTTTCTGGCATCTGACCGAACATGGCCATTCCGCCCATACCACCCATTTCGCTCATACGACGTTCCCACTCAGAACGTGTAATAGTGATGAAGTCATCGCTTGGCGATAAGACTACGGTGTTTACAGCAAACTTGTCCTTGTCTACATTCGATTCAAAAGTCTCTTTCAACTTGGTCAAATCGTCTTCGCTAAGCACAGACTCAGACTTTTCATCTTTGTCGATAAGCTTGTCTATTGTATCGGCATCAACACGCTTTAATTGTACTTTTTCAAGCTTCTGCTCGATGTTTGATACAAAATGGTTGTCAATTACCTCATCCATTAACAGAACATTGTAGCCTCTGTCTTGTGCTTTTTGCACATAGCTGAATTGGTCTTCTAAGTTGGATGTGTAAAGCGCTATCGTGTTGCCGTCTTTGTCGATTTGATTGGCCTTAATTCCTTCGATATAGTCTTCTAAAATGGTGTGTTTGTCTTCCACATCTTTTAACAGACAAATTTTCTTAGTACGGTCGTAGAACTTTTCGTCGCTGATCATGCCGTATTTAACAAACAGGTTAATAGAGCTCCATTTTGATTCGAAGTCTGTTGCGTCTTTCTTATACAGTTCGTTCAACTTGTCAGCCACTTTTTTGCTGATGTGGCCCGTGATTTTTTTCACGTTTCCATCTGCTTGCAACGCACTTCTAGACACATTTAAAGGAATGTCTGGACTATCGATTACACCATGCAACAACATCAAATATTCTGGAACGATGTCTTCAACGTTATCCGTCACAAATACTTGATTGCTGTACAGTTGTATTTTATTTCTGTTTGGATCAATGTCTTTTTTGATTTTTGGGAAATAAAGAACGCCTGTTAAGTTGAACGGGTAGTCAACGTTCATATGAATCCAGAACAAAGGATCTTCAGCAAAAGGATATAATTCTTTGTAGAAAGCCAAATAATCTTCATCCTTAAGCTCAGATGGATTCTTCTTCCATAATGGGTCTGTGTTGTTAATTACCTTGCCGTCAAATTCGATTTCAATTGGTAAGAACTTACAGTATTTGTTTAATAGACCCTGAATCTTTCCGGTTTCTAAAAATTCTTTTGATTCCTCGTTGATATGAAGGATGATGTCGGTACCACGCTTTTTGCGTTTCCCTTTTTTGATTTTAAAATCGGTTGACCCTTCACACACCCAGTTGGCAGCCTCAGCTCCTTCTGTAAAACTTAGCGAGTCGATTTCCACTTTGTCTGCTACCATGAAAGACGAATAGAAACCAAGTCCAAAATGACCAATGATATTGGCAGATTCCGTGTCGTCTTTAAATTTTTCTACAAACTCTTCGGCACCACTGAATGCAATTTGGTTGATGTATTTGTCAATTTCATCAGCTGTCATACCAATTCCTTGGTCACTGATTTTAAGTGTTTTCTTTTTCTCATCAATCGACACAGTGATTTTCATGTCATCGGTTTGACCGGTCTTTTCACCTTTGGCACTTAGCACTCTGAGCTTATTTGACGCGTCTACCGCATTGGATATTAGCTCGCGTAAGAAGATCTCATGATCTGTATAAAGAAACTTCTTAATTATTGGGAATATGTTTTCCGTGTTTACTGAAACCTTTCCTTTTTGCATTGTAATTTGTTTTTTAGCACTACACTCAAAATGTTTACCAAACTGAAAAATTCGGTATAGAAGTCCTAAACTGTGTCAAATCGTCAGTATAATTGTGTCAAGTGAAGAACATTAGACTTAAAAACATTCTGTCAGACCAAGAATTTTGGCTGATTCTGCTGTTTAACCTAGCCTTAGTAGTGACATACTATTTGGGAGAAACTTCTGCTTCTTTAGTTGTCATGTTATACTACATTCAGTCTCTCTTTATCGGACTACAGTACTTTGTTCGTTTGCTAGCTCTTGGGTTTATGTATCACAAGATTGACAAGAAGCATAATCGGTTTGCACTGCCTTTATTTTTTCTATTTCATTATGGTTTCTTCCATGTAGTCTACTTTGTATTTTTAATCTCAATTGTGGTTAAATTACCTGGAGCAGTGGATTATGATGCAGTGAAACTGTTTGCACTTGCGTTGTTTGGTAACACGATTCTATCTTCAATTTCCGATATAAAGAAAGACTTGGTAGTGCCGAAACTGCCCATTATGGTTATGTTCCAGCCTTATTTTAGAATCGTTCCGATGCACCTGTTTATTATGCTGGCTTTTGCTGTTAATTCCATTCAATCCTTGTCAAACGCATTTCTGTTTTTTATCGTATTAAAATCAATAGCAGATTTGGCCATGCATATCGTGGTGAACAAAACCTATCGCGAACAACGGCCAAATGCCACTGGCGGATGGATTTGAGAATTTTTAATGTTTAATGTAGAATGTCGAAAGAGAGTAGCATAAGGCATATTTTTTCGGACAAAGAGTTTTGGTTGATTCTCGCGTTTAACGCGATTTTGGTATATACCTATCATATAGGGGAGACATCGGCTTCTTTGGTCGTGCTGCTTTATTACGTACAGAGTGTATTCATTGGCATACAGTACTTCATACGATTAATTGCCATAGGCAAAAGAAATGCACTGGAGCATGATGATAATCCACGACAAGGTATTTACGGTGAGGCCATTTTCTTTTTGCTTCATTATGGGTTCTTTCATTTGGTTTATTTTTTCTTCATCTTCAAAATGGTGATTGATCTACCTGGTGCTGTTGACTTTAAAATGTTCTTATTGTTGCTGTTGGCGTTGGCGGGCAATACCGTGTTGTCAACGATGTCGGACGTAAGGCAAGACAATGCGGCCAAGGAATCGCCAGGGATATTTTTTCAACCCTACCTACGCATATTTCCAATGCATTTATTAATCATTTATGGTTTCAATACGAGTTCAATCGAAAATGTGAACAAAGCGCTATTGTTATTCATCGTGCTTAAAACGGTGGCAGACTTGCTCATGCATATTGTCGTAAACAAAACGTGGAAAGGTAAGCGGCCGAATGCGACTGGAGGTTGGGTTTAGGCACTAACATTAGGAGTTAGGAATTGATAATTGATAGCTGAGAGTTGATAGCTGATACCACAATCCTTCAATCCTTCAGACCCTCAACCCCTCAATCCTTCAATCCTTCAACCCTACAATCATCCCGACATTCAATCCCTCAATCCTTAAATCCTTCAAACATTAGCCCTCTAAATCCACTCCAATTTATCTCTCGTTAAATCTCCACCAGAATCACCAGTATTAACCGTACTTGCTGGCTCGAAAAGCATGATAGACACTTCTTTGTCTGCCACCGGTTTGTGTTCAATGCCACGTGGGACAATGGTAAATTCTCCTTCTTTTATGGTTTCAATTCGATCACGGTAGTGCATGTCGAAGGAACCTTTAATCACCAAAAACATTTCATCTTCGTTATCGTGTTTGTGCCACACAAATTCACCTTTTAATTTGGCAAGTTTGACATGCTGTCCGTTTAGCTCACCGACAATACGTGGGTTCCAGTGATCGGAAAACAGTGAGAGTTTTTGTTTGATGTTGATTGACATATGGTGTTGTTAGCATGCTAAATTATGTAATACTTGTTATCTATCCGCCAATATGGTCATGTATGCTTTCCATGGGCCAACCGACGTTTTCCATTGATTCGCCAAAACGCGCGATATTTGACTCAAATGGCTTAAGTCGTGCGCTACCCAGGCACAAAGGAGTTGCGAGGCAGTTACTGGTCCAAATTCTGGGTGAATACCTTCCTTTTGCAAAGCAGTTGCTGTGAGTTGAATTTTCCTGAGCTTGTCCAAGTTATGGGCGCGTCTGCTTTGAAATCGTATGAGCAAGTCTTCAAAAGACAATCCTTTGCTTTTATCAATGAAGCCATAGCGATCAAAAGGCTCGAATTTTTTATTGGATGTATTGCCCAAAATAATCTCTAATCGAGGCAACCAATCAGTCTCTTCGCAATGTATAAGGTGCCCGACAACGTCGTAAAAAGACCAAGTGTTTTCACCTTCGTTTGCGCTTGTAATTTCTGGTCCCAATTCTTCTGCAAGCGCATTCAGTGCTGTTGGGGTGTTTTTTAGAATGGGTAGTCCTTGTTCAAATGTTAAACTCATGGGTATTACTTGATGTTGATTTATTCGACTCAAATATCGTAAAATGATGAGGAGAAGTCTTATCCATTCTCCGTACGTCGCTGATATTTAACTGTACTAATCAAAAGGAGAATATGAAACGCAAGTGCGCACCATTTTTATTAAAGCAAAAAAGCTTTAGTGTTGTTAATAACCTGTAGATTAGCAACTTGGTTACACAAACCTCATACGATTATATCTTAACTGGTGGTGGCGCTGCTGGGCTGTTGTTGGCGTTTCGTATGTCTCAAGACAAGTATTTTGACGACAAACAAATTCTACTCATTGACGCCTCGGCAAAAGATCAGAATGACCGTACTTGGTGCTTCTGGTCTAAAGAAGAAACAATAATTGAGGATGTAATTTCAAAACGTTGGAATAAGGTATTATTTAAATCTCCTTGGCTTACTGCATCAGAGCATACGCAACCTTATACGTATAACAAGGTACGCTCTATAGATTTTTACAATCACGTGCATGCCATCCTTTCAGCCAAAAGTAACTTTACCCAGCTTCAGGAAAAGGTAATTGATATCTACGAGGACAATGAGAACGCTAGGGTTAAAACGACAGCGTCGACCTATGTGGGCAAGCAGGTATTTAATAGTGTACTGTTTGATCAAGGCTATAAAAACGATCAAAAATACCCGCTAATCAACCAGCATTTTGTTGGATGGACGGTCAAAACTGACGGCGATTTTTTTGATCCTGATCAAGCTACTTTTATGGATTTCGATATTCCGCAAAAAGGGAATACACGTTTTATGTATGTACTGCCAACTACTAAGAATGAGGCTCTACTAGAGTATACGTTGTTTTCTAAAGATATGCTTGAAAGGGAAGCATATACCGATGGAATTAAGGAATACCTCAAAAACTTAGGTGTTACAAACTTTGAAGTTGTCGAAGAAGAGTCTGGCTGCATACCGATGACGTGTTACCCGTTCTGGATAAATAATTCAACGCACATTAATCACATTGGCATTGCCGGTGGATGGGCTAAAGCAAGCACTGGATATACCTTTAGAAACGCAATGTTAAAAACGAATGAAATCGTTCATCAACTGAAAAAGGGGTCACGTATTAAGACGAAAAGTAAAACAAGGTTTTGGCTGTATGACCTGCTTTTGTTGGATATTTTAAATAACAACAATGCCGTTGGCAGTAAGTTGTTTAGTGCGATGTTTCAAAACAATAGTCTACAAGATATTTTCGCATTTCTAGATGAAGAAGCACACAACTGGAGTGACTTAAAAACTCTTTGGAACATGCCAAAAGCTATTTTTACTAAAGCACTAGTCAATCGAATTATAGGGCGGTATTAAACATTGCACATGTTGGCAATGTCGTGCGTGTTCTGGTCATTCATGCACCTGAAGTGTCCTTTTGGACATTTGTCGAAGCCTATTTTTGAGCAGGGTCTGCACGACAAGCCTTTCACCTCAAATTGGACTGATGTTTCATCAGCTTGGTAAGGATACATGCCAAAGGCTGGAATGGTGTTTCCCCAAATGGATATCACCCGTTTATTTAAAGCTGAAGCAATATGCATCATGCCTGTATCATGGGTTAGGACAAGTTTGCTATGAGCCATCACTTTTGCACTTTCGTTAATGGAAAGTTTACCGCAATAGTTGTATACATTCTTGCACTTACTGGCCACTTCGTTGGCTGCATCGGCGTCTTCCTTTCCCCCAATCAATACAACACTTGACTTTATTTCATTGCACATGTCAATGATCTTGTTTGTTGGCATTTTTTTGGTGGCATGTTGCCCACCAATTGCATAACAAACAAAACTAGAGGGTAAGCCAGTAGGCAGGGTCACCGCATCTGGTATCGCATAGTCTAAGCCTTTTTGATCGTTTTCAATACCTATACGATTCGCTGCTTCTATATAACGATCAACTATATGAACATCTGGTAGCAGGTTTTTGCCCGTTCTAACCAACCACCATTTTTCCCAATTCAGTTTATTCACTCTTTTGGTAGTCACGCGTAATGCCATGCTCACACGTTTGCTCCTCAAATTATTGTGTAGGTCAATGATGTGATCAAATTTTTCGTTTTTGAGTTGTGGAATCAGTTCTTTCAATTCTCCAGAAAAAGACCAAATCTTCGTAAGATGGACGTTGTTAGTCAGTAATGAAGCATAACCTGCCTTGGTTAAATAGTGGATTTCAACCTCTTTAACTTGCTCTTTCAAGCAACGGATTACCGGTGTGGTAAGTACAATATCTCCAATCGAGCTGAATCGTATAATCAGAACCTTCATTTGTTTTGACTAAATCTGTTCAACAACCCAATACCCCAACTCTTTAGCAACGACTCGTATCTGAGCACCCTCAGGAATAAATGCTGCCATTGACTTAACGTCTATAATGACTCCACCAATCCTTGCTTTTCCAATAGGTCTGATATCGGTGTGTGCCAAGCCTTCTTTGTCAATTAAACTTTCCGAAGTGGTGGACGTTAAAGAAGGACCAGCTTTGGCGTCTTTTAATGTCGTTGTGAGTATTAAGCGCTTAAATAGCGGACTACTCGTCATGCCTTTACCAAACACAACGGCACCGATAACAAAACCAACCAGGGCCACCAAAACAACCATAAGTGCTTGTGTCAATTCAAATTCACTCGCGTTTGAAAAATCAAAATCTACATTGCGAACCATGCTCAAGATTAAACTCCCAACGGTGAGGAGTATGCCCGTAACTCCGGCCACACCAAATCCAGGTATGACGAATACTTCGAAACCGATGAGCACAATTCCGACGATAAAAAGCAAAATTTCCCAGTTTGCCGCCAATCCATCAAGGTACAGAGGTGCGAAATACATTAAAGCAGCTAACACTGCTGCAGCCAGCGGAAAACCAATGCCAGGGCTTCTAATTTCAAAAAATATTCCCCAGAATATAATCATCATTAATGCGCCTTGTAACGCTGGTTTAGCCAAGAAGCCTATGAGTTTGTCCATGGAAGATTTGTGGACAGATATACGTTCGTAGGAAGTCTTTTTCTCTAGTGTAAGAATGGCTTCTACAGATTCAATTTCTCCTTCACAATATCCATGTGTTATGGCTTCACTAGTTGTAAAGGCCACAATTCTGGCGCTATCAATAATGCCTGGAATTGCAATGCGGTCGTCTACCATAGCTTCAGCAATTTGAGGATCTCTTTTAAATCGATACGTCGTATCTCCGTTACTGATTATGGTATCTTTTCCATGACTTTCAGCTGTGGCCCGCATGATGGAACGCATGTAAGATTGGTACTTATCAGGCACAACCTCACCTTCACCATTTACTACCGTTGCTGAACCAATAGTGGCACCAGGTGCCATGTATATTTTGTCGCATGCAATTGATATTAACGCTCCAGCAGATCCGGCATTTTTATTAATAAAAACGTAAACGTCTGATGGGTGATCTAGAATGTTTTTTCGGATACTGTCCGCATCCACCAAAAGGCCACCATACGTATCCATGTCGATGATTACAAGGTCAGCAGATTCACTGGTTGCCCTGTCGAGTGTTTTTGATATCAAACGACTCGCAGAAGGCGCAATTTCTTCGTGCAGTTTAACGATAACTACTTTGCTTTGATTCGTTTGGCCGTAAACCAGCATAGAACTAAACAGGACAAGAAGAAGAGAAAAGTGTTTCATTTAAGCAACAATATCAGTGTATATATGGATAGAGTGTGTGCAAATTACCTCAAAAAATAGGATTGAAGGCAATAAATTTGTTTGGAATAGTAGTTGTGTATTAGAAAGGGATATAACGATGGTAGAAATGAAAAAATTAAAATATATAGTGGGTGTGGTAATCGCCCTCGGCTTTTTTGCAAAACCATGTTTCGCCAATCCACAAGATTCTATTGGAACAAAGGTGAAGAATGGTAAGATATACATCCTTCATCAAGTCGAAAAATCACAAGGCTTGTTTGCCATTGGCAGACGGTATGGTGTTTCGTTGGATGATATTATCGTAGCCAACCCTGGTTCGGATAAAATGTTACACATCAATCAAATACTGCTTATCCCTACTGGTAAAGACGCAGCGCTTGAAGAAAAAACGGTTACAGAGTACTTTGCTGAAGATAAAGCACCTAGCCAGTCATTCGATAAAAAGGCAAGTAAAAAAACCACTTTCGCAAAGTATCATACAGTCGCTTCAGGTGAAACGCTATATTCAATCTCTGTTTTGTATAACACTAAGGTTGATGTCATTAAGAATTTAAATGGCTTAGAGTCTGATATTTTGGGTCAAGGTCAGCAGCTAATGGTGCCTGCAACAAAAACTGAAAAAGACAAACAAGAAAAAGCCATTACCGAAGCGAAGCAACAAGTTGATGATGTTTCAGAAAAACTAGAAACACTCAAAGAGGCTATCAACCCAAGAGAGTTACGTGATGATCCTGTGGTTGAAATGTCGGAAGTGAAAAAAGAAAAGTACACGGTTAGCATCGAAAAACTGCCGAAGTACAAAACACAAAAAGTTACCGAAACTGGAAGCATTGAGTTTCTGTCGTCAGAAGATAAAAAGACCAAAGGCAAGCGTGTTTGTTCGCATCACTCCGCAAGTATTGGGAGTACGCTTATGGTGTCTAACCCAGCCAACAATAAATCAGTTTTTGTCAAAGTGGTTGCAAACCATACCCTAGATGAGTCGAAAGGAAACATTATTAAGCTTAGTAAAACGGCGCATTCTGATATTGAAATAGAAGATAACGCTGATGTTCAGGTAAGTTTTGCTAAATAAGCTCGGACTGAACAAATCGCCCTATTGGGCATACATTCCATTTGTACTGTGTGCTGTATCTCTGTTTTTCAGCCGCTTTTTACTGTCTGTAAGTGTTGGCCTCATGCTGGTGTACGTCGTGTGGTACATGGTCAAGTCAAAAGACAAATTATTTGCACCTCAATCAAACAACACAAAGAATGTTTACCGTTTACTCATTTTCTGGGTGATATTGGTTTTTGTGGATGGATTAAGGGCTGGGAATCTAGAAAGTTGGTTTAGTGAAGTGGCGCTGAAGCTGCCCTTAGTTGTTGTGCCCTTATACGTTCTAACTTTGGATAAATCCTCTTGTCAGTTCAGAAACAGTTGGCTCATGTTTGCAATGCTCACCATGGCCGTAGCAGCTGTTAGTACCATTAACTACGGACTCAATTATGAGGAAATAAACACCCTGTTGCTTCAAAGCAAACACGTTCCCATTTTTGGCAATATGCATCACATTTACTTCGGTATTGTCATGTCTTTATGCATTTGGATTTGTCTGTTCTTTTATAAAACAGATAGTCGTAAGAATACGTGGTTGGCGTTAGGTATACTGTTGGCGCTTATGCTCCATATCTTAGCGTCAAGAACCGGTTTGGTTGCTTTTTATGCCAGTGCAGTGGTATATGGAATGGCCCAAGTGTGGCAGTCCAAAAAATATAAGTTGATTGCCTTTGGTTTAATTGGGATGATGCTGACACCAATTTTGGCTTATCAAATTTCAGGTTCATTCCGAAACAAGGTATTAAACTCGGTAGAAGATTTTAACGCCGTAACATCTGGTGAAGACATTAACTACAAGTCGCTAGCCATGCGGGTAGAGGCTTGGAAAACCAGTATGCATGTAATCGAAAAAAACCTCATCCTTGGGGTCGGTGCACCCAATGTAGACAAGGAAATACAGCATCAGTATATGCTCGATGATACCATTCTTTACCCAGAGAATAGGGTAGGACCGCACAATCAATTCCTTGAACTGTCGTTAGCCTACGGTTTAGTTGGTGGTGTATTGTTGTTACTCATAGCTGTGTTGTTGATCTTTTTAACACGAAACAACCCTGCAACGATAGCAATAACCGCCATTTTTATCATTAGTTTTATGTTGGAGTCCGTTTTAGAACGACAGCAAGGCATTTTAGTGTTTTGTTTGGTTATTTTTTCTTTTACACCATTATCTTCGAAATCGGAGAAAGAAACACAACATTGACGATTCAATTGAAACACATCTTGAACTCAGTCGTTAAATAAGTAAGAGATAAACTATGAAAAAACTAGCGCTTATTTTTCTGTCATTGATACTAGGTATGATGAGCAGTTACGGGCAAGATGAAGATTTTGATGACAACTTCTTTTTGTCTATGCATTCTTCTTTCTATTTCGATTATATCTGGACACCGCTTAAGGTTGAATATGCTCCGACGGGTAACGTAAAGCCAGACCCTGATAATCCAAATAGTACAATACCTGTTTATGCCGAAATACCGTTTCAATCATTTACCAATAATCTAGTTTCGTTTGGACTAGAACCTAGGTATAACATCAGAAAGCTTGATGATAACTCAGCATTGGCTATTTCCTCACCAATATCTATTGGTATCGGACAAGTTACTGCGCCACCTTACAGCGATTTTTCGGTTGGCTCGATAGAAGGATTTGGTTCTATCCAGATACCATTATATGCCAAATTGTATATTGGCTCTGGTTCGACGTATGAAAGTGAAAAAGACTTTGGGATATCAATGGGTGTGGGTCTTGAATTCAACAAAGTAGGCCTCATTAGATTTGATCAAACCCAAACCGATTATCGTGGTAAAACTGCTTTTGTGATTCCTGTAGCGAGTTTAGGCTTTCATTTTTGGCGTGGATTTAGTCCAGTCGAGGTAAACATCAAGTATGGAGAAACCAGTGCAACGTCTTTTAGTTTCGATAGAAATGGAGACAGTATTCAAGACGCTACCAATGGGAAATTTACACAAGCGCAAGGCAAAGGACGTGTGATTCGCATTTCAATGTCTCAAATTCTAAATTACTAATAACCATAGGTTTACGGAATACATGAAGACAATCAATAGAGAAATAAGCTGGTTGTCTTTTAATGAACGCGTATTGCAAGAGGCCGAGGATTCTGCTAATCCTCTAGTCGAGCGAATGCGTTTTTTAGGGATTTTCTCAAACAATCTTGACGAATTCTTTCGTGTTCGTGTAGCAACGATTCGAAGATTAATCAAGATTCAGAAAAAGACCAATGTCGAAATGGTCGAATCTCCACAACGTGTGATGAATCACATTCATAAAACGGTAGTTAAGCTTCAAAAGAGATTCGAAAAAGTCTATAAGTCAATCATAAAGGAACTTGGACAGCATGGTATATTCATCATCAACGAGATGCAACTCAATACAGAGCAAAAAGCATTCGTAGATGCGTATTACCTAGAAAAGGTTGAACCACTATTGGTACCAGTGATGTTGAAAAAACTAAAGCAATTCCCGTACCTCGACGACGACGTGAATTACTTATTTGTCGGCTTTCATGACAGTGAAGATCAACAACAGTATAGTTTAATTGAAATACCAAGTGACCAGTTAAGTCGTTTTTTACTTCTGCCAGAAAAAGACGGGAAAAAGTATATCATCTACCTCGATGACATTATACGTGCAAACCTGGGTCGTATTTTTAAAATATTTAATTGCAACAAATTTGAGTCACATATCTTCAAGATAACAAGAGACGCTGAGTTAGACCTTGATGATGATATTGTGGTGGGTTTTTATGATAAACTCAAACGGAGTTTAGAGAAACGAAAAAAAGGAGAGCCGCTAAGGTTTGTTTACGACAATAATATGCCGGCAGCGTCAGTCGAGTATCTCCTGAAAAAAATGAATCTGACGTCTGAAGAAAACATTATTCCAGGCGAACGTTATCACAACTTTAAGGATTTTATGAAGTTTCCTAATGTTGGAGATAACTCATTGGTTTACAATGACAAACCACCGCTAAGTCATAAATATTTAGAAGGTCAAAACAGCATTATCGATGCTGTCGCAAAAAAAGATGTGTTGCTTCATTACCCGTTTCAGAATTTCGACTACATCATTGATTTATTGCGTGAAGCTGCTATTTCTCCCAACGTTAAAACAATCAAGGTTACGATATATCGACTCGCCAAAGGTTCGAAAGTGATAAATGCCCTGATCAGCGCTGTTAAAAATGGAAAGGACGTGGTTGTGGTTATTGAACTGCAAGCGCGCTTTGATGAAGAAGCCAACTTGAAATGGGCCAAAACACTGACTGATGCAGGTGTTCGTTTAATACTTGGATCACCGGGTTTGAAGATCCACTCTAAGCTCATATTAATTGAGTATAAATCTAAAGTAGGAAGAAACAGAATAGCCCATATTGGTACCGGAAATTTCCATGAGGGAACGGCAA
This sequence comes from uncultured Bacteroidia bacterium, assembly GCA_905478335.1. Taxonomy (GTDB): domain Bacteria; phylum Bacteroidota; class Bacteroidia; order NS11-12g; family UBA9320; genus UBA987. The sequence continues at coordinate 30,334 of CAJQIC010000025.1, read as the reverse complement.
ATGTGTACAGTGATATTTCTCTGTTAACCGCCAGAAAAGAAATTACAGACGAGGTAGACAAGGTATTCAGCTTTATCGAAACGCCCTATCTCACTACCAAGTTTAATCACCTTTTAGTAAGTCCGCGTTATACACGGTTCCGATTACTTACCTTGGTTGATGAACAAATACAACGCGCTGAAACCTCCGGGTCAGGTTATATGTTGATTAAGTCTAACAGTTTAGTTGACCCAGAGCTCATTGACAAAATATATGAAGCAGCAGGTAAAGGTGTTCAGGTAGATTTGATTATCCGCGGAATATGTTCTCTGATTCCTGAGCATGAAAGTGCAAAAGGAAATATTAGAGCGATAAGCATTTTAGATCGGTATTTGGAACACGCACGTGTATACATTTTTGGTAAGGACGACGACCGTAAAATTTATCTCTCTTCAGCAGACTGGATGACTAGAAATTTAGATCGGAGAATTGAGGTAGCGACGCCAATTTATGATAAAGACATTCAAAATGAATTGATGGACTTTATCAATTTACAACTACAAGATAACGTCAAGGCTAGATTATTTGATCAGTCGATGCGCAATGCATACGTGGCTAATAGCGGTAAGAAGATCCGCTGTCAGCATGATTTTTATAACTATTTACAAAACAAATAACGATTGGATCCATTAAAATTTGCTTCTATCGACATTGGCTCAAACGCCATTAGGTTTTTACTTGCCTATGTATTTGAGACTGATAAAGGGCCATTTTTTAGAAAAGGACTTTTATTAAGGGTGCCTTTAAGGCTTGGAGACGACGCCTTCAAATTGGGGCGAATCTCTATTGAAAAAGAGAAAGAGATGATTGACACCATGCACGCGTTCAAACATCTCATGTCGGCACAAAAAATAATCTCCTACAAGGCATTTGCGACGTCGGCTATGCGTGATGCTGTGAATGGACCTGTAATCGTTGACCATATAAAAAATACCACCGGAATTGAAATAGACATTATCAGTGGTGAAAAGGAGGCAAACGTAATTTCAGGTGAAGAGATACCAGCATTTATTAAAGCCAAGGATAGAATATTATTCGTTGATGTCGGAGGGGGAAGTACAGAGTTTACCTACCACAACAAGAAAAAGTCGGTTAGAGAGTCTTTTAATATTGGAACAATTCGTTACATGACCGACGCCATAGACAAGCAGGAATGGAAGCGTTTGAAAAATTGGCTAACCGAACACGAATTAGTTGGAAGCGGTATACCTATTTTGGGTTCTGGTGGTAACATCAACAAAATTTATAAGCTAAAGCGCAGAAGAAATAGTGATCTACATATCACTACAGAAAGCTTGCGTTCGTTTTATGATCAAATGAAGTCGATTTCCTATACAGATCGTATTACACAGTTTAATCTTAATCCAGACCGTGCTGATGTTATTATCCCGGCCTGTGAAATCTTTTTGTCTATCATCGATAGAACCGATACGACAAAGATTTATGTGCCTAAAATCGGGCTGTCTGATGGTATTGTTCGATCGCTGTACGCCGATTATTTAAATTCTAAATAAGGTCTTTCAATCTACTAAGACTATTCGTCTTCAGATTCTTCTTGATCATCGTATTCGCTGTCTTCTTCAGGAGAGAGGTCTTCTTCGCTTTTTTTCTCTAGCGCGTCTAACGCTTTTAGTTTTTCGGCAATTTCATCTAGGATTGCTTGATCGCCATCGTAGGCATCTTGCACTCCTTGAAGTGTAGCACGGGCTTGGAAGTAGTCCTCTTCTGCAACATATATGTCCGACAATAAAACAAAGCCTTTGACAACCCAGTACTCGTAGGAAGCATAGTCTTCGCTAAGTCCAAATACGGCTGTTCTGGCTTCTTCTAGTTTTCCTTGATTAAAGTATACCTTACATCGGTAGTATTGCGCTTCAGCGCCTTCTTCGGTAGACGATTCTTTTACCACGAAATCGAGGTGGAACATAGACGTTAGGTAATTGCCTGCACCAAATTGTATTTTCCCAAGTACAAGGTTTGCTTCAATTAAATACTCAGACTCAATGTTTTCAATTGGTAGAACGTCTGTTGCATTCTTTTTAGCCGCATCCAAGTTACCAATGCTATAGTTACAGCGCATTTGGCCAACCACGGCCGAAGTGAAATGAACCTTCGTACTTGCCAATCTTTCTAATTTGCTAAAGTAAGGTAGCGCCTCAGTAAGTTTTTTCTGCCAGTATAACAATTCAGCTAGTTTGTACGTCGCGTCTTCTAAATGGTCACTGATGGATTGATCGGCAACATATTTATAGTTTTCTATAGCCAGTTCATATTTGTCTTCAGCGTAGGCACATTCAGCAATGTAGTAATGTGCTTGAGTTACGAAATATCCTGATTTACCAAATCGATTCTTGTAAGAAGTAAAGCCTTTGGAGGCACCAGCACAATCACCCAATCGATATTTCTGTAGAGACGATTCGTACAATAGAGAATCTTGATAGGTAACACGTACATCACTGTTTGGTCGACCATTGACATAATCAAACCATTCGTCTACCGTTCCCATATTAATAGCGATGGTTTCTCCTAAATCGTAGGCTTCTTTCGCACTGCTTGTGTTTGGGTATTGTTCAATGACTTTTTTGCAATACTCCATGGCCTTTTTATTGTCTCCAGAAATTGCAAAGATGTTCCCGATCTTTAAATAACTAGGTGGCGTATAAATACTTCCAGGATGGTTGCGCACAACACGGTTAAACATAGTCATCGCCATTTCTGGCTTGTTGAGGTACTTCAGATACGTATCACCAATTTCAAAAAGCGCATCATCCACAAAAACGGATTTAGAAAAATTCGTTTCTATACGTTTTAGGGTCGCAACTTTCTGACTTGGCTTGCCTTTAAGACCATAAATGATACCTGTTTGGAACAGTGCGTAAACTGTTTGTGGATACTTTCCGTTAGCCACACTGCTGTAGGCGGCAATGGCTTGATCATATTGTTTTTTTAAGAAATAACTGTCGCCCAAACGTAACGCATTGTCGTTATGAACGGCAGACCCACGATCTGTAGCTACAGATTTATATTTATTGAAATAATTAAGGGCCTTGTTCACGTCTTGCTCCATGTAATGCGTATAGCCCATGCTGTAAAGCGCTTTGGTATAATAGATGCTTCGCGAAGATTCTGATATGTTGAGCATTCTACTATAATTAGACCTAGCACTGGCAAACTTGTCGTCCATGAATTGCATTTCTCCAAGCCAGTAGTACGCTTGTGCTTGAAGTAATTTGTCGCTTGTAAAACGCAGTGATTTGTTAAAATAAACCTTGGCCTCTTTGTAGTTTCTGTCCGTAAACAACTGTTCAGCTCTGTTATACGTGATTTTTTGGTAAATGGATTTACTCTGCGTATTAAACGACTTTATCTCCTCCAGAACACGAATAGCTTGATTGTAATTCTTTGTGTTTACGAGCATTTCAGCAAGCATACCCTTTGCATCGTCGCTGAATTCGCTGTTGGGATACTTGCGGATAAATTCTTGAGTGGTTTGAATGGCATTGTTATGCGCACCTTGTTCAAAGGCAAGTTTGGCATAATTGAAATGAGCCATCTCCTGAATTTCCTTGTTGTAGTCCATTCGTTTGGCAACACCTAAAGCTAAAAACGCCTTCTGCTTGTCGTTTGTTGCTAAGAAGCTCTGCCCGAGTTGATAGTTTGCTAACTGTCCTAAGCTCGATTCCAAACCTGATATGCGCACAAAAGCTTCCTGTGCCCGCTTGTGATTTTCACTCAAAAACTGAGTGAAACCAATCATATATACATCTTCGTCTGCCAGATAAAAAGACTGGTCATCTATGAGGCTAAAAAACTTGGCCGCTTTGTTGTATTCTTTTAGTTGGAAGTGTGTCTTGCCCTCTAAGAGATTATATTCATTGGCATATTTTTCAATCTTATGTTGTTCGATATAGTCGAGGGCAGGTTTATAGCCTTTTTGTGCATAATAGATTTGAGCGATGTACAAATGCATGATTTCCGGACCTTCACCTGCAATGCGTTGAAAGCTTTTTAACGCACAATCAAATTTTTTCTCTTTATAACACATGTAACCATAGAAATAGTTGGCTTCCGTGTAATACTCACCCTGTTGGTTCCGTATTTTGTTAAAGTGCGCCTTTGATTTATCGTAATCTTTTGTTCTAAAAAAGGCATAACCCATTTTGAAGTTTGCTTCCTCCCAATACTCTTTTGGAAGATTAGATATTTGAAGTGATTCGAAATATTTTGCAGACTTCTTAAACTTCCTGTTGTTGAAATAAAAATTACCCAGTTCAAACAAGGCGAGGTTATGTAATGCCGTTTCAGGATTTTTCTTCAGGTATCGATCAAGCTTTCGATCGTAGTGGTTGTGGTCCAACTGCATGTGGCTCATTAAGCCATAAATGGTTGCTTTTTCTTTAAGCAATTCATCCGTGTTGCTTTTGGAGGTGTACAGTTCAAATTCCTCAATAGCTGGTCCGAACAACTCTTTGTCATATAATTCTACAGCGTGATAATAAATTTCTTCAGGTTGGGTGTAGACCTGCGTTTTTTGAGCAAAACCAGTTACTAAAAATGACATCACCGCGATGACACTTAAACTGTACCTAACAAAATTACCGAATTGCATAGTTGCCTTTTAAGAGTATGTTTCAAAAATAACTGTGAAATGGGCTGTTTTGGTATTTTGTTCTGCACATATGTGGATAGTACATGTGTTCCTATCGAGTAGTTTTTAGAAGAGATTATTTTTTTTCAAAATCAAAGAAAAATGTATTGTTAAATTTTAAAATGACATATTTTTGCATCCCTTAAAAAAACACGGTGGTTGTAGCTCAGCTGGTTAGAGCATCGGTTTGTGGTATCGAGGGTCGTGGGTTCGAACCCCATCATCCACCCAAGTTAAACGCTCATCATTTGATGGGCGTTTTTTTTTGTTAATTCTTGCGTTGGGTAATGTGCAGGATTAAGAGAGTAGAATGTAGACTGAAGACTGAGGACTCAAGACTAAAGACTGGATAACCTGACGACGATTATTCAATCCTTCAATCCTTCCATCCTTCAATCCTTCCAACATTCAATCCTTCCATCCTTCAATCCTTCCAACATTCAATCCTTCCAACATTCAATCCTTCCAACATTCAATCCTTCCAACATTCAATCCTTAATAACTTGCCTATCATTCCAAATGAGTCAATCTTTGCGGTAGGATAATATTATGAAAATATACGCCATAAGTGGTTTGGGGGCAGACGAGAGAGCCTTTCAATTTATTCAGTTTCCACACGAGGTTGTGCACGTCAATTGGATAACACCCACCAAAAATGAGTCGATGACGGACTATGCAAGGCGTTTGTGTGATCAAATTGACACCTCTGAACCTTTTGCATTGGTGGGATTGAGCTTTGGTGGAATGCTGGCCACAGAGATGTGTAAATTTATTAACCCAACCCACACCATTTTGCTGTCATCGGCAGAAACGAAAGACGAAGTGCCATGGTGGTTTAAGCTAATCGGTAAAATGAAATTGACGCGTTTGGTTTCTTCTGGTTTTGTTGAAGTACCGCGGCCCGTAGCTAAATGGTTTTTTGGCACAAAAGATCCTGAAGTGATTGATTACATTTTAGACGACGTAGATGAGGAATTTGTAGAATGGGCTGTAAAACAGATCATGAATTGGGACAATATGTCTCCTGCGCATAACGTGATAAAAATTTATGGCGAAGATGATCGCGTACTGCCAGCTAAGGAAGGTCTTGATACCGTCATTATTGAAGACGGAGGACACTTTATGGTGGCTGATAAGGCTGACCAAATAAGTGCCATTATAACAGAAAAATTAAAAAACGATTAATACTTAAGATTTCAGTATGCAACAGATGATGTTTCTCTTTCCGTTATTACTTGGTTTGGTCATGTTGCTTGGTGCAACTATTGCTATTCTTCGTCGTTTGTCTAAAGGTGAAAAACCTATGTGGATCAGGGCACTGGTTGTTGCAGCAAGCCTTGGTTTGGCATTTATTATGTACAAAGGCATTTACAAACCGTTCGGTTTGTATGAAAATCATTTCACTCAAGCTACCGGTGTTCAGTTTCCTACGTCAGGAGAATACTTATTTGCTGATACTTGGAGCGACAATGCAGAAAGTGATGGTTTCAGTTCCATTTCGCTGGTGTCTCTTCCTTCGGATGAAATTGAAGAATTGAAAACAAACTTAAATGCTTTAAATTACGGCACGTTGCCAGATTCTTTGAAAAAGGCAGATGGTCTTTACGACAGAATTAGCTATGCGCTAAAGCTTAGTAAATCCAAAGATATTACGGATGAATATGGTTTGGTTGAGCAACGCACGGAGAAAAGAAACGGAACCATGTTTAAATTCGATAAAATAAGGTATTACTTTGGGTTTTTGTCTGACGACAAAACGGTAGTAATTTACATTATTAGCAAATAAAACATGGCTTCATATTCCATCAAGCGTGATCATATTGTCGATACAACGGTTGAGGATTTATGGACGTTTCTAACCAATCCCAACAATCTAAAGAAGTTAACGCCTAAGAAATTTGGAGGGCAACGATTAGATAAAAATGCAATAGACGAAATCTCTGAAGGCTTCGTTGCTACCTATCGTATCAAAATCTTCCCGTTTATATACTTAAAATGGAAGGCGCGGTTTTTCAATATTATTTTGCATGAGTCCTTTATAGATGAACAGTTGGCCGGACCTTTTAAGTCTTGGAAACACAAACACTCTATTATGGTTCACCAAGGAAATGTGATCATGAGAGATGAAATCACATTCGAACCGCCATTTCCATGGTTCGGCGAGTACATTTATGTAACCTTTATTCTCGGTCGACTCCACAAGTTGTTTACCTACCGTGATGACTACTTTGACACCCATTTCAAACAATCCCAGTCATAAATTGTATTGTTCCTAAACGAATGCAATGACTGCAACAAAAACAATCAAAACCATTGTCTCGTCTCAGCTCGTTAATATGGGCGGACATATCATTGACCAACCTTTACCTATTGAAGGAATCAATAACATTGACCCGTTTTTACTTATCCATCACTGGAAAGGAGCACTTACAGGTGGGCAAAGAGAAAGAGAAGTTGGCGTTGGACCTCATCCGCATCGTGGCTTTAGCCCAGTGACCTTTATTTTCGAAGGCAATGTCGTGCACCGCGATTCGCTTGGGAACAAAGCAAAGGTAGAGGCAGGCGGAACGCAGTGGATGTTTGCGGGCAGAGGAATTACGCACAGTGAGCGTCATGATAAAGCGTTTGTAGAGAAAGGAGGGCCATTAGAATTTATTCAGTTTTGGGTAAATGTGCCCGCTGCGGATAAAATGGGAACGCCATATTACAAGCCAATTACAAAAGCAGAAACACCAGTAATCAGAACAGCGGATGACGAAATATCTGTTGTTGCTGGAGAGTTGGATGGGGTGAAAGGAATTGCACCGACCTTCACCGATCAGACGCTTTTACGCGGGAAAATAAATCGTGGCGGCAAGCGAAAGATTAACCTTCCAGCAAGTCACAACACTTTACTCTACACCCTTGACGGCGAGTTGAAGGTTAATGGAGAAACGGTACAAGGCAAGGAAATGGTTGTGTTTGAAAACAATGGAGAAGACGTGGAAATAGAAGGCGTTTTTGAGACACGTTATATTGTGCTAAGCGGTAAACCCATAGGCGAAAACATTGAGTCTTATGGACCTTACGTAATGAACAACCAAACTGAAATCATGGAAGCCATGCGAGACTATCAAATTGGAAAGATGGGGATTCTTATCGAAGATTTTGATTGATTTCCTTCTTATATTTACACCAATACAATGAAAGATATTACAAAACATTATGATGCAGGGGATGTAACGATTGTTTGGAAGCCTGCCAAGTGCATTCATGCAGCGGAGTGCGTTAAAGCGCTGCCAAAAGTGTACAACCCAAAGGCCAAACCTTGGATAACTCCAGAAAATGCTTCAGCTGAAGATATTCGTCAACAGATTAAGAAGTGTCCATCTGGGGCGTTGAGTTATATTGAAAACAACCAGCCAGAAACAAACGAATCGAAGTCCGAGTCGATGCCATCAATGCAGGTTGCGCCGAATGGACCATTGCTTTTCCATGGTGATTTAGAACTGAAGAATGCTGATGGGTCACTCGAGGTGAAAAGTAAAGTTACCGCATTTTGTAGATGTGGTGGTTCTGCCAACAAGCCTTATTGTGACGGGAGTCATAAGCAAAATGGCTTTGAAGGGTAAGCGGCTTTACCCTATTATTCGATAAGTCGCCATTTAGGTCAGATTTCTTAACTTGCAGCTTGCACACCAACGGTAGTATTTGTAACTGTATGTGCAGCCAACAAATTATTCTACATTTTGAAAAATGACTACGACAGATTTATATCGGGTATTATTAAAGGTAATAGGCATCTATTTCTTTATCAATTATATCCTATCAAACTTCACTGGGTTTTATTACGATTATATTGATAATGACAGCTTAAGTCAATCATTCGTGAGCTTTATATCCATAGCTGTTATGATATTTCTGTTCTATCAACTTGTATTCAAAACAGACAGTTTGATTCGGATTCTGAAACTAACGTCAAATCACGACAGCGAAGAAGTTAAGACAGACAGGCTATCTAGCATTGACCTTTTTAATGCAGCCCTGGTTTTTATTGGGTTGTCTTTAGTGGTGCACAACATAATAACCATGCTATCTCAGGTGTATTACCTGCTGGAATTGTATATACCCAATAAGGTGCCAACTACCGTAAGTAAAAATTACAGTTTCTACTTTATATTGTATTCTGGTCTTTCTATTGTATTTGGTTTGTTTATTACATTAAATGCACCCAAACTTGCACTGTGGTTAAACAAAAAGACTGACCGCAATCAATAATGGACGCAGAACAGAATTACATCAGCATAAATAAGCAGGCTTGGAACAAGAAAACGCCTGTACATTTCGAATCAGAGTTTTATAACAACAAAGACTTTATTGCTGGCAAAAACTCGCTAAATAGTTTCGAACTTGAGTTGCTTGGAGATGTAAAAGGCAAAAAAATTCTTCACCTTCAGTGTCATTTTGGTCAAGACAGTATTTCTTTGGCTCGAATGGGAGCAGAGGTAACTGGTGTAGATTTGTCTGATGTGTCTGTTAAAATGGCGAATGAACTATCAGATAAAACCAATACGCCGGTTCGATTTGTTGAATGTGATCTATACAGTTTAGCAGACGTTCTTGACGAGAAATTCGACATTGTATTTACAAGTTATGGTACCATTGGTTGGTTGCCTGATATGGACAAATGGGCAAATGTTGTATCACACTTTTTGAGGCCTGGAGGCCAATTTGTATTCGCTGAGTTTCACCCTGTCGTTTGGATGTTTGATGATGAGTTTGCTGGTGTGGGGTATAACTATTTTAACGATGGAGCAATCCACGAAACGCAAGAAGGAACGTATACCGATCGGGATGCTGATATTCATGATGAATATGTGATGTGGAATCACGGTATTTCTGAGGTGTTTAATGCGTTGGTGAAAAGTGGTTTAACCGTTAATTCATTAAACGAATTTGACTACTCGCCATACAACTGCTTTATGCATACGGTCGAATTTGAACCTGGGAAGTATAGAATAGAACACCTAGGTAATTACATCCCAATGGTGTACACGGTGCTGGCTACGAAACCTTCATAGGTACTGCACGCAAAACGGAACAGTACTTGCATTTGTACTGTATAAAATACTAGTCTTTTATACAAGCTTGTTTGAAACAACACTATTCAATTTGGTGTAAAGAACTGATTGTCAAATAGCTTTGTTTTAAGAATCATGGATAAATGCGTTTGATTAATCGTTTTGTCATATCTATTTGGGTTTTCTTGCTTCCATTAATGGGACTGGCTCAAACCGCTACGCACAAAAATGGCTTTGGGATAAATCAAGATTTCCATGATTATAATGTCCGTCTGTTGGACAACAAGATTACCAGTTTTGATTCCTCGTTATCTCAATCTTTACGCATTTCCTGGAATCGTTATTTAGGCAGATCTTGGGCACTATCGGTAGGTGTTACGAATGGTTTTTTATTAAATCAAACAGAGGAAAACAAACTCATTAGAAAATCTCACCTATTTGGTGGCGATATAGACCTGATGTTAACGCTAAACAACGGTCGGTTTTTTCCTGTTGACTCTAGAATCGCACCGTATTTATCGTTTGGGTACAATTTTAATTACTTAGATGCTTACAAAGACCTTGGCATCACACCAATGGTAATTAGTAATGAATATGGGTTCGGAACGTATATTAAACTCGGTAGTAAATCAAAATTACAGGTTGGAGCGGCACTAAACCAGCAGCTCAATGGAGATTTTGATACACATATGCAGTATCGTCTTGGGTTTGCACAAACCATAGGTAAAGAAACTAAAAAGCCAGTAGTCCCTATAGAAGATATTGATTACGATAAAGATGGAATTGCAGATGCCAATGACAAATGTCCAACGCTTCCAGGCGTACCAACCAATGCGGGCTGCCCTGAAGAGTGGTCGGATGGTGGCCTTGTGTTAAACGACTCTGTATTGGCCTTAATTGATGACTTGGAGCAATCTATATTAAAGCTAAAGTCGGACATATATAATCTGTCAAACAACCAAGTGGTGGATGTCGTTTGCCAACCAGGCACGGGAGAAATTGTTCAAGCTACTAAGAAGGAGACAAAACAAACTCCGGATGTTGATCCAAGCAAAAAGGATGAGGTGGTTGCTAAAAACGATTCTGAAAACAAGATAGACGGCGATAAGCCAACCACGAAAAAGAAAGAAAGTAAACCTATAGCGCAGGCTGATACAAAACCTAAAACGACCAAAACAACAACGTCTAAGTCAGTGCCGACATCACCGATGGTGAAATACAAAACAGATGGAGATGCCAAGTCGTATTACGTTATTGCAATTTCAACCAAAGACCAAGCGCTAGCAGAGCGTTCGGCCGCATTAATAGCGAATGACTTTCAAATTGTAAAGGTGTTGCCACAGCCTAATGGTTTTTATCGTGTAGGGATTTATGCGACAAAGACCAAAGAGGAAGCGTTAAAGATTCTTGATTACGCAAAAAACCACGGTATTCCTTCTGGATGGATTGCCTACGAATAAACATTACAAGAAAGAAACCACTTTTTTATCGATTCGTTTCCTTTACTCAGTGTGCCTATTGTATTTTTGGCGAAACTTTAAGATAGTAAATGAAGAAATTAAGATTTGTAGTGCTGACCTTGCTTTCAGTGCTTTTTGTAAACGCCTCAAATGCTCAGTATGAGTTGGTAGAGAATGTTGAAGGTAATGTTGACGAAAGCATTATCGCTTACCAAAAATTTAAGCACACTAAAAACGATTTAACATTAATTATTCACGAAGACCACAGTGATCCAATCGTTCACGTTCAGGTGGCATACCATGTAGGTTCTGCAAGAGAAAGTGCACGTAATAGTGGGTTTGCTCACTTCTTTGAGCACATGATGTTTCAAGGATCAAAGAATGTTGCTGATGAAGAACATTTTAAGATTATTAGTGAAGCAGGGGGGACGAATAACGCTTATACGTCTTTCGACAAAACGGTTTATATCAATACCGCACCGAGCAATTTAACAGAAACACTTTTGTGGTTAGAAGCGGACAGAATGGGTACACACCTTGATGGTTTTACAGAAGAAAAATTTAACAATCAACGCGACGCGGTTAAAAACGAAAAAAGACAACGTTACGATAACCAGCCTTACGGAATGGTAAACGAAGTGTTGTTTAAAAGCATGTATCCAAACCACCCATACGAGTGGACACCAATTGGATATGTTGATGATCTTGACGACGCAAGTTTCGATGATTTGAGGAACTTCTTCTTACGCTGGTACGGGCCTAATAATGCAACTTTAGTCGTTTCTGGCGACGTTAACCCTGAAGAGGTTAAAAAGTGGGTAGACAAGTACTACGGTACAATCAATAAATGCCCTGAGGTACGCAAACAACGTGCACCAAAGCCTATCCTTCCAGTAAATAAATATGTACCGATGACGGACAACATTTATTTGCCTATGACCGTAATGAACTTCCCAACGGTTGCGAATTACCACAGAGACGAAGCGGCGTTAAGTTTACTTGGACAAATATTAGGCGGAACAAACAACTCTTTAATGTATAAGAAGTTTGTAAAAACTGAGGACGCTGTACAGTCAAATGCCTCTAACACTGCTTTAGAGCTAGGTGGATTCTTTAGTATTCGTGTCATTGCCCGTTATATGGGAATGAGCTTCAATGAAGTTGAAGATCGGATTAATGAAGTATTGCAAGAGTTTAATAAAACAGGTGTTTCTGACAAAGAGCTGAAAGCAACAAAAATGAGTTACCGGACGTATTTAGTCGATCAGGTAAATTCAATTTCTAGTAAAGCTACCTTGCTTAGTGAATGGAACATGATGCAAAGCGCGGGCTACAACTTAAACGATGAGATTGCACGTTACGAAAACGTAACCAAAGAAGACATCATGCGTGTATTCCGAAAGTACATTCTTAACAAAAAAGCGGTGATTTTAACTGTTTCTAGAGAAGCACCAAAAGAGGGTGATGACGAAGGATCAAAAAGTGTGAATCCCCATGCAGGACAACCTAAAATCATCGATGCTCAGTATAAAGGCTTAACATACAATCCTCCTGTAGACAATTTTGACAGAGCTGTTGCACCAAAACCTGCTGCGGTAAAAAGTATTAAGGTACCTGATTACTACACAGAAACTTTTGATAATGGTTTAAAAGTAATCGGATCAAATGCAAGTGATTTAAAGAAAGTCTACTTGTATTTACAAATTGAGGGTGGTCACTTAAATGAGGCGAATAAGAAGATTAACTCTGGGACGGCTTTGCTTACCGCCAACTTGTTAAATGAGGGTAATGCCTCATTGACATCAGAAGAGATGAGTGCTGCACTTGACCTATTGGGCAGTAGAATTAGCTTCAGTAGTGGTACAACAACTACAACGTGCTATGTTGAGTCGTTCAAAGAAAACTTAGACGCTACGCTTGCGATTTTGAAAGAGACACTTGAAAAACCAAGATTCGACGCTAAAGATTTCCAACGGATCAAAAAACAGCGTATTCAGTCTATCAATAACAGTAGGTCTAACCCAAGCTTTTTGGCAAGTTTGAATTATAACAAAGCGGTTTACGGCAAAAGTATTCTTGCTGACCCTTCAACTGGTACATCCAACTCAGTAAACAAGATATCGGTAGATGACTGCAGATCTTATTACGATAATTTCTATTCACCAAATTTGGCAAGTCTGTCTATTTTAGGACCTGTAACACAGTCTGAAATTATGGGTAAACTTGGTTTCCTTAAATCGTGGGAGAATAAGAACGTGGTTATTCCTGCATTGCCAGAACCTAATTCGTTCGAGAACACAACAATTATTTTAGTCGATAAGCCTTATGCGCCGCAATCAATGATTATTGCTGGTTATCCTTCACTGACTTACGACTATAATGGGGAGTACTTTAAGGCAAATGTGATGAACTTCACACTTGGAGGTGCTTTTAGTAGCCGTATTAACCTAAATCTTCGTGAAGACAAAGGTTACACGTATGGTGCACGATCTGGTTTTAGCGCCAATCAGCATTACGGTAATTACAGATTCAGCGGTAACATCAAAAAGGAAGCTACGGATAGTTCCATCATGGAAGTAATGAAGGAGCTTAAAAACTTTAAAGCGAATGGTATTACAGATGAAGAGTTGGCTTTTACAAAAAGTTCAATCTTGTTAAGTCAAGCGTTAGATTATGAAACACCGCGTCAGAAACTTGGTTTCTTGGCAGACATCGTTGACAACAATTTACCTGTTGGCTATAAAGACGAGCAAATCAAGATTATTAATGATTTGACGAAAGAAGATGTTAATTCATTAGCTAAAAAGCATATCAACCCAGACAATATGGTATTTATAGTTGTTGGTCACGCGTATAAAATTAAACCAGGCTTAGAAGCTTTAGGTTACGGAAAGATAAAAGTGATTGACTCTGAATAGGGGTTAATTAAACCATCCTAAAAAGTCCAAGTATCTGTGTGATACTTGGACTTTTTTTTATGCCGAAACTAAGGTGTTGTTTTGGTATTTAACCAACACCGGATGTGCGTCGAATTGCATACACACGCCAAGGTCTATGTTGTTGCCAAGTCTATTAAAGCGCTTGGCATGACTCGCTCTTGTTAAATATTCCGTAGGGTCATCCTCTGCGTTTTCAACTAAATCTAATGCTATTTCAACCGGATCACTTTCCCACTCGTGAGAGTCAGATAGGGCTTTGGCGATGTATCCAGCATACAAGGTGTCTTCTAAATTGACTTGATCTTTCCATCCAGCACAAAAAAGAACAACGGATTGGTTACTCGAAACAAGATGTTGAACCACAGTCGACAGATTGAAAAAAGAACCAATCAAAATTTCTTCGGCATCCTTAGCCGCATGAATGCACTTGGTACCGTTTGTTGTTGTCAAAACGACATCCTTTCCTGTGATAACTTCAGGGCTGTACTCTAAAGGCGAATTTCCGAAGTCAAAGCCTTCGGCCTTTTCTCCGTTTCGTTCGCCAGCAACCAAGTATGGACCCGATTGGTAGCTTAATGCTTCCTCTACCGATATTACCGGTGTAATACTGTTTGCTCCATTGTCAAGTGCTGCACAAATGGTAGATGTTGCTCTTAATATGTCAATTATAACGACTGTTTTCCCTTTTAAATTTGTTAAAGGCAAGAGCAGGGGAGATAAGACTATTTCAACTGTAGGCTTCATTTACTTTTCAATAATTATTTCAATCATTAATGGGCAACAAATTACCGCATCTTTTCGTCCTTCTAAGTCTTTTAGGTCATTGTATCCATTGGAAACCTCTTGCTCTGTGAGGTATCCCATTTCAACGAGTTTCGAGAAATAGGTTTGATAAAATGTTTTGGGCCACTGCCAAGCAAGATCGTTGACTTGAGCCATTTTGGCCATAGGCCTTGTCTTCACAATATTGAATCCAATTTTGGTTGCTATTTCAGCCACTTCTCGACCTACGTTAATACGCCCGTCAAAATTTTCAAAACTATCAAAACAAGCCTTGATACATTTGGTTAAACCTGGTAAACTTGGTACGGTTTGGTGTGTCATCCAATCAAAATATTCATGGATAACGAAGCGTCCACCTGGTTTTAAAGCGTTATAGACCTTCTGAAGAATTTCGTCTGGATTAGAAATCCAGGCTAAGGCCCATCTGCAGTATGCACCGTCCAACGAATTTGGTGATAAATCCAGGTCGTTAAAATCTGCTCCTATGGCATCAATCGGTAAGCTATAGGTTTGACTCATGTGATTCACAAAGTCGATGTAATTTTTTGATTTATCTACACCGATTACTTTACCCGTTTTCCCTGCAATAAGTGCCATCTCTTTGGTACAATATCCAGGTCCGCATCCTAAATCTAACAAGGTGTTCCCTGCCGTAAATCCTGCGTTTTCCCAACCTCTTTGGGCCTCGGATGCCCATACTTGGTGCTGCACGCCCAACCGAAAGAGTTCGTCTGGGGCGGTGCCTAATATATATGCGTTATTTTCTGACATATTTACTTCATCGTGATTAACGACTGCTCAAAATTAATCTAATCCTGAAATTATATGATGTTAATCAAAAACCGTTTCATTTTGAATTCAATTGAATTTTGAAAGCCTATTTTTGCGCAAAAGTTGAATCAAATGAACGACGTTTATATTGTATCCGCAGTTAGAACTCCAATGGGTAGTTTTAATGGTATGTTTAGCTCAATTCCGGCACCTAAACTTGGTGCAACGGCGATAAAAGGAGCATTAAGTAAGGCTGGCGTAGATGCCGGTGAGGTTGACGAAGTTTTTATGGGTAATGTGCTTCAAGCGGGTGTTGGACAAGCTCCTGCACGTCAGGCGTCTATGTACGCTGGTATTAGCGAAGAAGTTCCTTGTACAACAGTTAACAAGGTTTGTGCTAGTGGGATGAAAGCCGTAATGTTAGGGGCACAATCAATCATGCTTGGACATAATTCATGTGTCATGGCAGGAGGGATGGAAAACATGAGTCGAGTACCACATTATTTGATGAATTCTAGAAAGGGCTATAAATATGGTGATTTTAAAGCTATAGATGGTTTAGCTCATGATGGTTTGACTGACGTGTACAATAATTTCATGATGGGAAATGCAGCTGAGAATACAGCAACAGAAATGCAGATCTCAAGAGAAGAGCAAGACACATTTGCGATTAACTCGTACAAGAAATCAGCGGATGCCTGGGAAAATGGTCGATTTAATGACGAGATAGTTGGTGTTGAAGTACCTCAAAGAAAAGGTGATCCAATTCTAAAAGAAGAAGACGAAGAATACAAGAATGTATTTTTTAAGAAAATACCGGCATTGCGTCCAGTGTTTGCTAAAGATGGCACTGTAACTGCTGCCAACGCAAGTACAATGAAC
This sequence comes from uncultured Bacteroidia bacterium, assembly GCA_905478335.1. GTDB lineage: Bacteria > Bacteroidota > Bacteroidia > NS11-12g > UBA9320 > UBA987. The sequence goes on along the minus strand of CAJQIC010000025.1, from coordinate 13,752 downwards.
GATGGTGCAGCGGCAATCTTACTGATGTCGAAAGAGAAAATGGAAGCTTTAGGATTAACGCCTTTGTCTAAGATAAAAGGTTTTGCTGATGCAGCGCAAAAGCCAGAATGGTTTACCACGGCTCCAGCTAAAGCACTGCCAATTGCTATTGAGCGTGCCAATTGTTCATTAAGTGACATAGACGTATTTGAAATCAACGAAGCGTTTAGTGTTGTAAGTTTAGCCAACAACAAACTACTTTCCTTAGACACCGATAAAGTTAACGTTAACGGTGGTGCCGTATCTTTAGGTCACCCACTAGGTGCATCTGGTGCTAGAATCATTGTAACTTTAATTCATGCCTTAAAACAAAAAGGAGGACATTTAGGAGCTGCAGGCATTTGCAATGGCGGGGGTGGAGCAAGCGCATTGGTATTAGAGGTATAGTATTGCTATACTTTTAGGCACGCGTTTTGAGTTATAATACATATGCTAGTTAGAGGCTTGTCTATTTTTCTTTTATTATGTGTAACCTCATTGGGTTATGCAGCTGAGAAGGATACTACGTATCGAGATTCTATTCGTAATATTGAATTTCAGCTAGAAGGATTAAGTCATAACATTATCAATGGAAGCGATGTTAACGAACGGATAACCAGCTGTTACTATTTTGTCCAAACGTTAAAAAAGGCTTTACAAGTTCCAACAAGTTTCGACTACGAATTCACACTACTTAAAACGGTTTCCATCCTAAAACCTTCGGACGATAAGTTCCGTTTGTTCACATGGAATCTGCTTCTTGACAGCGGTAAATATATGTATTTTGGCGCCATTCAGATGAACAATGAGGATTCACTTATCCTGTATGGTCTGTACGATAGCTCTGATAACATGAGAGATGCTGAGTTTGAATCTGTTGATACAAGGCATTGGATTGGAGCGCTTTATTATCAAATCCACGACTACACATATAAAGGAAAGTCACACTATATATTGTTTGGTTGGGATGGGGAAGATCATCTCGTCAATAAAAAAATTATTGACGTACTTCATTTTGATGAAAACAATACACCCATGTTCGGTTTGCCCATCTTCGAAGATGACGAAGATGAGTATAAATACCGGCTCGTGCACACATTTGCGGATCAAGCCACCATTACGTGCCGCTATAACGATGAAGAAAAACAAATAGTTTTTAATCATCTTGTACCTTTTCATCCTTTACAAAAAGGCATGTATGAGTTTTATGTTCCGGATGGAACATACGATTACCTAGAGTTTAAAAAAGGCTTTTGGAAACGTAAGGAACTCTTTTTTCAAGACATGGATGGAAATCAACATGACTTAAGGAAAACGAACGATATTCAAAACCCGGACGACCCCAAGGGCTACAAGAAGAAGAAAAAAAAGAAAAGGAAGAATAAAGATGCTTTCTAATTAAGCTTCTGAATTACCAAATTTCTCCATTACGGCTTCGCTAACACCTACGTTGCTAAACCCTCCATCGTGAAACAAATTCTGCATGGTAACCATTTTGGTATGGTCAGAGAATAAACTGATGCAATAGGATGCACAATCTTCTGCACTGGCATTTCCTAGTGGAGACATTTTTTCTGCGTAATCAATAAAAGCATCAAAACCACCAACGCCAGATCCTGCAGTTGTCATGGTAGGAGATTGAGAAATGGAATTCACACGCACTTTACGTTTCACACCATAGTGGTAACCAAAGCTTCGTGTAATCGACTCAAGTAGTGATTTGCTCTCAGCCATTTCGCTGTAATCAGGGAATGTTCTTTGAGCAGCGATGTAGGTTAGCGCAACTACAGAACCCCATTCATTAATCGCATCTTTTTCATAACAGTTCTGTAACAATCTGTGTAGACTAATTGCACTGATGTCAAATGTCTTGTGCATAAAGTCATAATTCAGACCAGTGTATGGCTTTTTCTTGCGAATATTTAAACTCATGCCAACGGAATGAAGTATGAAGTCTACTTTGCCAAATTTGGCAACAGCTGCATCTATTAAAGCATTCATGTCATCATTGCTAGTAACGTCACAGGCAATAACTTCAGAGTTTGTTTTTTCTGCTAAATTGTTAATGACACCCATTCTAAGGGCAATTGGTGCATTGGTAAGAATAAATTCGGCTCCAGCTTCGTGGCATTGAACAGCCACTTTCCATGCAATTGAGTTCTCGTCTAAAGCCCCAAAAATAATTCCTTTCTTACCTGCTAACAGTTGATTTTGCATACTTGAAATATTTCCTGCAATGTTAACTAAAGAAAAAGAAACTTCCCACGACTGCGGATTCCTTTTATCTCTATGGTAAAGAAATACAATCCAGAAGTTTCAAGACCAAGTTCAGATATTACGATCCGATCATTTCTAGTCTTAACCTCGGTAAATGAAGTCCGGTTTACTGAATACACTTTGATTGAAGCTTCGTCTTGATTAGCATTAGGAAAAATCAAGGTGGAGTTGTTCGTTGCTGGATTTGGATACACTTTGGGATTCAGCCCGTCGACGCTTATAACGGTAATAGACAAGATGGGCGACAAGCCAAATGAACCCAAATCGATTTGAAAATAATTGGGTTGGTTATAGACAACATCTCTGAACAAATAGGTGTAACGCTCTTCTTTATTTTCTGCGCCACATATACCAGGATAAGTATAAACGACCGATTGCGCATTGCTGTCGATTCCGAAATTAATTTTAATGTCTTCGCACGTAAACCCAGCGCTTGTTGTCCAGGTGATAAGAACCAGTCCTTTCTCTTCTGTGACCGTATATTCTGTCAAATACTGGTCAATCTGTGCATGGGAAGACACAGTGATCAAAAGAAATAAGCTAAAAACCCAATTGCGCATATACTAAGATAACAGCTATTGGTCGTATTGGTTGACGAAACTCGACTTATTTACAAATTATAGATTGTAATATTGCCTCAAATTAGGTTCTTGAAAAAGTTAGAAACAATACAAAACATTATCAAACCCAATCCATCTACATTTTTTGTTTTGGCTGGGCCATGTGCGATTGAAGGTAAGGATATTGCAATGGAAATTGCAGACCAGTTGGTTGAAAAATGTGACCGATTAGACATACCGTTAGTATTTAAAGGTTCTTATCGAAAAGCGAATCGTTCTCGTTTGGACAGCTTTACCGGTATTGGTGACGAGAAAGCATTAGAAATTTTGGCAGAAGTGGGTCAGAAGTACAATATACCTACTGTTACAGATATTCACGAGAGCGAAGAGGCAGATATGGCAGCCCAATACGTGGATGTGTTGCAGATACCAGCATTCCTGTTTCGCCAAACCAATTTACTCGTTGCTGCTGCTAAAACGGGCAAGGTTGTAAACATTAAGAAAGGACAATTTGCGTCAGCTTCAGCAATGCAATTTGCTTTAGATAAGGTTACGGTGAGCGGAAATGACCAAGTGTTACTTACCGAGCGAGGCAACATGTTTGGATATGGTGATCTTGTCGTTGATTATCGGAACATACCCGAAATGCAAAGTTTCGGCAAGCCTGTGGTAATGGATATTACACATAGCCTACAACAACCCAATTCTTCATCAGGTGTTACAGGTGGTAAACCTGCCCTCATAGAAACGATTGCCAAAGCAGCTATAGCAGTTGGTGCTGACGGTTTATTTATTGAAACACATTCTGATCCAAAGTCTGCAAAATCAGACGGGGCGAATATGCTGCCGTTAAACCAATTTGATGGCTTGATGAAAAAGTTGATTCAAATTAAAGGCGCTTTATAAACGTACATGCTGTTAAATGCATAAAGGCCGGATTGCTCCAGCCTTTACACAAATTAACTAACCAATTAATTCAAATTTACCCTACTTAATAAACGACACACACCTCAAATTATTTTTGACCCAAAAAATTATGACAATTGACTTTTTGTGAGGTCAGTTGACGAAAGAAAGTGAATAATTATGTCGGTCAATATTACATTCTTGTGCCATATGAGTAACTCCAATGCCTAAATTCGCAACATTATTTGAAATACATGGAATTAAAAGACGTAGTATCAATTGGCGGTAAGCCTGGACTTCATCAAGTTGTAGGCAGAAGAACGAACGGTTTAATCGTTGAGAGTATTGATGAACGTAAAAAACGAACACCTACATCACTTACACAAAAGGTTTCAATACTTGAGGACATCTCTATTTATACCTATGAGAGTGATGTCAAGTTAAGAGATGTGTTCAAGAGCTTAGATACTTTGGTTACTGGTGGTTTGGAATTGGTACAAAAGAAAGATGGCGGCGATGCGATTAGAGATTTCTTTAGAAAAGTGCTTCCAGAATTTGATGAGGACCAAGTATACACGTCGGATATTTTAAAAATTTGTATGTGGTATGGCATCTTAAAAGCCCATATCGACTTCCAGAAAGAAGCAGAAGAAGCAGATTCATCTGACGAGAAGAAAAGTACTACTGCAACAAAGTCGGCTGCAAAGCCTAAAAAAGCCCCAGCCAAGAAAGTCAGTGCGAAAAGCGCACCAGCAAAAGCGCCAAAGCTGACGCAACGCAAAATGAGTTAAGCGACTCACATTTCATTCATTTTCTATCTTAATGTTTATGGGTTTATGCAACCGTAGTAGACCTGTTATATTTATTAAATACTTGTAGCCAGAGTCTTACGTCTAGTGGTCACGTCGTACGTTAGTATTAAACTACATATGACGAAACATGAAACATGTCCGTAATTGACGCAATCACATGTATAAAATCGAAACAAAAAAAGGAATTCCGAAGAACCCCTTTATATTTAATTTGTAAGTTTTATTTTTTCTTAGCTGGTGTCTTACGACAGCTAGGGTAGGTGAATTTTAAGACGTTTTTGGCTTTATCCAAATCAACCTTAATTACATCTCCATCTTGTATTTCTTGTTTTAAGATTTCTTCCGCTAAAGGATCTTCAAGATATTTCTGAATGGCTCTGTTTAAAGGTCGTGCGCCAAAGGCCTTGTCAAATCCTTTTTCAGCAAGAAACTCTTTTGCAGCTTTTGATAATTTAATCTGAAAACCAACGCTTTCGATACGGTCTAGTAGTTTTACTACATTGATATCCAATATCTTAGCAATATGTTCCTTCTCAAGGTTGTTAAATACAATTACGTCATCAATTCGGTTTAAGAACTCAGGTGAAAAGAATTTCTTCAGTGCATTTTCGATAACACCTTTTGATTCTTTTGTAATGGCATCAATTTTAGTTGCAGTTGAAAAGCCAACTCCTGTACCGAAATCTTTCAATTGGCGTGAACCAATATTTGAAGTCATTATGATGATTGTATTTCTAAAGTCTACTCTTCTTCCCAGTGAGTCAGTTAAAAACCCTTCATCAAGTATTTGCAACATCATGTTGAAAATATCTGGATGTGCTTTTTCTATTTCATCAAAAAGAATCACTGAATAGGGTTTGCGTCTCACTTTTTCAGTTAGTAAGCCACCTTCTTCATAACCAACATATCCTGGAGGGGCTCCAACCAAACGACTCACCGCAAATTTCTCCATGTATTCGCTCATGTCTATTCGAATCATCGCGTCGCGATTGTCAAACAAATAAGTAGCGAGCACCTTGGCCATTTCGGTTTTCCCAACTCCCGTAGGTCCTAAGAATATAAATGAACCTATCGGTTTGTTCGGGTCTTTAAGACCCGCTCGGGTTCTTTGAATAGCTTTTGTAAGCTTTTCGATGGCCGTATCTTGACCTATAACTGATGTTTTTAATTCATTCGCCATAGACAAAAGTCTGTTGCCTTCAGATTTAGCAATCCTCTTTGTTGGTACCCCTGTGATCATGGCAACAACTTCAGCAACGTCGTCTTCAGTTACACTGTAACGCTGCATTTTTGTGTCTTCTTCCCATGATACTTTAGCGATATCGAGTTGCTCTAATAGCGTTTTTTCCTTGTCACGAAGTTTTGCTGCTTCCTCGTATCTCTGGCTTTTAACAACTTTGTTTTTCTCCTCCTTAATTTGTTCGATTTTCTCTTCCAAATCAAGAATTTCCTGAGGTACGTGAATGTTGGATAAGTGTACCCGTGCACCAACTTCATCTAGGATGTCAATGGCTTTATCAGGTAAATGGCGATCTGTAATATAACGTACGCTCATTTTTACCGCTGCATCAATTGCCTCATCCGTATAAGTCACCGCGTGATGATCTTCGTATTTTGTTTTGATGTTTGTTAGAATTTGAATGGTCTCATCAGGCGTTGTAGGCTCAACCATTACAGATTGAAAACGTCTTTCTAAGGCACCATCTTTTTCTATATACTGTCGGTATTCGTCAAGCGTTGTAGCACCAACACATTGGACCTCTCCTCTAGCCAACGCCGGTTTAAACATATTAGAGGCATCTAGGCTACCTGAAGCTCCACCAGCACCAACAATGGTATGAATTTCGTCAATGAACAGAATTACATCTTTCGACTTCTCTAATTCATTCATTACTGCTTTCATACGCTCTTCAAACTGTCCTCGGTATTTTGTACCTGCAACTAAAGAGGCAAGGTCTAATGTAACGACACGTTTATTGAAAAGAACTCTAGATACTTTTCGTTGAGTAATTCTTAATGCCAAACCTTCAGCGATAGCTGTTTTACCCACGCCAGGTTCACCAATTAGTACAGGATTGTTTTTCTTCCTTCTACTAAGAATTTGACTAACGCGTTCAATTTCTTTTTCTCGACCAACAATTGGGTCAAGTTTGTCTTGTTCAGCTAGCTTGGTCAAATCTCTGCCAAAGTTGTCGAGTACAGGCGTTTTTGACTTGCCTTTCACGCGTTTCGCTTCTGCAGACTTTTTTTCTTCTTTATAAAAGTCTTCTGGCGAGTCGGTTGACATCTCAGCTTTAATTTCAGGGTTATTGTTTTCTATAGCGCCTTTAAAAACATCGTAATCTACCCCATACTGATTGAGCATTGAACTTGCAATGTTGTCTTCTTCGCGAAGTATTGACAGTAGTAAATGTTCCGTACCTATAATATCTGCCTTAAAGATTTTTGCTTCAAGGTAGGTGATTTTTAAGGCCTTTTCAGCCTGTTTCGTTAAGGGGATATTGCCAAGGTTGGTGTTCTTAGATGCAGTATCTCTGGTACTGTCTTCTATCGACTTTTTTAAACGTAAAAAGTCAATACCCATGGCTTTTAAATGTACAAGGGCTTTCCCTTCTCCTTCTCGAATTATTCCGAGCAACAAGTGCTCTGTTCCTATGTATCCATGGCCGAGACGTATTGCTTCTTCTCGACTGAATTGAATAACTTCTTTGACTCTTGGTGAAAACTTAGCTTCCATATTTTATCTCTCGTAGACTATGTACTTAACAAATATAATTCCATTTTGTGTGCGACATTGATTCATGCATCCACGTCTGACAATAATGACCAGTAAATTGGAAATACTGACAAATTAGGCATAAAATATCAACTAAAAATCATGTCAACTTGCCTGTACCTCTATTATGTGTGGATTAAAGTAATCGTATATCAGGATGTTACGTATTTTGATTTCAAGTTATTCATGTTTTTTCAACATCTAGAAACAGTCAATAAATATTTCCAATTAAAACTGTTGCATCGCATTCATCAATTAGGCTAACTTCGTTCTACCGTATTTGAGAAGTATTCATGGAGATAAATAAGGATCAGAAGAGAAGAGTAGAACGCAAGGGATTGGTCCTATCAGAAGAAGGTAATCTCGGCCGTAAACCACCGCAAGCCTTGCCGTTAGAAGAGGCTGTGCTAGGTGCTATGTTGTTAGAGAAGGATGCACCTGTTAGGGTTTTAGACGTCCTGATACAAGAAGTATTCTATCACGATTCGCATCAAATCATTTTTGCAGCAATAAAAAGATTGTTTGACGTAGGTGAGCCAGTAGACTTGCTTACCGTGACTGAAGACTTGCGCAAGGCAGGACAGCTTGAAGCAGCAGGTGGCGCGTATTCATCACGCAGTTGACAAACAAAGTGGCGTCATCAGCCAATCTGGAATTTCATGCTAAAATCTTACTACAGAAATATATTCAACGGGAGTTAATCCGTATTTCTGGTCAAATTGGAAGAGATGCATTTGAGGATACTACGGATGCATTTGGTTTGTTAGACGATGCTGAAAAAAAGCTTTATGCGATCAAAAATGATACGATAAAGAAGAATTACGATTCCATTGACGATTTGATTCACAAAGCAATTAAGCAAGTAGAATCAATGAAGGATCAGGGATCTGGTTTGACCGGAGTACCTTCTGGATTTACCAATATTGATCGAATGACTAATGGTTGGCAACGATCGGATTTAGTTATTTTGGCAGGACGTCCAGGTATGGGTAAAACGGCATTTGTATTAGGAATAGCCCGAAACGCTGCAGTCGAACATAAGAAACCGGTAGCTATATTTTCGCTGGAAATGTCATCGCTTCAGTTGGTTACACGTTTGATTTCAGGAGAAACGGAATTACCGGGCGAAAAGTTTCGAAGTGGTAAGTTGGCAGATTATGAGTGGGAGCAACTTAATGCTCGGGTTCAAAACTTAAGTGACGCACCTATATATATTGACGATACACCTCAATTAAGCATCTTCGACTTGCGTGCAAAGGCGCGAAGGTTAAAATCAAACAAGGGTATTGAGATGCTGATTATTGATTACCTACAATTGATGCGTGGTGAAGAAACAGGTAAAAATGGTAACCGTGAGCAAGAAATTAGCTACATATCAAGGTCTTTGAAGTCGCTGGCTAAAGAACTGGACATTCCGGTAATCGCACTTGCACAGTTAAGTCGTGCTGTTGAGCAGCGTCAAGATAAAATTCCAATTCTGTCTGATTTACGTGAGTCTGGTTCTATAGAGCAAGATGCGGATATGGTTGGATTCTTGTATCGTGCTGACTACTATGGATTTACACAGGATGCGGAAGGTAATGACTTAACAGGTATGGCTGATTTTATAATTGCTAAACACCGACATGGGAGCACAGGAAAGGCTAGAATAAGGTTCCGTGCAGAGTTCGCCAAATTCGAGGATGTAGCGTACTTTGACGACTCCGATTCTGAGGGTAGTAGTGTCACATTTGAATCAAAGATGAACAGCGATATCACAAATATTGCACCTGATGATGACGATTACGAGTTTTAATGTGCAAAAACTCATTCAATCACGTTTGAAAAGTAAAAATTAAGCGTATTTTTGCACCCCAAAATAAAATCGATGTTTGCAATAGTAGAAATAGCAGGTAAGCAATACAAAGTTGAAAACGAACAAGAATTGTTCGTTAATAAACTACAAAATGATTCTGGAGACTCCTTGACTTTTGACAAGGTGTTGTTAGTAGATAACGACGGTAAAGCGAAAATTGGAAAACCTTCTGTAAAGGGAGCTTCTGTTTCGGCTAAAGTTCTAGAACATGTTAAGAGTGATAAAGTAATCGTTTTTAAGAAGAAGCGAAGAAAAGGTTACGCTAAACGAAATGGTCACAGACAAGATTATACTAAAATTCAAATCGAATCAATAAAAGGATAAGAAAATGGCACACAAAAAAGGAGCTGGTAGTTCGAAGAACGGAAGAGAGTCGCATAGTAAACGACTTGGTGTTAAGATTTTCGGTGGTCAAGCGGCTATCGCAGGTAATATTCTTGTAAGACAAAGAGGAACAAAGCACCACCCAGGTAACAACGTTGGAATGGGAAAAGATCACACACTTTTCGCATTAACAGACGGTGTTGTAATGTTTAAAAAAGGAAAGAATAACAGATCATACGTTGCAGTAGACGCTGTTACTGAATAAAAAATATCAATAAACTGAAAAGGCGATTGTTTTACAATCGCCTTTTTTTATGCCCATTTGAAACAAACAAACGAACTACCTCTTACACCGTACATTAAACCAGTGGATTGATCAATGCCGAAGCCGTTGGTGAAGTTTCCCGTATGCATACCAATAAAGTCTGAGTTTAATAGCGACGCCTGCAGTTTTCCATTGACATCTAAGGCATACAACCCCTTGGTTGTCGTAAACCATACATGTTCATTGTAATTTACAAATGCTGTGGCATACCACTCCGTTCCAATGTCTTCTAATTCGTTTATTGTCAATCCTGTCGAAGCATCTAAAACACGCAGTCGACCAAAGTTACCCAAGCTTAAAAAGAGACTACCATTGAGTTCGTGGACTGGCATTAGTCCTGCCGTCGCTTTACTTGCAGGGAAATGTACGTGCCAGTTAATTCTTCCTGTTTTAACATTTATACTGGCAGCTTGATTCCAGCCAGAACTCAAGTATAGTGTGTTGTTTTGCAAAAGGGCTTTACCTCCTATATCGATATCATTAAACATGTTGCCCCAATTTTTATGAACTTTATGCTTAGTCAAGTTGAATGTTACATATTCCGCTCGACCTTCATTTATTGGACCATAGTTCCAAGAACGACTTTCACAGAAAATTAGTAAGCCATGGTCGATATTCGGCAAGACTGTTATATGATCGAAGTTTAAGGTAAAACCATCTCGATCTGTAGCTTTTACAGTTAACCACTTTTTAGCCAATCCATTTGCCTCTAATTCATATAAAATCGTTTCGTTCTCAATAGGGTTGGGTTTCCTGTCTTGATAGGAAACAAAAATGTGGTTTTCGTCAACATGCAAGGTGGTATAGGCTAAGTTGTCTGGAGGTGTGAATTGCCAAAGCGTTTTACCTGTATTACAATCTACTGCAAAGACTGACGTGCCAGCAGAGAAATATAGGGTGCTGCCTTTGATGTGACGATGGTTGGTGAAATACCGTCCTTCATCCCAGACCCACATAGTATCCCCAGTGTTTTTACCAAGCGCTATGATGTTATCTCTTGAATTGGGCTTTGCTTCCTGGGTGAAAAAAACAACACCTTTTGAAAAGATAAAAACGGACCGACAAATCAGTGGCGTGTTAACCTTTTTTGTCCATACGGATTCAACCCGTTTATCACTTGAGTCTTTGGTTAATTCTGACTCTATGCTAGTTTGGGGTATTGCGTGGTGCGTCTCGTCACATCCAAGGCACGTGGTGATAAGTCCAAGGTAAAACAATAACCTCATCACTTCTCTCTTAGTTTGAAGAAAACAGGCACGCCCCGTCCTTCGTAAATTCTGCGCAATGCCTCATCAGTTTGCCAACAATTCAGCATTTGTATATGATTAACATCTGACTGCTGTCTTACGCCAATGAAGGCATTATTGGAATTGTATTCACGCACCTCATTTAGCAATAGTTTATATCTATCGTGGCATCCTGGAAATCCCTTTTGACTTTTAACCGATAAAACAGCACCTGTGGATTGTTCTACAGATACATTTTTGTAAATCGGTATGGTCAGATTCCCATCGCATAAATCACGAGACGCGACCCTGTGTTTAATATCTATGCTGAATGTAGTCTTGCCTTTATATGGCAACGTCTTTTTAATCTTCTTACTTCCTGTAACACACCAGTAACCGTCTATTTCTCGTTTAAATAACCTTCTGATGTCTATGGCTCCAATAATGGTTTTATACATAAGATTCACTTTCTCAATAAACTCAACGGCCTCTTTTTCTGCAACAATTGCTTCCTCTTGAATCTGGAGCTGGTTCAACTTGCTTTTTTTGGTAAGTAAATAGGCCAATCCAACAATTGGAATATTGGTTCGATTAATTTTCTTACGAATTTTTTCGGCCTCTTTTTGATGTAATTTAATGTCTGCTAATAACTTGCCACGCAGCTCGTTAACGCCTTTTTCTATTTGTTGGTCGTCATTCGCACCAAACCTTGAATAATGCACAAAATCACTGGCACTTGGACCAATCATGTATGTGGCAATCTTAAACAGTATGGGGTCAGATTCTTCGGCATAGAATAAGGCTTTAGGCATGTTAACATTGCTATAATTCATTGTGTGTGTCACATATTTTGCGTTTGGTCCATATTGCTGAGTCATTGGCGCTTGCTGTCCTTTCGACATGGTATTGATACCGTCAACAATTAGGTTCGTGGATAGTGATTCTAAAAGTAATGAGCCGCTGGTCGACAGTTTCTTCAGTTTTTTTTGAAAAGAAGGGGACTTTGATGGAGAACTTTGCGACCTGTTTCTTAAGTATGGCATTTCCAATGAGATATGAAAAATCGGCAGATAGTTTAGAAAGCTCGGTCTGCGAAGTCGCAATACGATCGCCGAGATGAGGTGTGCAAAATGTGATTAAACCATGAAACTGCCTGTTTCCCGTTTTAAAATGTGCGTCATAGTTTACATCGTATTTGCGGTCCATATCTCTTAAAACCAAGCCACCTTGACTATGCCCAATGGCGTAAGGCTTTTCGGTACTGAGCGTTCTCGAATTGTTATAGAGTGCAGCTAGTCTGAGTTTATTCATTTCATTGTACACTTCAAATGAAGCCTCCTTGAAGTCGCGCTGGTGGGTTTCGTAATCGACTCTTAATGGTGTGTAGACATATTCATCCATGTGCGCGTCGTCAACAGCATCCCACGACTTGTCGTTCCCACCTAGTCCATGAACAAAATAGATCAATCGGGTGTCATAGTCTGCTTTGTTGTGAGACGGGTATGGAATAGGATCTGACGCTAAGACGTTCGAATCTTTTGAAGAACTCGTGTCCTTGGTAAAAACGAACCGAGTAAAGGTGTTGTCAATTACAGAGTCTAAAGGGCATGGGTTTACGTCATCGTGGTTTATAATCAAAGAGTGATCTTGCGCTTTGCATAAGATGGATAGTAGCATAACACTACTAAGAAGTATGTTTTTCATAAATTATTAGTTAGGGTTTAAAAATGAATTTGCAAGGTTGCGTGTTTGGGATGTCTAAGTGTAAACTGTAAACACCTGTGGGTAGTTCTCCCAGATCGACATACGGTGCATTGACGTCAATTGGACTTTTGTCTAGTACAGTGATCCCATATAAATCTTTTATTTCCATATTGACCGTGTTTAGGTTCGGCGCGACAAAGTCAATAAAAATGTGGTTTGTGCCAGCAATTTGTGCAACTGTGACTGATTCAAAGTTTCCTTTAGTTATTTGGGCTGTTACATAACCATTTTCGGGGCTTGGATATAGATGTTCTTTGTGATAAATACGTTGAATGTCGTCATACTGGGCATATACAATTTTCTGTATGCAAGGCTCTGTGCGTGCGTCTATTGTCCAGGTAACGATATCCTTGTACAGAAGAAAACCGTCTGAATTTGGAGTGTAACGGACGACTTGTCTAAAATATTCATTCCCGTTTTTATCAAGTTTTATGTGTGTTTCTGTCCAATCGGACTTGGTTGTATAGGAGCAGCATGGAATCACAACCAATAATCAATTCAAAACGGGTGTTTTTGTTAATGACATATCCATTGGCTGTATACTGTGCTTTTTCAGAATCTGTTATGGGAAGCGCCCAATTGTTGGTTGCTAAATAGTAGGCAGCAAATTCAACAGGAGGTGTCAACGCTGATTCGTTTTCCAGTTCGTCTTCAACATACATCAACGAATTGTTCTTAAAGATTTCAATTTTGTCTTCGGTTACACTCAAGCCATCAATGGGTGTTATCCATTCTTCTAATGCATCAGTAGGGCGATGAAGTACAACTGAAGTAATAGATGTACCTGTTCGACGTCAGCAAAAAGTGAACTTATAGGGGTTATGATTTAAGAGAGGGTTATTTAATATATTTATAACCTTTTAAATCAACCTTAATGGTAAACAAGAAAAGTACAAGTTCACTAATCAG
>CAJQIC010000024.1 GCA_905478335.1 uncultured Bacteroidia bacterium | reverse complement strand
GGGGCGCTTGATGATCAAGCCCGACCGAATGGTCGGGCTTTTTTTATGCGTTGTGCGAAGCTTGCTTCAGCGCAAAAGCATGAAAAAAGATAAAGCAAGCGACAGCTTGTCGGGCTTGATCCACTGCACGGCTTTCCAGGCCCTTGAGTGAAGCGCACAACGCAGTGCAGCGAAGTTGGGGGCGAAGGGAATAATCCTGGATGGCGCGCTTAAAATAGAATGTCTTTACCATTATAGGTCAGGCCTTTTTTTATGCCTTAATATGATAAGCAGGCATCGCCAAATCTCGTTTACCACACTACACACAAACCACTTATTTTTAAACTAACTTTGAGAAAACGAACATCTATGGCATCTTACCTTCAACGCGTTTGCATTCTACTCGCATCTTTCCTTTTTGTAGGATGCGAATTATACTACCTCCCTCCGCACATTCAAGCGCCAGCCCACAAAGAAAAAGGAGGCATCGCGCTAAATGTTCAAGGCCTTTATACGGGCAGTGCTTCCGCATCTTACGCGTTCTCTGATCATGGGTTTGCAGGTGCCTCATTTATGGGTTATTCATCAAACAACACCGATTCTTTTTCCAACGACTACTTCCGTGTGTTGACGGTTGAAGGTGGTTATTACCACTACGACTCAGAGTCTAACATGCATCTACAAATATCTGGAGGAATAGGCACTGGGACAGTTGGCGACCCATCCAATGCTTTTGAGGTAGATTTCAATCGTTACTACATTCAACCCTCTTTTGGGTTTATTTCTGATCATAAGAAAATTGAGAATCACTTGTCCTTGAGGATGTCTCATGTTGAATATCAAAACCAAATGATTCAAAGCGTGGACCCATTCAGTGTCCAGTTTGTAGAACCTGCGTATACCTTTAGGGGTGGTTCAGAACATGTGAAGTTACACGTGCAATTAGGACTTTCACTGCCACTTTTAAACACAAGTAATGCCCCACCAGAATTCGCATATGACCCGTTTATCATGGGAATTGGAATCCAGGCCAACCTTAACGTCTTCCAAAAGAAACAATAGAACAGCAAAGTGTTAGGTATAAGAGTCACCTGTTCGAAAATTAACGACATCTATTCTACACATAAAAAACCGCAAACAATTAGCCGCAACAAGCTGTTATACAGAGGCATACAGAAACAAGAATTGCCAAAATGTTAATTATGACAAATCAATTATTGTTTTGGCACAATAATTTGTATTATCTTTGAAACAATAGTTATGAAACAACTCTTACTAATACTATTTATGGCCGCGGGATTAATGTCGTTTCAGACAGTTACGCCTTCAAGCTATGACACTGAGGGTGGAAACATTAAAGTTGGACAGAATTATCCAAACCCAGCAATCGGAAAAACATACATTGAAGCAACTTTTCAAGGTGAAGCTACTATTACAGTTTACAATGTCGTGGGTAAGGTAATTGAGTCACGTATGATTACAGAGAAAATGGTTGTGTTAGACGTGAGTAACTATACAGAAGGTATTTACCTTTACACGTTGGAAAGCAACGGTGAGAAAGTAACAAAACGAATGACGGTCAAGAAACCGTAACGACATAATAAGATGTTTAAAACCCCGATAATATCGGGGTTTTTTTATGCCTTGTTTTTATGTGTTATTTGGAATAGCCTGAATGATATCCATTGCAGCTTTGCTAAGAACAGTACCCGGCCCAAACACAAATGAGACCCCGCTTTCGAACAAGAAGTTATAATCTTGTTCTGGTATTACCCCACCGGCTACGACAACAATATCTTCACGTCCTAAAAGTCTCAACTGTTCCACAACTTCAGGAACTAAGGTTTTATGGCCCCCAGCCAAACTTGAAATACCTAAGACATGTACGTCATTTTCAATAGCCTGCTTGGCTACCTCGCTTGGTGTTTGAAACAACGGACCGATATCAACATCAAAACCAATGTCTGCAAAACCTGTGGCAATCACTTTTGCGCCACGGTCGTGTCCATCTTGGCCCATTTTGGCAACCAAGATTCTTGGACGACGCCCATAATTCACTGCAAAATTGTCTGATGCTTTGCTCGCCTCTATAAAATCACTATCCTGCTTCACCTCTTTCGAATATACACCAGAAACGCTATTCGTCACCGCTTGGTATCTGCCAAAAACATTTTCTAATGCTGTACTAATTTCCCCTAATGTAGCTCTTTCTTTAGCTGCATTCACGGCGAGTTCCAATAGATTATTCGCATCACCTTTTGCACCATCTTCAAGCTGATTAAGCGCTAATTGCACGGCGTCATTGTTTCGAGTCGCCTTAATTTTTTTAATTCTATTTATTTGATTCGATCGCACCTCATCATTATCAATCTCTAAGATGTCGATTTCTGATTTATGTTCCGTTTGATATTGATTGACTCCGACAATAACATCCTCTCCACTATCAATTTTGGCTTGCTTTCGAGCCGCTGATTCTTCGATACGTAGTTTGGGCACTCCGGCTTCAATAGCTTTTGACATACCCCCTAAAGCTTCAACTTCTAAGATATAGTCCCAAGCTTTATCGGCTAGTTCTTTGGTTAACGATTCAACAAAGAAGCTACCTCCCCAAGGATCAACCACATCGGTTAAACCTACCTCTGTCTGTAAGTATATCTGCGTGTCTCTAGCAATCTTAGCAGAAAAGTCGGTAGGTAGTGCAATAGCTTCATCCAACGCATTGGTATGCAGGGATTGCGTACCACCCATAACTGCCGCCTTAGCCTCAATACAAGTACGCGCAACATTATTGAACGGATCCTGCTCAGTTAAACTCCACCCGCTTGTTTGGCAGTGTGTTCTAAGCGCAAGGGATTTTGGATTTTTCGGATCGAATTGTTTTATCAATTTAGCCCATATGATCCTTCCAGCCCTCAACTTAGCGATTTCCATAAAATAGTGCATCCCAACTCCCCAGAAAAAGCTCAATCTTGGTGCGAAATCGTCGATATCTAACCCTGAGTCTATTCCCGTTCTGACATACTCCAAACCATCGGCCAATGTGTACGCTAGCTCTATGGCGGCATTTGCCCCAGCCTCTTGCATGTGGTATCCGCTTATGCTTATAGAATTAAACTTAGGCATATTGGTAGCGGTATATTTAAAGATGTCTCCGACTATCCGCATGGATGGCGCTGGAGGATATATGTAGGTGTTTCGTACCATAAACTCCTTTAAGATGTCATTTTGAATGGTACCCGTAAGCGCTTGAATGTCGATCCCTTGCTCTTGCGCGGCCACAATATAAAAAGCCATAATGGGAAGTACGGCGCCGTTCATGGTCATTGAAACCGACATTTTATCGAGCGGTATACCATCGAACAATATCTTCATGTCCTCAACAGAGTCGATGGCAACACCGGCCATACCGACATCTCCTTTTACTCTTGGGTGATCTGAGTCATACCCCCTGTGAGTAGCCAGATCAAATGCAACAGACAGTCCTTTTTGTCCGCCTGCTAAATTTCTCCGGTAGAAAGCATTTGATTCTTCTGCAGTGCTAAATCCAGCATATTGACGAATTGTCCAGGGCCGTATGGCATACATAGAACCATAGGGTCCCCGTAAATTTGGTGCAATTCCAGAAACGAAATCCGCCATTTGTGGCTTATCTGTGCTTTGGTAATTGCTTTTTAAATCTATTCCTTCTTGCGTAGAACTTGTTGTTATTTCCTTATCGGTATGAAATTGTTTAACATCCACATTCTTCAGGAGCTCCCTAGTCAGATAGTCTATGAGATTAGACCCGTTAGCCACGTCCTCGACAAAATCCAAATGACTTTCATATCGCAGTAGATGTGAAATATTTCTTGACCACCGAACACTTTCAGCGTCAACCTCTTTTTTGTACGATTTTATGTATAAGAAATCAATACCCCCCATAATGGAAGACATCGCCATTGTTGTTAAGCGCAACAGATTGTTATACTCTTTTTCATCACCACTGGTCACGCCACATACGGCTGTAATAGTAGGACATTTGCCATTAAAAACGTGTTCCATGGCAATTCTCAAACTGCGTATGCGGGCTACCTCAAAGAAAAAATTGGAGCCTACCTGCACTTCTATGTTTATAGATAGTTCTGGGTTTTCAACACCAAGCGCGATTAAACTTTTAGCCAGTTCGCTCGCCTTTTCTACGAAAAATCGTATCTCCCCTTCACCTACAATATTGACGTTGGGATTCAGAATCGAAAATATGGGTGTTTGTCTTTCTTTTTTAAACGAATGAATATCTAAGGTTTTAAGACTAGATGGTTTAAGATTTTGTAACGCATACCCACTGTCACCCTTGCCTGAATGGCCACTAGTATTGTACCAAATCTTTTCTTTCGACACGGGTTCGTCCCAAGCTACACCGTCTACGTTCTCGTATAGATCACTATTGAATTCTTCGCAATAATCAAGAATGAGTTTCCAGTTTTTTGAGCCAGAAACTGGGTAAGGCATGGTTGACGTCTTATCCGATTGGTGGTAAAACGGCTGAACATCAATTCCACACCAATCTTTGCTTAACGCTTCAATTGGCTTCCCTTTAAGTTCTTTGATTACTTGTTGAATCCATGCCTCTTTTGATGGAAATTCAAATTCTTCAAAACTCAACCTCTGGTCATTCATGGCGGCAAAGGTAAAAAAGGGAATGAAACTACATCTTTAAACCTCATCTACATGTATTGTCCAATTCACAGCACTGAACTTCAGTTTAATGTATTTTTGCCGAAATTTAAATTTATGCCTTTTCAGTTTATCAGAACAGACTTAGCCAACCACATTTATACCATTACGATTAATCGTGAGGATAAGATGAATGCACTTAATGCAACGCTGCTTCAGGAAATTAAAAAAGCCGTTGAAGAAGCTGAAGCAAACCCAGCCGTATATGGTATAATCATTACTGGTGTTGGGAAAAAGGCTTTTGCAGCTGGTGCGGATATCGCAGAGTTCAAAGATTTTAGTAAAACACAAGGACGCCAGTTAAGCGCCGATGGACATGCGGTTATGCATGCGGTTGAAAATTGTCTCAAACCTGTATTGGCAGCTGTCAATGGCTTTGCTCTTGGCGGAGGCTGCGAATTGGCTATGGCTTGCCATATGCGTATTGCCAGCCCAAACGCAAAGTTTGGACAACCGGAGGTAAACTTAGGTTTGATTCCTGGTTATGGAGGCACTCAGCGATTAATACAACTTGTAGGTAAAGGTAAAGCGATAGAAATGCTGACCACCGCCGACATGATTGGCGCTAAAGAAGCACTGAATTTGGGTTTGGTTAATCACGTAGTGGACCAAGCAGAACTTATGGAGAAGTGTTACTCTATCATAAACAAGATAGCAGTAAAATCGCCACAAGGTATTGCAAAAACAATGGAATGTGTCAAGGCATACTTTGACACGAATCAGGACGGAATGGCATTGGAAATAGAACACTTTGGCTCCTGTTTCGAAACAGAAGAATTTGAAGAAGGTACGTCGTCATTCCGTGAAAAACGCAGGGCTAACTATAGAAATTAATGGTTGTGTCGTTTTTGGCACGTCATTTGTTTAATTACCCATGAACGAGTAATTTTGACTTTAAATATTTAAACACGACAACTTAAACATTATGAAACGAACATTTGTTACATTGTTATTGGCTATAGGATTTGTAGCTTTCACACAAGCACAAAATACAGAAACTGTAGAAGCAGATGGCAGTACAGGTGCTAAAATCGAATTTGAAAAAGTAGAACACAACTTTGGCAAAATCACAGAAGGCACTCAAGCGACAGTGACATTTAAATTTACAAACACTGGAAATGAGCCTTTAGTACTAAATTCTGTACGTGCTTCATGCGGATGCACGACTCCAAAATGGACACGTGAGCCTGTGGCTCCAGGAGCTACTGGGGAGATAACAGCGATTTACAACTCTAAAGGACGTCCTGGGAATTTCACAAAAACCATTACTGTAAAGTATAATGGCGAAAATGGAACTCAATTTCTTACAATTAGAGGTACTGTAGAGAGTGCTCCAGTTGACGCTGCACCACCGGTACAAGCGAATCCAAAATAAGAAAAACATTAAAACACTTAAAAACCCAAACACTTGTTGTTTGGGTTTTTTTTGGCATAATTTTAGCCTATTAAAACGAAACAACACAAATGAAATATATATTACTTACTATCCTGTTGGCTGGATTTTGCTTTAACTCAACCATTGTTCTTGCTCAAGATGAAACCGATCAAGAAGAAAAACCTGTAATTACCTTAACTCCTGTGGGTACTCCAAAACTGTTAATGAATGAAACGGAGTATGATTTTGGAACAATCGACCAGGGTGCTAAAGTAACTCATGTGTTCACATTTGTGAACGACGGTTCTGCTCCATTGGTCATTAGTCGAATTAACACCCCATGTGGATGTACCGCACCAACGTGGTCGAAAGAACCAATTGAACCTGGTAAAACTGGTGAAATTACGGTTTCGTTTAACTCAGCAGGTAAGGTTGGCAATCAGATAAAGACATTGTCGATTATATACAACAGTGAAATGAGCCCATCTATGTTTACCATTAAGGCTAACGTCAAGCCGCCCTCTAACAAATAATATCGGCTAGAAACTACGTTAAGTCTATGTACTGGAGCTTGTTTTACGACAAGTTAAGAATTCAACCACTTTTCGGATAAAAGTCCTGTAAGACCCCCAGTGTGAATGCAAAGAACTGATTCAACTGGCTTAATCACATTTTCGCTGATCAAAGCATAAACACCGCGCATCATTTTGCCAGTGTACACTGGATCAAGTAAGATTCCGGTTTCACTGGCGAATTGACGGTTAAATTTTGATTGGCTTTCGTCAAAATGCCCGAAACCACCATAACTGTATGACGTTTGAAGAGTCCAATTGTTATACGATGTATTGCCACTGACCGTTTCAGACAAGTAGGACGCATTTTTTAACGCGGCAAATCCTTGAATATGACTTTCTCCTTTGGACCCATTTATTATCCCGCTAAAAGTAGTTGCCGTGCCCACTGGTACCGCAACATGGTCAAATAGCGTATAATCCTTAACAATGTCTTGACATCCTAAGATTCCGGCTGCATTGTCACCTCCCTCAGGAATGACAAACACCTTCTTATTTTCAAATTCTGACGGATTACGTTTTGCCTCTGAATACCCTTGCCGAGATATGAACTTCAACTTCATACCAAATTCAGAACATAGGCGAAGAACATAATTTGAATTGGGCTGCAGTTCATCACCTCTGACCATTCCCATACAAGGTATTTGTTGCATTGCGCATGCCGCAGCAGTGGCTACAAGATGATTTGAATACGCACCACCAAAGGTCATTATAGATGTTGCCTCACTGGTTAAAAAATCACGAATGTTGTGTTTCAATTTAAACCATTTATTCCCTGAAATAAAGGGATGAATCTGGTCATCTCGCTGCATAAACACACGAACACCTGATTTCAACACAAATGGTGTTTTTATCTCTTGAACAATCGATTTGTGATCAAACATTATTCGTAAAAAACAGCAATGTCTTTAAGCGACTTCCGCTTTAAGTCCGGAACGCTGGCATCAGCAGCTGCATAGCCAACAGGAAGTAATAAAAATGGCTTTTCGTTTACCGGCCTATTCAGAATTTTAGTAAGGAAATTCATCGGGCTAGGTGTATGCGTCAGCGTCACAAGACCCGCATTATGTATCGCTGTAATAAGCATACCACAAGCAATTCCTACGGATTCTTGCACGTAATAATTTTTTGTCTTTTGATCTCCATCTAAGTCATAGGTCTTTCTAAAGACCACAATTATCCAAGGAGCAATTTCGATAAATGGTTTTCGCCAATCTGTTCCAAACTGCTTTAAATCCTTGAGCCATTCCTCTGACATACGACCATGGTAATTCTCGTATTCCTCTGTTTCTGCAGCTTCTCTAATTTTTGACTTCAATTCAGCATTACTAAGTACACAGAACGTCCAAGGTTGCTTATGTGCACCTGAAGGTGCCGTACCTGCCGCCAGTATTATGTTTTCAATAATTGCCTTTGGTACTGGCTTAGAATCAAAAACACGCACAGACCGCCGTTTGTCCAAACTATGATAGAAATCCTCCGAACGTTTGGTCAGATCTTCTATTGATGGGTCTTCCCGATGATAAGGTATAAAGTTCTCTTCCATCTTATCCTATTTTACCCATACCCGATCTTTACCAACAAAACGTGGAGACTGGACCGACACGACAAGCAGTGGTTTTTTGCTCTTTGTCACAACTGAATGTACCGTCCCTTTGGGTATTACAATGACGTCTCCTTTTTTGATTACACTTGAATCTTGTCCTACCCACATTATTGCCTTTCCGCGCAATACAGTAACCACTTCAGAATGATTCAAGTGCTTATGGGGTTTTACCTCATTTTTTATCCAAATGGCAAAAGAGCTGCTTAAACTGTCTGAATAAAGTGGCTTAACAAATACATTGGCATACGAAGTTGAGTCCGGCTTAAGTGATTTTGCTTGTATTACCTGACCAGCCACTAGCTGGCTTAGAAAAATCAACATTCCAAGAGTCAATATTTTTCTCACGTGCTCTAAAAATTAAATTTATACCAAAAATTCGGCAGTCTTCCGAGTTGATATTCCTTAGCGAATATTTTGGATCCTGGATTTTCAGGATCGTCAAAGTAACTCTCTTTTAATACGTTTTTAGTATCCAGAACGTTCGCAATATCAATTGATATTTCATGTGTCGTCTTTTTCGTGTTGATTCTCAATCCAATTTTTAGGTCTAGTCTGCTATAATCTTGGAATTGATAAATATTACGACGAGAGCCATCAAGAATAACATTTGCCCCATCTAACCTAGTGGCCGCCGTATCAATTGGGGAATAGCGCTTACCGCCGCCAACTGTATACTTCATCCCATAGATTAACGCATTTTTATCATTCTTACCCATTTTGTGTTCGTAACCACCGAGGAAATTAAATATGTAATTCGCATTAAAATCAGTATTGCGTTCGACACCATCACTCCCTTTATATTTTGAATCATAAATAGACCCTGTAGCCATGAAATAATAATTATTGGTAAAGAACTTTTCTACTGTTAACTCCAATCCTTGGTTAGTTCCTGTACCGCTGTTGGTCATCACGTCAGGAAAAAATCTTTCAAACCCAGAACCTTGGTTCAACAATGAAAAGGAGCTGGAAATAACTTCTACTGGAACGTTGTACAGCTGCTGATAATAGATCTCTCCACGAATCCTCAAATTCTTTTTAACCACCTTCTCGTAAGACAATACGAGATGATGACTTTGCGTTGGAGCAATTCCATCATTATGCGTTCCATAGTTGTTGCCTACAGAATCTACAAATAAGGTGTTGTAAATGTATAATGGCTGTACTTGGCTGTGCATACCATATCCAAAACCAAAAGTTTCGTTGGAGCTTCTTCTCCACTTGAGGCCGACTCTAGGCTCAATTAATGTTGTGTTGCTCTGGGTAAAGTGCATTCCATGAAGACCGGTATTAAGTGTAAGCATAGAAGTTATGCGATACTTCCAACTTGCGTATCCCCGAATCATTAACGGGTTGTTTTGTGCATTCAATAGCTCAGTCATAGGTTGCGTTAGGTCAAGTTCATTTTGAACACTGTCCAAATAATTTACGAAATAAGCGTCTGTTATTAACCCAACTTTCAGATTACTCCTTGCACTATATTTTTTGTTCAAAGAAGCGTGTAATGTCGTTTTCCCATGTAACATTTTTGACCTAGAAACCGGAACCAATGAAACATTTGTAAACTCGCTTGGGTCTCTAAAGATTTTGTTATGGTCAGACAAAACCTGTTGAACGTTGTGCGCCAGCACTACATTCAATGACTTGTTATTTTTCATTTGTCGTTCCCAGGTAGCGCCCATTACGCCCATGTTAGTTCTAAAGTATTGGTCTCTGTCTTTTTGACCATAAAGTTCTTCAGTTGGTTCAAAATCATCACTAAATACAATGTCTATTGAACTTAATCCACCTAATCCAAAAATGGCAAATGACCCTTTCTTGTTCGGAAAGTTTAGTTTAAAATTTAAGTCTTGGTATTTAGGAACAGCGTCGGTTCCGAGGTCAATATTTAAAGAGCTAAAAATATCGAATGTGGCATACCTGTATGACACGATATACGAAGACTTCTTTTTCTTGTTTATAGGCCCTTCAGCTTGTATTTCCGTGCCAAACAATCCAAACTGACCGCTATATTCAGCCTCATTATAATTACCGTTTCTGAACTTTAAATCGAAGACACCAGAAATTCCATTTCCATATTCAGAAGGGAAAGCACTGGTCATAAAGTCAGAGTTTCCAACAAGTTTGTTGTTTATCATGCTGATTGGTCCACCTGTAGAACCTGCAACGGCAAAATGACTCGGGTTAAATATGTCAACACCTTCAAAACGCCATAGTAATCCTAATGGTGAATTTCCTCGAACAACAATATCATTTCTTTGGTCATCGGTGCCTGCGACCCCAGCATAGTTTTGCGCCATACGTGCAGGATCTTGTCTACTACCAGGATATCTTTCAGCCTCCTCAGCATCAAAACTCCTACTACTAACAGAGACCATTTCGTTGTTACTTCTAACCTTAGATTTTTTAAATTGAACCACAGTGGCTCCTAACGTATTGGCGGACTCTACCATTTCAACGTCCAAGTTCACGGCCTTGCCGCTTGTAACCATTATGTTCTCGCGTGATATAGGATCATAACCCACATATTCAATAGACAGACGATGTCGACCAATTGGCACTTCTAGGATCTCGTAGTAACCCATTTCGTCAGTAGTTGCACCAAATCCATCAGCAGTCTCGACCAAAACGGTAGCTGCCGCCAAACCGGCTTTTGTATCTGTATCAACCACCCTACCGGTGATTGTTTGGGTTAACTGCGCATATAACGCCGTAACACTCAGTATTGTGGTAAACCCAAGTGATAAAAGTCTCTTCATAATAATTTTTAGTTGCGTAAATGTAATGAAATAAATACGAGGCGAATATATATCGAATAGGGGTGCTTTGTCATTCGCATATAAAGATTGTTGGATTTAGTCATTTATGCACTACTGTCATTACCTTACACGTCTGCATATAGACTATCTTGCATGTTCAATGTGGAAAGGAATTCTATTCATAATAAGTCTGGGTTTATTTCAGGCAAATTGTTTTTCTCAATCGGAAGCAGAATTCAAATCAAAATTCAGAGACCTGTCGACGTTTAAGTCGTCTCAAGGAAAAAAATCGCTTGTTGGAAAAGATTATGACATCCTGTATCATAGGCTTGCACTCCATATAGATCCTCGACAAAGACACATGTCGGGCAAGGTGACGAGTTATTTTAAACCCCTTATTCCAAACTTTAGTCGCATATCTTTTGACCTTAGCGATTCTCTCAATGTCGACTCAGTATTGTTTCACAGCAATAAAACAACATTTACACATGCCCGTAACACATTAGAAATTACGTTGAATGGTGTTATAGCCATGGATAAACAAGATTCCATACATGTTTATTATAGTGGCGACCCTACTGGGAACCCGTCAAGAAGCTACGAACGTGAATCCGGACGGGCAAACAGTTCTGCCCCGATAATTTGGACTTTGAGCCAGCCCTACGGAGCCATGGAATGGTGGCCTTGCAAACAAAGTTTGTACGACAAAATTGATTCATTGGATATGGAGATAACGGTGCCGAAAGGGAACAAAGCTGCTGGTATCGGGGTATTGGCTTCAATTCAAGAAATAAACGATTCAACACAGACATATTTCTGGCGCCATAGGTATCCAATAACGACATACTTAGTAGCCACTGCTGTGACCAATTATGACTCATTTTCAGATTGGGTTACATTCAAAAATGGTGATAGTTTAGAAATTCTT
The DNA here is from genome assembly GCA_905478335.1 of uncultured Bacteroidia bacterium. GTDB lineage: Bacteria > Bacteroidota > Bacteroidia > NS11-12g > UBA9320 > UBA987. The sequence continues at coordinate 20,137 of CAJQIC010000024.1, read as the reverse complement.
AACTACGTATTTCCGGAAAACCGTATTTACATGGAAGAAGCGGTTAAAAAGACGATTCCTATTATGCAGTTGTTTGACTCGTTGATTGGCACATATCCATTTATTGGGGAAAAATATGGCCACGCCGAGTTTCTTAGAGGTGGAGGTATGGAACACCAGACAATGAGTTTTATGGGGAGTTGGAACTTCGGACTCATCGCACACGAGCTTGCACACCAATGGTTTGGAAATCAAGTGACCTGTGGTTCTTGGAGTGACTTATGGTTAAATGAAGGTTTCGCTACCTATTTCACCCTCCTTGCTCGAGAAGCACTGCAAGACTCAATTACCTGGAGAAATGTACAACTCGGCAGTCAAGAACGGGCTATGCGCGAAACAGATGAATCCGTTTTTGTAATAGACACCTTTGACGTTTCGAGATTATTTAGTAGTCATTTGACATACAACAAAGGAGCTCAGTTGCTCAGAATGATTCAATGGCAAATTGGAGATTCACTGTTTTATCGAGGTTTACGGAATTATTTGAGCTCCCCAAACTTAAACCATGGATTTGCGAGAACTTCCGATTTAAAGTTCCATTTGGAATCAACTTCAAGCAAGGACCTCAGTGAGTTTTTCGATGATTGGTTTTATGGGACTGGCAATCCGCATTATACGATTAACTGGAGTCAGAAAGGAAAGGTTATAGACATACGCGTAAACCAAACCACCAATGGTGATGTGGATTTTTTCGAAATGCCAATTCAATTGAGATTAAGGAACACCGTCAATCAAAAAAGCATCCTACTTAACCCTAGCTCCTCCTCTTTTGGCCAATCGTTCGAGGTTGATTTTGCTGTTGATTCGGTTGATTTTGATCCAAACCTTTGGGTTTTGGCAACAAGTGATGTAATACATACAGATGATGTCGACAAAGAGGTTCTAATCTTCCCAAACCCTGCAACTGACTATTTAACCTTGTCATCATTTGGGTACCCATTTACAACTTACCGCATTGTTAATGTCACTGGACAAACAGTTGTTGAAGGGGCTTTTGATGTCAATCAAAAAATATTTAAAACCATAGACATTTCAGGCATTACCAATGGTCTCTACTTCATTGAATTCATGGATAAGGAGCTATCTGTGGTTGCTCGATTTATAAAGAAATAAAAGTCGCGCCTTGAATGTAAAATCAATATGTGGTGCCTTACTAGGATTGATGCTGTCGACATCGTCAATAGGACAGACTGCAAAAGACAGCGTCGTTGCGCCTAAAAACAAGTTTCAAATTAAGGTTATTCCGTGCGACTGTGACAGCAACCAATATGACTCTATCGCAATTGCTTTTAGTCCTTACCTAAACCTTCGTGAAGAATGGCACTCAATGCATGCGTTGTCGCCTTTTACACACGCTTATGTGCAGTATGTAAATCAAGCATTTGATCCGCTCACAGCTATTCGGCTTGAGGGAAGTGATCATGTAAAGGAATGGAACGTGTTACATTTTTAAATAAAAATCCTTCGTCAAATTGACGTATGATTCCGTATACGTGTGTCTACTTTTTTCTATGACGAGTTCGTCTACTTTTGGCGTTGATTTGTTACTACTAAACGAAACCAAAACACGTTTTATTGGAGATTCTTCTTTTCCTCTAACAGCAGTTTTACGGTTTAGATGCAGGCCATACGTATAAGCCAGTTTGACTAATTCTTGCTCACGGTCGCTTGGTATAATAAAATCGCTATTACCCGAATCGGTTAATAGTCGCGATGTGGCTATCATCAGTTCTTCAAAAGAAAGTAATGAATCGTGACGTGCATTTCTTCGTCCGTCTTTCTCTGGTTTCAAAGAGCGTTCGAAATAAGGCGGGTTCGAAACGATTAAATCATACCTAATTTTCGGGTTAAAATTTTGAATACGCTCATGATGCAGCGTCAATCTGTCTGCAAAGTCCGAGTGTTCAAAATTATGTTTGGTATCAATAATTGCCAATTGGTCTGGTTCAACGCCATCAAGTAATGCCAATGGATATCGCTGGGCCAGCATCAATGTAATTAGCCCTGTACCCGCACCAATATCAAGAATATGTTTAGGCTTTTCTGAGCACGCCCAAGCACCCAACAGAACACCATCTGTGCCCACCTTCATCGCTGAATTGGTTTGACAGATGTCAAACTTTTTAAACTTAAAATTAGACATAATCGTTATTTATTCCAATCGCCACAGCCGGTACTAAATAGCATATGGAAGGAAACCCGAATCGTACTAAAAATTCATTCGTTGAGGCTCCCTTGGCTTAATTACCGGATCTTTAGGAACAAAGCTTATGTCTTTAAAGGTCATGTTTCCTTTTGGAGATATTTCCACCATAATACTCTGATATGGTTTGAACTCAAAATTGTGGGTTGTAGTCTTCCCGTTAGCCGTTATTGTTAGATTTCTGAAGACAGATTGATCAGCAAATGACTGACCTGAGTAAATAGGATATTCCAAGTCTTTGGCCAGCTTCTGTGCTAAAAATATATGTAACGTCCCATCAGTTTGTTTACGACACCAGTACGCAGGGATAGTATCACCTGCAATCAACGGTTGATGATCGACAACTTTTGCTATGTCTGCACTTACATTTTTAAGTGATTTTAATTCCGCTAGCAATGCCTTAAAATCGTCTGACTTGGTTTTACCCGGCTGACGAAGGTCTTGCTTCAAGCACACTGGAAGACCTTGTTTCGCAAATTCAACCAGTTTCCTGAGCGCGCGCACATCCATGTACTTAACATCAACAAACAACGATGAAAAAGATGCATCTCCAGCAACAAGCCTATTGTCTATGTATTTTGCTTCATCGAGAAAATGTCGATTTATCCAAAGTGGATGGTATCCTTCAGTTTCCATGTTTGGCTTGATAAACCTCATTTCATATTCTCCCCAAACCCAAACACGACGTATCTCTTCAGGATATGGCCCTTTCATTACCCCGTCTTCATAGGGTAAGTAAACACCAACATCGCTATACGTTTTACCACTTTGCATGATGCCCGCAACTTTTTCCATGTATTTATTAAATGCAGGTAATTCTTCAGTCAGGCTGGCACCTCTTCCAATGAAAATTGTCGCAAAAAATTCTATCGTATCAGATCCTTTGGGGTTGTAAGGCATACCATGATAAAAATGATGGTTGGCCCCTTGTGCGAACAATGCGTCTGCGACCATCTTTAAATCCGCCGTTTGCTCCTCTCTTAAATATGTGCTAGGAAACCCGTACATATCTGTAAATGTCTCACTTGAAACAATCTTTTTTGAAGACAAACACGCCGAAGAACTCACGATTCTTGAGAAATTCGGATTATTTAACATCCCTTCAGTTTCAGGTATATCGACCAACGAATACAGCGTCATAATATCTCCTGGAGCTGCTAGACATTGAACTCTAGACCAAGCGCCTAATTCCTTACACTTTCTTACATACGGTTTGTAAAACCCTTCGGTAACATAGTCTTCGAGATGAAGCATATAATCGTATCTAACATCGGGAAATGAATCCAAATCATCTTCCATAAAAGGTATAATGTCGTAACCAAATTCCTTTTCAAATGAGACATCAAAACCTGGCGTCCAAATCTTGTTTGTGCCGTTCAATTTTATTTCCCAGGAATCCGTAAAAAGTGCTGACTTGCTCCCTTTTAAAGCATTTTCAAGCGCCGCGCTTATTGGCTCAGCGAATAGGCTGAATGCATTGCTATCCAAGTGATTGACAACCAATTGATTTTCTGGCCAGGTCCAACCGAAAGTCAAATACTGTCTGAAAGAAGTATCCCCATAAATTTGTGTTGAGTGAGCAGCATCGATATTGCTCCCTGCAACTGGCCACGCACTACCAAAAGTGAAATCACAAGCAAGACCAATTGAATCGGCGTAAAGCTTTGTATAGGTCACTACGTCTGACCATTCAGGGCTAAGCCATTTTTGCGCTGAGCTATCGATGGCATAGTGACGGTTGTGGTCATATTTATACATGTTTTTATACCGATATAGTGGATACACCCATGCCACTTCTACTCCTCCAAAATTATTGGCCTTCGCCCAATCCAATTGATATTTTATATCTGGTTTTTTTATTTCAGTAGCAAACCACCACCATCTTGTAGATGGTTTTGAATTCGGATAAAACGGGTTGTTCTCTGTTATCGTATCGCCAGTATTCTGTTGACCACAAGAGGCAAAAGTGGACAATACCACAGTCGAAATAAGGATTATTTGAAGGAATTTCATTTTTTAAAAATAAGAAAAATACTTCTGCAAATATTGTCTTTTTAATCACGAGTTCATGCGCGGTATTTTTTTTGGACCTTGTCTGTTAATTTGAATACCGTTATCAAACACCAGTATTGTCTAATGAGTATATTTACACCGTGAAAAGAAAAATCGGGAAAGTACTTCTTGTAATCCTTGTGATGACCGTTGGGTGGGTTATTGGATACCTAAATGTCCCATTTATTGACCCTTCTAAACACTTTTGGGTCGGCTTCGTAGCTTGCTTTTTACTTTTCGTTTTAGGAATGATGGTTGCGCAGATACGTCGATCTAGCGGTGCGGTAATGCAAGGAATTAATGGGATCGAGAAAGGTAGTACCAAAAAAATTGAGTCGAACTATAGAACCATGTGGTTGTTAACTGCGGCAATCGTACTCATCGGTTGTGCTGGACTGGCTGCGGTAATTCACTTCCAAACGAAAACCTTACACTCAAATGCCCAACAATTTGATTCACGGCTAATCGAATTGGAGGAAATGGCTGATGCAATAAACAAAAAGCAGCAAGTAGACCTGATGTCTAATGTTTTAAGTTTAGTTGATTCAGAAATAAAAGATAATCCAGAAGGCCCAATAAGTAATGCTACCGTTGCGCGTGTTGCGGCCTTTAGTTTTTCTCTAAAGCCCTATCGTTATTTTTACAAGGATAGTTTAGGGGAAAATGCTTTAAGCCCGGAACGAGGCCAGTTATTAATGGCATTGACATTGATGGATCTTGATAGCACTTCTTTCAATAAAATCAAGTCGAAGGTCGATTTCAGTTACGCCGATTTAAGAGATTCAAAACTCAAACAGGTTGACTTTAGCGGCATAAACTTAGAATCAGCAGACCTCTCGAACGCAGACTTAACGGGTATAAATCTTAACGATAGTCGATTACGAGAAATAACCATGACGGGAGCCATCCTAAATGAGGCAACGCTAAACAATACCGATATCCGCAGTGCATCGATGGCTTGGGTTCAAATGAACAAAGCAGAAATGAAATTCACGGATGCCACTGGGGCTAACCTTTCTAATGGTCAGTTTCAACATGCTGATTTAAGTGGGTCTACTTTTGTGATTGCCAATTTAACCTCGAGCAAACTGACTCAAGCTTCCTTAATGCAGTGTGACTTTGCTGTAACAAATTTGACTAAAGCCGATTTGAGTAATAGCAACTTAAGTGATGGACGACTCATAAAAGCGAACATTGCTGAAACAAAATTCTCCTCAACCATATTAGGAGGAGTTGAGGTGTCAGAAGACTGGTTTGTTAAGGGCACGGAAGAAGCCTTGAATACGTTGAAGAATCAGTACGAGATCATTGACTCGACATGGGCTAGTGGATCTACTAAGTTCTATTTAGCGGATAAAAACTAACTTATTTCACACTAAAATAGGTGAGGTCATATTTGACTCTATTTATCTTTCTAGACATTTTTTTCATCAGTGTATCGTGGATTACAAATGGTTTAGGCACAACACCTGAAATTTCACAAAACACTTGCCAAACGTCGTTCATATATGCGGTTAACAAAACGTTATCCCATTCCGTGTCAGGCGTAATTCCATATTTTGCTTTCAACGCTATGCCGATTTGTTGTCCAATTTCGTTGTTTATGATATCCACATAATTATCTACGGGATTGTTATTAGAATCAATGAGTTGGTCTTCGGAAAAGTTACCATGAACCAATTCAGGCATGTTTTTCAACTCATGCACGTCAGCCACAAAATCAGCCATCTTTTTAGAAAAAATAGAGGTTATTAATGCCTGCGCTATAATGTGATTATATGTATTGATAAACCCTTTCTCAGACGTATCTCTTGGCGTTTGAATATAGGTGTAGTCGAAATTCATATTCGAAACACAAGCCAACGCCAAATCATAAAATGCAATGTCGCCTTCTCCAAAAATTAAAGGTCTCCGACGCGCCAACTTGTATATTTTATTTAAGTGAATGCGGTTACGAATTGCATAGGGCGACTCAATCATGAGGCCAACTGCATCCATAACTTTGCCGTCACGAACCTTTATGATATCATCTTGTGAAATACCCGATTGAAGTTCTGTTTCAATTCCGCCATACGTCAAACGCACCAACCCTTCAATTGTGTCTTCATGTACGCCGAACACCTCGTATTCAATATCCACCACTTGCTTCAGTTCATCCAAGTCTTTAAATCTTGAGGCAAGAAGTGGCTCACACTTTGGCATCACGCCAATATGTTGGTCTTTTGATATGGCCTCTTCTCCGTGACTATTAAATAAGCTGATTATCAGTAACAGTAGCGCAAAAAACAGAGGTATCCCGAATGTTGTGATTCTCAAATTATCCAACTTTTGACCAAATATAATTTAACAAAACGTATGTGGGAGGACTTTATTATTATTTAATACCATGTTGCCAGAATGACTAAATTGCACCGAAACTATTGATTGATTTGTTGTGATACCGCGCATAATATTTTTCTTAACGTTAGGCTTTGTTTGTACTACTTGTTTTGGTCAAGACTTTGACATTACTGATTTCGGTGCAGTGAATAGCAGCAAAGTGCACAGCACAAAACAAATCCAATTGGCCATTGACGAGGCTAGCAAACACAAAAACGGACGCGTCATTATACCCAAAGGGAATTGGTTAACAGGCTCGCTCAGGCTCCGGTCCAATGTTGACTTTCACCTTAATAAAGGGGCCACGTTAATTGGTAGCACCAATGTTGAAGATTACTATGCATTGTCTCGTACAACAGCTACGTACAATTGGAAATCACTGTTACTCTGCCTGAACGATTCGAATATAAAGATCAGCGGACCTGGTGTTATCGATGGTCAAGGACAAGAACTTGCACAAAGAATTGATAACCTCTTTTATGAAGGCAAATTAGATAGTAACGCGTATCAATTTAAAGAAAGACGGCCAAAGGCACATGTAAGGCCTCAACTCATTCAATTTGTTAATTGTTCCAAAATAGAAGTTGAATCCGTGAATATTAAGAATGCAGCCAGTTGGGTCCAAGTCTATGACTTGTGCACGAATGTCCGGGTTCATGATATCACTGTAGAGAGTGTTTCTTACTGGAATAATGATGGCATCGATATCATTGATTGTAAAAATGTGGTGATATCCGATTCTAAGATTAACGCGTCAGATGATGGCATTTGTGTCAAGTCTTATAAAAGAAATCAAGCACTTCAACCCATCTGTGAGAATATTCACATTTACAATTGCACCGTGCGTTCAAGCGCAAGTGCTGTTAAACTTGGCACCTCCTCATTCGGTGGGTTTAAAAATATACGCATTGAAGACATCAAAGTGTATGACACCTATAGATCGGCAATAGCTATTGAAAGTTGGGAGACAGGTGTGATTGAAAACATTCTAGTTAGAAATATTCACGCTAAAAATACCGGTAATGCCCTTTTCATAAAGTTAAACAAACGAGCTGTCTATAACCATATGCCCGATGGTTCGATTAATAATGTAACCATTGACAATATCAAATGTACAGTGCCGTTCATTCAACCAGACATTCATTATGACTTACGTGGCCCTTCGTTACCATGTTTTCACAACATCTTTCCAATTTCAATAACGGGCTACCCGGGTAATCGTATCACGAACGTCTCAATCAACAATATTAAAGTCACCTACCCTGGTAAAGGGTCTTCCAGTTATGCCAATGCTCCAATTGACAGGCTTTACAATATCCCTGAAAAAATAGAAGAATACCCTGAGTTTTCGATGTTTGGAGAGCTTCCTGCCTGGGGGTTATACGTGCGACACGCTGAAGGACTTTCACTCACTAATGCACGCTTTAAAATAAAGCATGCAGATTATAGACCAGCCTTTGTCTTTGATGACGTGATAAACCTCAATTTAGACAAAATTAAAATTCAAGGTGACCGTAAAGAAGAAACTATAATTCATTCAAAACCTCAACCGTAATTTGAGTTGAATTATCGTCTTAGTTTAAGATCTACTTTCTTAAATTCCAATGTACTCTTGCCTACATCTTTTGATGTTGCCACAGCCAATCCGCGTTGCTCGAGGTTGTTTACGGCGGTATAGAAATGGTACACAATTCCATCGTGCTTTACTACGTATGGTTTGTGCGCGTACTTTTCATCATAACTTTCAGAAGTAGAAATTAAATCTTCACCATTCCAGTCGGTCCAATGAAGTAAGTCGTATGAACAAGCAAAGCGGTTAAAGGCATCTTTCCTGCCTTTTGGCCAAAAAGCCCCGTAATAAAACATTACGTAAACGCTATCAATCTTTTGGATAACAGCATCTCCTGTCAAGCCAACATAGTGATCTATGACGGGATTGCCTTCGTAACGCTCCCAATGAATCATGTCATTGGAGGTGGCCACGCCAATCCTTTCAACCCAGTTTTCAAATGTTGAGGTATCCCCTACCGCATTATAGAACATAACAAACTGACTTCCGGTAATTTTGGTGCTGTCCCAAATGACACTGCTTTTATACAATTTATCGCTCTCCCAAACGCCGGCATCGTCATCATTTGTAGTCATAACGGGTTTGGTAAGCCTGTTCCATGAATGCGCTTTGGTAACGTCTTTTTCGGTGTATGCCATCCCTATAGATAGCTTCCCTCTCTCATAGCCCATTGAGTTACTTCCAAAATACGACATCCAGTATTTGTTGTCAAACTTGCTAATGGCGTACGATCCGCCCCAGTTATGGTCGACAAGGCTTGGATAGCCAGCGGATTGGTTCCACTTGTTGTCTTCAATAGAATTATAGGGCAATACTGTTCCGATAGTTTCCCAGTCTAACAAATTATCACTTTTGGCCAACCAAGTTTCATATCCCTTTCCCTCAAACACCAAATAGGTCATGTACCATGTGCTGTCTTGTCTAAAAATGGTGGCACAATCTATCATACTCGATGTGTCGTCGTGAATCATAACCATCCCATATTTGTGCGGTGTTTTTATTTCATCATACATTTGGGTCATTACATCCTGCGACACTGCTGTTTTAGCCTGACCAAATACATAGACTGAAGTAATCAAACAAAATATAGTAGATAAGAACTTTAGCTTCATATATCAAAACTAAACAACTTTTGTTCCTAAATGTAACTAAGCTGTTCCTTTGCTTGTGTTCTGTTTAATTTCCCCAGTTTTCACGATCTAAACTTCGAAATTGAATGGCTTCTGCCAAGTGCTCAATTTGTATCGTCTCGTTACCGGCCAAGTCAGCAATCGTTCTGCTGACTTTCAAAATCCGATCGTACGCCCTAGCAGACAAATTCAACTTCTTCATCGCTGTTTTTAGTAGCGTAGAACCAGCCTGATCTATCTTACAATGTGTCTGAATATGCTTCGTGTCCATTTGGGCATTGCAATGCCTGTCTTTCATATTTTCGAATCTATTTTCTTGGAGATTCCGCGCGGTAACTACTCTTTGGCGAATGGTCGTACTGCTTTCAGCATCTTTTTTGTGTATCAAATCATCAAACTCAACTGGTGTCACTTCAATATGAATATCAATCCTATCTAAGAGTGGCCCGGATACTTTACTCAGATATTTTTTCACAGCTCCTGGCATGCATACATATTCCTTCTCGGGATGATTAAAATACCCACAAGGGCAAGGATTCATCGAGCTCACCAACATAAAGGCAGCTGGATAAATTACCGAAAATCTAGCTCTTGATATAGATACCATTCTATCTTCCAACGGTTGTCGCATGACCTCAAGAACGGACTTTTGAAATTCTGGTAGTTCATCTAAAAACAAAACCCCATTGTGCGCAAGAGAAATTTCGCCGGGTTGCGGATTATTTCCTCCGCCTACAAGTGCCACATCACTTATGGTATGGTGTGGGTTGCGAAACGGCCTTTTACTTACCAATCCGTTATCTTGTCCGAGTTTGCCAGCTACCGAATGAATTTTTGTGGTCTCTAAAGCCTCATGTAATGTCAAGGATGGCAGGATAGACGGAAGCCTCTTAGCTAGCATTGTTTTACCTGCACCGGGCGGTCCTATTAAAATTACATTGTGCCCACCTGCAGCGGCAATTTCCAAGGCACGTTTTATGTTCTGCTGTCCTTGAACGTCAGAAAAATCATTAGAAAATTTATCATATGCTTCTTCGAATTGTTTCCGAGGATTAACCCGTATACGTTTCAAGATTAAATCTCCATTTAAATATGCCATAACTTCGCTCAAGTTTTTGACGGCCAATACTTTTAAGTCTTTGACTATTGCTGCCTCTTTCGCGTTTTCGCTTGGCACCAACATTTCTTTAAAGCCATCTTTAGCCGCTTGTATGGCGATTGGCAGGCAGCCTTTTAACGGCAAAATGCTTCCGTCTAAACTCAACTCACCCATAATCAATAAATGCTCAAGCTTATCATGGTTTACTTGGTTTGATGCCGCAAGTATTCCAGTAGCAATGGTAAGGTCATAGGCAGAGCCTTCCTTCTTAATATCTGCTGGAGCCATATTTACAACTATGCCGTTTCTTGGCATAGTCAATTTATTGTTCTTGAACGCTGTGGCTATTCTTAACTGACTTTCTTTAATGGCATTATCTGGTAGGCCCACCATGTGCACTTTTGTTCCACTTCCAACATTAACCTCAACGGTAATTGTAAAAGCATCCACTCCATGTATAGCACTACCATATGTCTTCACTAGCATCGGACAAAAATATGGTAGTTACATACGTCATAGAATAATCGTATCTTGCACCAAATCACATAGAAAAGGATATTTATGAGAACTCATGTTTTATACGCTGCACTGATAGGAATTACCTTAACCGCATTTGCTTCAATAAAAAATTCAAACGATTCTGTTAAGGCCTCAGACATTACGGGCGTGTATTGGACTGCAGACAAAGACGCGAAGGTCAAAATATTTTTAGCGAGTAATGGTAAGTACTCTGGGAAAACGATTTGGATGGCAGAACCTAACAATTCAGATGGTTCTCCTAAAACAGATGTTAACAATCCGAACGAAAACCTTCGTGACCGCGAAAGAGTCGGTTTAGTGGCTTTGAAGTACTTTGAATTTGATTCAGAAGATCAAAGATGGGTTAATGGATCGGTGTACGACCCTAGAAACGGCAAAACATATGACGGATACATGGAATTTGATGAGGGCAATACCGACAAACTCAAACTTCGAGGATACATCTCTGGTATGACTTGGTTAGGAAGAACCTCAGAATGGACTCGCGTTAAGTAATCTAGCTAGCGGCTACTTCAACAAAGACGTAATCTCTTCACTTTGAGGTTTAACCTTTGACCCGAAGTATGCAACAAGTTCCCCTTTTGGACTAACTAAAAATTTATTGAAGTTCCAGGAAACATTATAGTCTCCAACTCCATTATATTTCTTTTGAGTTAACCACTCATAAATTGGGTGTTGATTATCACCCTTTACATCTAATTTCTCGGATATAGGAAAAGTAACGCCATAGTTCTTGCTACAAAACGATGCAATTTCAGTACTATCTCCAGGCTCCTGAAAACCAAACTGATTACATGGCAGACCAATAATCATTAAGTTATCAGTATTAGATTCATACAAGGCTTGTAAGCCATCGTATTGAGACGTATAACCGCATTTACTCGCTACATTGACAAATAAGATGTATCTACCCTTAAAAGCGCTTAAATCGATTTTATCCGCTTCATTTAGGGACATTAAGTTTAATTCGTATAAATTCATTCCTTCTACTGGTTTTTCATGCGTTGCTATCTTTCTACTCGACGTACCACAACCCAAGGCCATTGCTCCGGCTGTTGCAACACTTAAAATCTTAGTTATTAGTTCCATATCTAGGTTAACAAATATCAAAAAAAAAGGGAGCGTTAAACGCTCCCTTTTGACATAAATATTATAATTCTCTTATTCAGAAATAATCTTGAACTCAACTCTTCTGTTTTCGTCCAATGTAGGGAATGAAGAATCCTCTCCATAACCTTTTACTTCTAATTGAGATGCTCCAACACCGTTCGAGATAAGGTAATCCCTTACCGCAACTGAACGTTTGTTAGACAGCCATTGGTTGTAAGAAGCAGAACCTCTTTGATCCGCATGACCTGCAACCTCAATTCTCAAGTTTGGATTATCTTTTAAGATGATAACAAGGTTATCTAATTCAGCTCGTGCTTCAGTTCTAATGTCCCACTTGTTCGTTGCAAAATATACGTTGTTAAACGTGTACACTTTACCAGAACCAGAGCCACTACCAAGTTTACCGTCTTTGTAATCTTGCATGAACTGTTCGAATGATTTGATCTTGTCGTTGATTTCATCAAGGTCAGTATCATTGTCATCAATATCATCTGTATTCTTATCGATATCCTTTCTGTTTTTCTTGATTTCGTTACCAAGTGAATCGATGTCCTTCTCTTCTTTATTAAGTTTATCGTCTATGTCTTTAAACTTCTTCTTAAGATCTGGATTATCCATTGGACTTCCACCCCACTGGTAACCTAACATTACTTCATGAGCACCCTTTGTGTATTCACTTACTTTGTGTACAGAGATATCATAAGCATATCCAGCAACAAACTGATCTGCCAGTCTAAGACCAGCTGCAGCTGTTACAGCATAAGCACTTCTGAACATACCACCAATCCAATACTTGTCTTGGTAATTAAGCATTGCGCTGATGTCATATTGTGCAGGAGTATTAGGTGTATATCTTAACAATGCATTTGGTTGTAAGAACCATGTTTCATCGCCATTAATATCCCAGTTGTAACCTGCGTTCAATACAAACTGACGTGCCATACCATAACGAACCACTTGGTCAGTTACCGTATTCTTAATAGCATCATAAGCCAACTCTCCACCTAAAATTTGTGGTACAGCTAAACCGATGTTGAAATTATTGACTTCATAATTCACTCCCATGTTGGCGTCAAATCCTGTTGCTCCTTGATAAGTTGCAGCAGTAACTGGATCCAATGGGTTTTGAACGGAGATGTCATTTAAGTCAATTCTATTGTTTAGAACACCTAATGCAAGACCGAAAGATAACTTTTGCCCTGAGTTACCAAGGTTTAAAGTATATCTATATGCTGCAGTACCGCCAGTAATGTTAAACTGACCCGCAACGTCACGGTAAACACCTAGACCAAGACCTGCATTGTTGTTCCTTAAAGGACCATCAATAGTCAAAGCTTGAGTTTGTGGAGCTCCTGGTATGTTGAACCATTGGTTACGGTTAATCAAGTAAACCTGACCGTAAGACTTTGATCCTGCCATAGCTGGATTGTACAAGAATTGGTTGTAATAGTAGTGGCTATACATCGGTACTTGCTGAGCAAATGCCTGTGTTAAACCTAGAACAACGAACGCGATAAATATTAATACTTTTTTCATTTTTCTAATTCTAAGGATTCTTGTTAATTATTATTTAGTCTCCCGTATTACGTTAATAACACCTTTGTACACCAAGTCTGGGAAGTCTGCATGAACAATCACATAGTAGTAAGGACCGTCAGGTAAATCATTACCCTTGTACGTAGCATCCCAGTCATTGTTATAACCAGTAGATCTGTACACTTCCATACCGTATCTGTTAAAGATTACCACTTCAGCTTCTGGGTAAGCCCAGATGTTTTCGATAATCCAAGTATCATTCATTCCGTCACCGTTCGGTGTTACAGCGTTATAAACTGTCAAGTCAAAGTTGTCTAGAACTACGATTCTCAATTGAGCCTCGTTAGTACATCCAAACTCATCAGTTACAGTTACTGTGTAATCTGTAGTCATATCAACTCTTTCAGCCATAACATCAGCCATGTCTGATGGGTTTAAGTATGTCGTTGGAGACCACAGGTAAGTAACACCACCTGATGCATGTAAATCAATGGACTGACCTCTGCTGATTGTATCAATAGACTGAGTCACTTTGTTTCTTGGCCAAGCCTTTGCGTCAGGTAATGAATGTACAACGATTAAGATAGAATCTTCATTCTCACAACCAATCGGTGGAGCAGAAATTCTCACTTTGTACCATCCACTATCTTTAGCAGATACTGAACCATTTGTTGATGTTCCACCAGTCCAAGTCCAATCGTATGTTCTAGCATTAGAGTTAGCAGATAATAATACGCTATCTCCATCACAGAACTCAGTAGGACCGTTAGCCGTTAAGTCAACATCAGGAAGTGCAATCACACTAGCAACCTTAGTTACTGAATTCTCACAACCTCTATTTGATTTAACTCTCAATGTTACATTGTAGTCGCCTGACGCAGCATATGTATGCGTTGGGTTCTCAATACCACTGAAGTTAACGTCTCCGAAATCCCAGAAGTATTCGATTATGTTATCCGTACCTGGAACAGTTGATGTGTTAGTGAACACACTTGCTTCTCCGATACATACATCAACTACGGTAAAGTCTGCAGTAGGTGCTGGGTAAATAGTTACATTTCTAACGATTGTGTCTTTACATCCATTGTTACTAGTTGCGATCAATTCAACACTGAACGTTCCGAAACCAGTGAATGCAAATGTAGGATCCTTATCAGCCGATGAACCTTGACCAGCGAAGTTCCATTCGTAAGTCATTGTTCCATAACCAATAGCTGATGCATTAACAAACTGCATTGGTGCATCCTCACAAACAGGACTTGCAACGAAGTTAGCTTCTGGCAATATGTACACTGTAAGCTCTTTAGATGTAGTATTTGAACAACCGTTGTTCGTTACAACTGTAAGCGTTACATCGTAGTTTCCAGATGCAGCATAATCATGTGTAGGATTCTGATTCGTTGATGTTGTACCATCACCGAACTGCCAGAACCATGAAGTTATAGATCCACTCGCTACAGATGATTGGTCCGTCGCAGAGAATGTTTCGTTCTTACATACATTACTGAATGTAAAGTCAGCAGTTGGGTTAGGATAAACTTCAATAGACTGAGTCACCTCACCTCTACATCCATTATCACTCCATACTACCAATGTTACGTTATATGTTCCAGCAGCGCTGTATACATGAGAAGGGCTACCATTCACACTTGAATCACCGTCACCGAAGTACCACTTGTAAGTAGTAATACTTCCTTCAGGAATTGAAGATGTATTGCTGAATGATACCGTGCTGTCTTCACAGTTGTTAACCGCAGTAAAGCTTGCAGTAGGATTAGGAGTAACTCTAGCTGTTGCACTGCTCGTTAAGTTACTGTTCACACAACTATATGTTGTATTCTCTATGCTCACTAATTCAACAGTAATCAATGTTGGGTTACCAGAGTATGCAGAACCAGCAACACTGAAGTTAAAGTCACCAGAACCTGTTCCAGTAACTGGAGTTCCAACTGTCGTACCGTTTCGTTTGTAAACAACAGACCAACCGTCAGTTGCAGCGATGCCAGTTACACTTAATGTAAATACAGCTGCATCGTTAGGACAAACCGTTGCGTTACTTGTTACAGTTGCGCTAGGCGTTTCTATAACCGTTACAGTAGATACCGTTGAGTAAGCTCCTGCACATGTTCCGCTCTGAACAAACACTCTGTATAATGTAGTTACATTAATATTAGTGATTGTTACTGTGTTCGCTGTGTTAGACAATAATGCCCAAGTAGCTCCATTATCAGTACTGTACTCCCAGTTTTGAACTGCTCCAGTCTCACCTGACAACGTAAGCGTTGCAGACTCTCCTTCACATATCGTAGATGTAGCTGGTGATAAAGTTCCTCCTACAGTTGTTGGGCTCACTTTAATTTCAGCTGAATCATTCAATACTGTGTTACATCCTAATGCATTATCCAATAGAACTTCAGTTAACTGAACCTTAACAGAACTTGGAGATACAGTACGTCCAGTATTCACTGTGAACGTTCCTGATCCAGTTCCTTTCTTAGTTGGTCCAGCAGTACCGTCGATTTCATAATCTAACTCCCACTTAGTTCCTGTTGCTACGTTGTCGATGCTAGCAGTAAATACTAATACATCACCTTCACATAGCGAGTCAGGTACAGTAGTAATAGACGCCGTTGGGTTATCAGTAACAGTTACAACTGCTTTCTCACTGATTGTATTTGAACAACCTAAGCCATTCGTCACAGTAACACCAACTATCTCAATTGTAGTTGTAGAAGAGTAAGGTCCGAAAGTGATTGATTCACTTGTTCCAGTACCTGAAGTGTATGAACCTGAAGTCCCGTTTTCTTTATAATCAACTGACCAAGTAGATGTAGAAGTCACATTACCGATAGACAAGCTAAGGGTTGTCGTTTCTCCTGCACAAATATCAATTGTTGGGTTATTAATCGTTACAGTTGGTAATTCTTGTACATCAACCGTTTTAGCACTTGAGAATTCAGCAGCACACACACCATTCATTACCTCAACTCTATACCAAGTCTTAGTCTGAAGGTTAGCAACTGCTAATGTATCTGAAGTGTTTGCGATGTCATAGTAATTAATACCATCTGTTGAGTATTGCCATTTTACGATACTTCCTCTGTTTCCGCTTAGAGACAATACAGCACCGTCACCTTTACATACAATACTAACACCACTGATTGTACCTCCAAGAGAAGTTGAGTCTACGTTAATTGTTATAGAGTCAGTTAAGGCACTTGTACAATTAGGATTAGCACTAGTATTCGTAATGGACACCAATCTTAAACCGTTAGGGCCTTCAGTATTAAACTGAGGCATGTTTGCAAGTGTGAACACTCCAGACCCTACACCTGTCGAAGAGATATTTGATCCATTATTCACCTTGTAAATAATTGTCCACCCTTCAGTACTTAACACGTCATCCACATCGACCGTTACAGTCGGAGTTTCACCTTTACAGATGTTTGCAGGGTACGTTTTAAATGTAGCCGTTGGGTTATCAAGAATTGTGATCGTTGTAGTGTACTGATTAGTTAAGTTACTATTCGCACACTGTGGAGAACCACTAGTGATAGTCAATGATTGTAATGTAATATCAGTTGTACTTGACAATGTTCCAGTCCAGATTGTATCTGCACCAGGACCGTTTCCACTTAACGTTTTAACAGAAGAACCTTGTAAGTATTTCAGATCCCAATCCATTCCAGCATCAACGTTAGTAACGTTGATTGCAACGAATGTTGAAGAACCTTCACAAATGCTACTTGCACCTACAGCAACTATAGCTGCTACCGGTAACTCATTAACAGTAATCGTTACAACTGAAGAATAT
The DNA here is from genome assembly GCA_905478335.1 of uncultured Bacteroidia bacterium. GTDB lineage: Bacteria > Bacteroidota > Bacteroidia > NS11-12g > UBA9320 > UBA987. Next base: position 2,665 of record CAJQIC010000024.1, on the reverse strand, counting down.
TCAGAATTACAAGCTCCGCTCTTCACAATAACTCTGTACTGAGTTGTTGAAGTAAGGTTCGTGTAATTGTAAGTTGTACTTGTATTGTTGATAGCAGTCCAAGTGGAACCATTATCAGTGCTATACTCCCATCCAGTCACTGTACCAATTGCGTCAGCACCTAATGTCAATGTTCCGCTGTTAGCACCTTTACAAACTGTATCGTTAGCTGTTAACGTACCACCTACCGTAGTTGGTGAAACCGTTACAACGTCTTGATCAGTAGGAGAACCTTCACAACCAGTAGTTACATTAACGATTCTAGTCAATCTAAGTGTAGAAGGATGTACCGTCAAGTTAGCCGTAGTAAAGTTGAAGCTTCCAGGACCAGTTCCAGTCACAGAATCAGCAGTACCACCGTTGATAGACCAGTATACAATCCAGTTTTCGCTTGTTCTAACGTCAGCTACAGTAATCTTACCGTTAGCAGGGCTACCAGTACAAACTGAATCAGTTAATGAAATAAGTGTTGCATTTGGCTCATCATCAACTTCGACAGTTGCCTTAGCATTGTTAGACAAGTTATTGTTTTCACACTGAGGAGTTCCCGAAGTCATCCAGATCTTCTTCAATGTTACGTCTGTATTTGTCTTAATTGATCCAGTGTTAATAGTTCCAGTTGTAAGTGGACCACTAACGTTTAACGTATCAAGTACAGTACCAACTAAGTATGATACTCTCCAATCCTCACCTTGAGTGTTGGTTGCAGTTACAGTCAAGTTACCAGACTCACCAGCACAAACCGTATCAGAACCTGATATAGATGCAACTGGTAGAGCATTAACAGTAACCGTTACAGGACTTGTTGAAGCTTCACTACACACACCGTTCATTTTTACAACTCTAAATAGTGTCGTAGTTATCAAGTTAGTATATGTATAAGTGCTACTTGTGTTAGTAATCGTTGACCAGCTAGTACCACCGTCAGTTGATTTCTCCCATCTTGCGATGCTACCGTTACCACCAGTGTGTGTTATTGTACCAACATGTGCACCGTAACATACAGTAGTATCAGAAGCAACAGAACCCGGAGTTGTTGTTGCATCAACTACGATATCCATTGTAGAACTCAATGAAGAGTCACAACCTGTAGTTGTATTTAAAATGTTTGTAAATCTTACAACGTAAGTTTTATCATCAGTTAACGTAGGTGTTGCTACTGTAAATGTTCCAGGACCTTTTCCTGCAGTTGTTACAGCACTTGCATGAGCATCATCAACTTGGTAAGTCAATGACCAGTCATCACCACTCTTCACATTTGATACTGTGAACGTGAATGAAGAAGTACTGTTCTGACAAACCGGAGACACTGTGCTATTTAAGCTAGCATATGGTCTTGGGTTGATATTCACTCTCGCTTGCGCGTTATTCGTTAACTTATCATTAATACACATTGGTGTTCCAGACACTGTTCTGATTTCTTGTAAGATAACATCAGAATTGGTAGTAAAATTACCAACTCTTAATGTGTGGGTACCAGATCCAGAACCAGTCATCTTACCATACAATGTACCAGTCAAGTAATCAATTTCCCAATCTTGATTTGTTCCTACGTTAGATACAGTAACAGTCAAGTTTACCGAATCCCCTGCACAAATTGATGTTGATCCACTAATCGTTGCCAATGGTAATTCTTCAACCTGAATTCTTACTACATTAGAGTGCGCTGTATCACAAACACCTGATTTGTATACTGCTCGATAATCTGTTGTTTCTAACAAGTTAGTGATAGTCAACGTTGTATTGCTATTTGTTAAACCAGTCCAATTAGTTGTGCTAATCGGCTTGTATTCCCAACTAACCGTTACACCTTGTTTAGGCGTACCTGTTACTTCAGCAATAGTTGTGCTTCCACCTTTACAAATAGTATCCGTAGACGCTGCGATAGTACCTGGCTCTGTAGGTTTGTAGATATAAATATCCCAATCATCAGTATTCACTGACTTACAAATACCAAGGTTAGATGCATTCAAGATTTCAATAAGTTGAATCTTAGCAGACTCAGCTGTGTTTGAATCCGTATCAACCCAAGTTACACTACCTGGACCAGTACCTGTAATAGTATCCTCATCGCTTTCTAATTCGTAACGTAATTCCCAATTATCCGTAGAAAGAAGGTTTGTTACAGTAACTGTAAATACGATTTTGTCTTGTTGACAAAGTGTATCCGGGCCAGCCGTAATAGAAGCAAACGGCAAGTCAACAACAGTTATTGTTCCATTGCTTGTAAGCGTATTAGAACAAGCTGGTACACTTGGTGATCCAGTACTTGTTACTTCAATCGATATCAATTGTATCAATGTTTTAGACGTTAACACTCCACTTGTGATTGTATGAACACCACTAGCATTTTGTGTAAATGATTCGCTATTACCTACAGTTCCTTCAGAGAAGTACACTGTAAAGTCAGATCCAACGTCTACATAATCAACTGTAATTTCAAAGTCACCAGTTGTTCCTGCACAAATACTATCATCAATGATTGCACTGATTTCAGCGTATGGCAGAGCCTTTGGCGTCGCAGTAACAGATGCAGATGCGTCTGTAGCACAAACACCTGATTGGTAAACTGCTCTAAATTCAGTTGTATCAATTAAGTTAAAGAAGAATTGAGTTCCGTTAGTTG
>CAJQIC010000023.1 GCA_905478335.1 uncultured Bacteroidia bacterium | reverse complement strand
TTGATAGTTGATAGTTGATAGTTGATAGTTGATAGTTGAAAATTGAAAATTAAAAGGTCGTCCTAAATCATGCATGCGTCAATGAGCCTCGGCCCACCAAAAATGCGGGGGACGCGCTGGCCTGTGTTGGGGAGCATATTTTTGGGAAGACTTTTTGTTTCGTTTTTGGTCTCAAAAATGAAAATCGGTTATAGGCTGATAAGCCTAATGGAAGAAAGTTGATAGCTGATAGCTGATAGCGGAGAATTGAGAGTTGAGAATTGAAAATTAAAAGGTCGTCCTAAGTCATGCACGATTGAAAATGACCTTTGAAGTTTTCCGTAGAAAACGAGGAAGGCTTTTGTGTGCAGGCCTTGCGCTAAGCAGGCAGGAAAGCGCAGCGGTGTGGGCTGAGGGAAAGAAAAGCCTTTCGTAGATTTCAAAGAAAACTTCTGAAGTCTTGATTTTTCCGCCGGCAGGCGGACACGTTTGTTTCGTTTTTTTATCAAGAAAAAAATGAAAGCCGGGTTATAGGGGTGGCAACCCCTAAGCAAAGAAAAAGTCAAGGTTATAGAGCTTGTCCGACTACCGGCGGACTGATAAGCCTAATCGAAGAAAGTTGAAAGGTTGATAGCTGATAATTGAGAATTGATAGCTGATAGCGGAGAATTGAAAGCTAAGAATTGAAAGTTGAAAGTTGAAAATTAAAAGGTCGTCCTAAATCATGCATGGGTTAATGAGCCTCGGCCCACCAAAAATGCGGGGGACGCGCTGGCCTGTGTTGGGGAGCATATTTTTGGAAAGACTTTTTGTTTCGTTTTTGGTCTCAAAAATGAAAATCGGTTATAGGCTGATAAGCCTAATGGAAGAAAAAGCCAGGGTTTTAGGGCGGAAGCCCTGAATGACGCGTAGGGAAAGGTAGAATGTAAAATTCTAAATGTTGAATGTTAATCGGATTGTTGAGTTGATAGTTGAGTATTGATAGCTGATAATTGAGAATTGATAGCGGAGAATTGATAGCTAAGAATTGAGAATTGAAACTTGACCAGTCATGTGTCGTGAGTCAATCAGTCCTACGTCAACAAACACATCCACAATTACCAACTAAAACTTAATACAAATATTCTTCGCTTCCGTAAAAAACTTAAGCGCTTCCCATCCGCCTTCACGGCCTACGCCGGAATTTTTCATACCACCAAACGGGGTTCTTAAATCACGCACCAACCAACAATTTACCCATACAATTCCCGCTTTAATTCTATCCGCAAATCGATGGGCTTTTGAGATGTCCTGCGTCCAAATGGTAGAAGCCAATCCGTATCCTGTTGAATTCGCTAAAGCCAGTGCTTCTTCTTCTGTATCAAATGGTTGAATCGTTACTACAGGCCCAAAAATTTCCTCTTGATTTGTTCTACAATTCTCGTCGAGTCCTTCAATAATAGTAGGTCGTAAGTACCAACCGTCCTTAAATTCTCCTTCCAACTGAACAGACTCTCCTCCTGTCAAAATTATGCCGCCTTCTTCTTTAGCCAACTCAATATAGCTTTTCACTTTCTCGAAATGTGGTTCTGAAACGATCGCCCCCATTCTGCTGTCGTCCTCCATCGGGTTGCCCACCTTAAACTTCGAGACTTTCTCAACAAAAGCATCCCTAAATTTTTCGTAAATATCTCTTTGGATATAAATTCTTGACCCACAAAGGCATATTTGACCTTGATTCGCAAAAGACGAATTCAATGTTGTTTTTAGTGCCTTATCAAAGTCACAATCATCAAAGATGATATTGGGGTTTTTACCCCCAAGTTCTAAGCTTAACTTCTTAAACATCGGCGCAGCTGTGCGCGCGATGTGCGCACCTGTCGACGTACCACCTGTAAAGGATATTATCGGCACATCTGGATGTTCTACAATGGCATTGCCCGCTTCTCCACCTAAACCGTGAACGATATTGAACACACCTTTAGGAAATCCTGCTTCGATACAGAGTTCCGACAAAAGGAAAGCGGTCATAGGCGTCACCTCACTCGGCTTGGCCACAACGGTATTACCCGCAGCTAATGCAGGAGCAACCTTCCAACTAAACAGGTATAACGGTAAATTCCAAGGAGACACGCAACCTGCCACACCTATTGGCGTACGTGTTGTAAAATTTATAAGTCCGTCTGATGTTCTATGACTTTCACTTGCAAAGTGTTTGATTGCCGTACCAAAAAATCCAAAATTATCACGAGCTCTTGGAATATCGACAGATTTAGCCAACCATAAAGGTTTACCATTGTCTCTACTTTCGGCTTCTGCCAGTCTATCTAAATTCTTGTCGATTAAGTCCGACAGCTTCATGATGATGGCACTTCTTTGTTCGATACGCATAGCACTCCAAGCTGGAAATGCTTTTTTGGCTGCATCTACCGCCAAATCTACATCTGCTGTATTTGACCTTGGAATATGACTATAAACCTTGCCCGTTGCCGGTTCGTAGTTGTCGATATAAGCACCAGAAGCCGGAGCAACTAAGGCGCCATTAATATAGTTTTTGAGCTGAAGCATATTGCTGAATTTCAGGTCAAAAGTAAGGAAGAATTGGGATTAACTTAGGCTAAAACCGGGTCATTATTCCCATTTTAAATCCTATGGTGTTCACACGCTCTCCTTCTGTTGTTAGCATTGATTGGTTCGTGGTTGCCGCATTGATTTCGGCATGGACGCTAAAATTGGTTGTCAAACGATACCCGAGCCCTAGGTGGATTGCTGGTCTTACAAGGCTGGGCCTAATGGCCTGTTCATTCTGCTTCATAATTGAAGCAAAATTTGATGGCGCTGAATGCGTAAATTTTGGCTTAACCATAAACGTTGAACTGACCAAAGCAGTCACCTCAAATCTTTCCAAAGGAAGTGTATAACCGATCTGAACAGGAATAGTGACGTAACTTATTTTTGATTTGCCTATAATCGATTCAGAGGTTGCATTACTGTCCAACACCAATTCTGTGTTGTAGCGTCTTTCAATTAAAGAAACTACTTTTTCGTTGAACAAAAATTCATTAGTCACTAACGCATAGTAACTCGAAATTGTATCAAGCCTTGGCTCGGGCGCTATCATTGCTTCATAAGTACTGTTGAAGGTCGCTTGCCCCAGACCAGCAGAAAGGCTGAATCTGTCTAGTCGACATCCACCACTTACACCAAAAGAAAAACCACCCTTTTGTGTATGCCACAAACCGTTTTCAACAATCGGATTAGCCGATGTATTGTTTGTGATATGTGAATAGCCAGTATTTAGGGTAACAAACCAATTAGACAATCGAGGGTTTACAACATATGATGACTGATTTTCTGCGCCTACATCTTGGTCTTTGTTCACCAACTCGACTTCTGTCACCGCACTTGCTTTGATATCTGGTACTGGTGCGTAGGTTGGTGTATTCTTGTTTTCGGTATTGATTTCCTTATTCGTTTCGCCCTTATCTTCTTTATTGCGGATTGGCTGAGACTCAACCATAGGTTGGCTTGACATATCTCTTAAAGGAGCATCTTGAACTGCCTTAATTTCCTTGGCATCTGGTTCCATTGTCGCTACTGTTTGAGTTCGGAGTTCAGGGTTAGATTCTTCGTCTTTTACATGTTGTTTCGGTTCAGAAGTCTGGCTTTGGGTTTTGGCTTTGTTTATTGGTGATTCGTCCAACTCAGCAAACACAATTTCTTGTGATGACGCATGGTCTAATACATCATCGGATGCTATCTCAGCCTTGTTGCTGTTAGCCGCCTGTGTATTCTTTATTTCGGTTTGAGAAACAGATTCGCTAACGCTGTTATCCTTTTTCATCAATGACGATATACCATAAATAATACCAACGCTCACAAGCAGTGCTAAGCTTATGTATATCCAACCTTTATTTGCTTTACGAACAGGATAGACGGCATCAAGTTGTGACGAAGCCTCAGCCCATAGAATTTCATCTACAGGGTATTGCTTCTCTGCCCCATTTTTGAATATTTCGTCTATATTTTTCAAATCGCTCATTGTGCCAATCTTATTTTCTCTGTTCGATTTTGCTCATGCTTAATCATTTGTTGTAGCTGGGTTCTAGCTTGGTTTAAATGCCATTTTGAATTTCCTTCACTCATACCCAACATATCTGCAATTTCTCTGTGTTTATACCCATCCAAAACATACAGGTTAAAAACATTCCGTGAGTTGATAGGGAGCTTGGTTAACATGGTCAAAATATCATCAACGTTTAACTTATCATGACTGACACTGTACCCATTCACCCTTTGGTTTGGGACGGCATCAAGTGCGATGGCTTCATGGCGTTTGTCTGACCGATATTCATCTATCAAGTGCCGCACAGCTATCGTTTTTACCCATGGCAACATCGCCTTATCATCTTGATACGTTTCTAACCCTTTAAGCACCTTCAGGTATATTGTATTTAACGCTGCTCCCGCGTCATCATAGTTGTTTTTATATCGGATACATATATTCATTAAAAAGCTAAACAACTCTTTGTAGAGTTCGTTCTGAGAACGTCTGTCGTTCTTCAAACAGTTTTTAATCAGCTTTTTATCTATGGCCATAAAAGGCAAAAACGGGGTTATTGCTAACCCCGTTTGATGTTAGAATGAATTCTCTATTTACTCATTTTCATGATCTTGGTTTGTGTGTAGTCATTACCATCAAATATGCGTACCAAATACAACCCATCTACTTCATCCATTAAGTTAACCTTTGCCTTAAAGTTTAGACCAAAAGTGGATGTAGCAACTAATCTTCCTTGTAAGTTGTATACGCTTATGTGTGCATTTTCACCTGCATTATTATCTAGTTGTACGGTAACCTCATCTGATGTAGGGTTTGGATAAAGGTTGTAATTCACCTTCTTTGTCTCTGGAACAGAAACAAAATCCTCTATTACCTCAAGTTCAAATCCATCTGCTTTCAACAACCTCCCTGTAGAGTCAAGACCCAGTGAATCACAATAGGTTGAGGTACAGTTTAAAGTTGAGTCCGCAATCGTTAAACATACCCAATAGCTTCCAAAAGCTCTGTACTTATGGGTTGGGTTTCTTTTTGTGCTGGTTCCGCCATCTCCAAACGACCAAGAATAAGTATGAGTCGATTTATTAGATGAGCCATTGATTAGGAATAACTTGAATTTTTGAGATGTATCAACAGCAACTCTAAACGCCGCTCGGCATCCTCCACCGCGAGCTGAATCAATAGTAACGGTCTGACAAACTGAATCTTGGCAGCCAGAAACGCTGTCTTCTGCAAAAAGACAAATTGTATACGTACCTGGTTTGTTTATGGTAATATTCTCGTGTCTGTTGGTAGACGTATTCCCGTTAGGGAAGTACCACTTAAAATTGGTAAAACCTTGCGACCAGTTGGTGAGTTGCACTACGGTATCTCTTGTTACTTGAGCTGTAAAAACAGCACGACATCCAGTGTTGTTAGACGTATCAACAGTAACAGAATCACAATAGCGATCTGAACAATTTAGCGTAGAATCGTATAAATCAAGACATACTAAATAAGTACCCGGTGTAGAATAGGTGTAAACAGGGTTAGCTTGAGCAGACGAACCTCCGTTACCGAAACTCCAACTGTATGAAATTCGACCTGTTGCAGAATTGTTGAGTCTGAAGCCAACACTCAAGTTTTGACTACCGGCCGTCCAGCTGGCATCGCAACCAGAGCCAATTTTAACCGTTGCGCAATAGGTATCGATACATGTTCTCGCACTATCAACAATGGTCAAGCACACCCTGTATGTTCCAGATTTTGCATAAACATGCTGTGGGTTAGCTGAAGTCGACGATTTGTTGTCGCCAAAATCCCACGAATAATAAACTGCTCCATTACTCGCGTCACGAAATTGAACCGTATCACCAGACACAGCGGCCTTGAAATCTGCTTTACAATTTGATGTTGTATAGGTAATTTGTGTGCAGAACGTATCACGACACGAACTCATCGAATCCCAAACTGTTCTGCAAACAGTATAATTGCCAGTGGCGTTGTACGAATGGCTTACTTGCCCCGAATTGTTTCTGGATCCTGTCCCATCTCCAAAAGTCCAGTCTTCTGTCGTATATCTATTTCCAGAAGAATCGACAAATACAAAGGTGCCGTTGCCATTCGTGTAAAACGAAAAGTCGGCCTTGCATTGTGCTTGAACTGTGTTAAATCCTAAAATCCCAACCAACAGGGTTAAAAAGGGTACTATTTTTTTCATTTGAATCAATTTTACTAACCATTACGGATTGAGATTACTTATGGTTGGTGTGAAATTAAACTTTTTTCTTCTGTCCTATAAATCAGGCAGTTATAATTTATCCATTTCAGATGGTTTTGTAATTTCGCTTTGTGTTTAAACTGATTATCATACCGCTCTTATTACTTTCGACAATTACGGTTGGTCAGTCTAAACCTGTAACAGATTCTATAGCGTCAGACACGTTTCTACCATACAAACCCTACACAATGCATACGGCCGGCATTCAAGTAAGAAGTCGATATGCCTATATGTTGGAATATAATTTTAGGGGCATCCCACACACTGAGATTAAAGTAGAAGGAGGCACTGCAGACCATACGCACTACAATTTAATGGGTTTCTCGACCACTAAGACTACGGGGAGATATGCTGGAATTGGCGTTTCATTTTTATCAACGAATTATTACAAACCGGTTAAGACGTATAGACTCCAGCATGGGTTTGTAGCCTCTTTCAGTATGGGTTTGGGCACGCTTCACTTTTTAGGTGAAAAAGAATTTCCGGGCAATTATTACCCTAGTTTTTCTGGCCAGATTTCAGAAGAAAATGTGCCCTATCAATATACCATCTTCCGACTGGGATACGAGGTGATTTTAGATCGTGTTATACGTTTCGACATCTATCCTGTACAATTCACCAACCATTCCATCATAGAACAAACTTTGCTCGACCATCAATATATACCAGCGATTGGTGTTACGAGAAATGGCTCGTTTAACCCTGGGTTTGGCGTCCACATTGTGTTGAATCAAATTAAAAAGAAAAAGAAATGAAGCAGTTCATCATTCTTTCATGTTTCATGTTTATGAGTGGTTGTAGTGACGACCCAGTGGTCGATTGTGATGGATTTGCAAGCGAACCTAGCCTTGAATTCAAGACCAACCCAAACGACACATTGGGCATATTATTTATTAATGCATCAGGTAATGGTGACACGGTATTTGGTTACGGTGGAAATCTTTTTTCTGTGCCGATAGATATGAACAGTGACACCATGATTCTCGAGTTAATTGGTGACAGTAGCTTGGGACATCTTGTATTTGCCTATTCTTTGGAACAGAAGTTCTGTTCGACTTCTGACGAACTCAAGCAACATTTTAGAACAGCAACGTTTACACCGCAAAGTACATACCTTGACATTGCAACCGTAATTGAGGGGACAAGTACAGCAATGGATACGTCTTTTGGTTACGCCAGTTTCATTAATCAAACCAGGGTCTCGAGGTACTTTGAGGTAGCTCTTTGATATTGAAATGACCCGATGTACATTATCGAAACAGATCGTCTGCTGATTAGGCAAGCCGTAACGATTGAAAAAAACGAAAGAAGCATCCAGTTATTGACCAAACTAGGTTTCACTTTTAAGGAACACATTCAGCCCAGTGATGAGACTCTTTGTTTGTATTCAAAGCAACTGTCGTAAATTGCTATTGTGAAATCATTCCGAAATCAGATTCCGTTTTACTTGGTGTACAGCAGAATTGTGAGTGCCGGTTTGTTTATCCTGTTTTGCTTTATAGAGTTTCCGATGCGTGATCAATGGATTGTGGCGCTTATGCTTGGTGGAATTGTTTCAGATTTTTTCGATGGTGTTTTAGCAAGAAAATGGGGTGTGTCTTCCGAGAAACTGCGCATCTGGGATTCAAACGCCGATCAGGTGTTTTGGCTCTCAGCGATAGCCTGTATTTTTTTAATTAATGCCACATTTCTAAAAAGTAACTTGATTATAATTGGCGTGGTCATTGGTCTGGAAGCGTTGACCTATCTGGTTAGTTTTGTGCGCTTCAAAAAACCCATCGCAACCCATTCAATCTTAGCTAAGTTATGGACAGCCACCCTCCTACTCTTCCTTATCGACCTCTGTTTGAATCATGAGAGTTTTTGGCTCTACTGGATCTGCATTGGTTTAGGTCTTGTCAGTCGCATCGAAATATTACTCAAGATCTTGTCGCTCAAAAAATGGACTACAGACGTTCCTTCATTTTTCCATGTTCGCAAGATAAACCGTAACATCCCAATCAAAAAAAGCAAATGGTTCAATAGTTAGAAGTAGCTACCTCTGCGCAATTCTGACAAATGGTTGACGGATTAAAGAATCTAAATCTCTGAGAATTCATATCTTAGCCGCTCCAAAAATCTAGAAATGAAGTACACTTTTAAACTAGTTGCTATTCTTTTAACGGCATCGTTATTCACTTTAACAGCGTGTAAAGATGATTCTGATCGCGATACAATTCGCAAAATTCTTAAGCAGAAAAAAGAACAACGCAAAAAAGACAATGACAAGAAGTACGACTGTCCTAAACTGAAACTAAACTTCAAAGACAAGTGCAAAACCAAAACAGGCAAGGTTGGTTACGTAGACAAAAATTGTGATTGTGTAACAAAGACTGATGCACCTAAATACGATTGCGAAAAAATCAAAAAGAATGTTGGTGACAAGTGCAAAACAGCAGCCGGAAAGGTTGGCGTTGTAACGAAAGATTGCAAGTGTGAAACCAAAGACAATACACCAAAGTACGATTGTGAGAAAATCAAAAAGAATATTGGTGATAGATGTAAAACTGCCACTGGCAAGTACGGTGTTATAACAAAAGACTGTAAGTGTGAAGCCAAAGACAACACACCTAAATTCGATTGTGAGAAAATCAAAAAGAATGTTGGTGACAAGTGCAGAACGGCTGCAGGTACGGTTGGTGTTGTAACAAAAGATTGTAAGTGCGAAGGCAAAGACAACACACCAAAGTATGATTGCGAAAAAATAAAAATGAACATTGGCGACAAATGCAAAACTGCAACTGGCGCTGTTGGCAAAATCAATAAGGATTGTAAATGTGAGACGTCAAGTAATACACCTACTTACGATTGCAAAGACTTGAAGAAGAATATCGGCGACAAGTGTGTCACTGCTTCTGGAGCAACTGGAGTTGTTGATAAAGACTGTAAATGCCAAACCCGGGGTAAATAAACCAAAAAAGAATTTTAACAAATCCCGGCGGTTTCGTCGGGATTTTTTTTCCCAAAAAACTAAGAGACGATGAACATAAGACTAAGACCACTAGAGGAAACCGATGCAGCGCAACTCGCGAAACATGCGAACAATATGCACATCGCCTCAAATCTTACTAATCAGTTCCCACACCCATATACGCTAGAAAATGCCCAGCACAAGGGTTCTAAGGACTAACACCAAAGGAAGTTGACCAACTAAAATGACGGCAAAAAAGTATATATGCCCTTTAACCTATATTTGATAACTTTCTAAAATGGAGGAAAATAATTACAAAGAACTAATAGAATGTTACGGGTTTTTATTCGAACCAGAATTAATAGCGGAAATTAAACAGCTAGGGACTTATCGTTCCATTGCCGCTAACAAGGTGATCATGGATTATGGCGAAAAAATAGATAGCATGCCCTTACTTTTAAGTGGTGCTATTAAAATTCTTAGACAAGATTCTAATGGTGATGAGCTTGCATTGTACTATCTAGAAAGAGGTGACACATGCTCAATGACGGTTACTTGTTGCCTAAACGAAAAAAATTCCACTATTAGAGCTATTTCGGAAACAGACGTTGTTTTCATTGCTATACCTGCGGAAAACAACAAAAGATGGATTCAGAAGTATGATGGCTGGCTTAAGTTTGTTTTTGACAACTATACACATAGGTTTTCTGAACTCTTAAACTCTGTAGACGAATTAGCATTTGAAAATATGCAAGTAAGGATCCAGAAGTACTTAAAAAGTCAGGTTCTTATAAAAAAATCAACACTTTTGGAAATTAGTCATCAAGACATCGCATATGATATGCACTCATCAAGAGTAGTCATATCCCGGTTGCTTAAAAAATTAGAAAAGAAGAAAATTGTTAGGTTAAAAAGAAATAAAATAGAACTGTTGGAGCTGTAATCAGCTTATAGCAACCTTATTCTCGTATAGTTCTCCTCTTATCCATACATCAATTTAATGCGTAAAGTAACCCGTGTTACTTACTAAATGCACTGGTAAGTTCAACTTTGTTAATGCAATAAGACTACCAATGCATTTCAATCTCGAATTATACAAACGTAGCATAATGAGAATTCTTTGTTTTCTTATTTTTAGTCATGCTATATCACCGCTCTTTGCTCAAGATCACAAGGAAGAACCAAAAAAGCTGGTGTACTATTTCTCGAACGGTCATTTCACTGGGCAAATAAGAGATTACACTATGACCACCATAAATGCTGGCTCATTGCGAGATTATTATGCCAACGCCATTGGAGCTTCTATACATTATGAAACTCTTCCGTATAAAGGTATTTCTGTAGGACTCAATGGCATTTTTGTTTACCGTACTTTTTCTAATGATCTTCTTGCGATAGACTCTATTGCTAATTCCAATTCAAGGTATGAGATTCAACTTTTTGATGTAGAACACCGAGGTAATTATACTGATCTGGACCGACTAGAAGAGCTGTATCTCAAATATGAAACTAAAAAAATAACCCTAATGTATGGCAAAATGGAAGTAGAAAGTCCATTGGTTCGTCTGCATGATGGGCGAATGAAACCAAAAGTATTTTCAGGTTTTAAAATGGAGGCTCATCACAAATCGCATATACTGACCGGTGCTTGGTTTAATAAATCTTCTCCTCGTTCCACCACACATTGGTACACCATATCACAGGCTATAGGGTTGTACAACAATGGATTTGATGCAAATGGACAATTAGCAGACTATCACAAACAAGTTTCTTCTAATGGTCTCGGGATTTTAGGTTTTGAACTAAACCCGAAACCTACCATTCAACTTAACCTTTGGACCTACTATTTAGATAATATCTCGAATAGTTCATTAATCAAACTAGATGCTGATCGTGATACTGGTTTGTATGTAGGACTGCTATACCTGTTCCAAACACCAGTAAATAACGGAGACAATAATACAAATCAAATCTATCATCCAAACACGGAACAGACTAACTTATCGAGTGCTAGAATGGGCTACCATTTTAGATTTTGTGATGTTCAGTCTAATTTCACCCATATATTTAATTCGGGCAGGTATTTGTTTCCTAGAGAATTTGGAGTAGACCCTAGCTACACATATCTTCCTAGAAACCAGTTAGAAGGTTTGGGAAACGCCAACAGTTTTGGAATTTCAGGCTTGAAGAAAGTAAAAGCCTTTGAGATAAAACTAGATTGGAACCGAACGATTACGGACGATAGAGCTTCGTTTAACAAATATTTACAGCATTCTTACGACCAGATTAATCTGGATTGCACTTACTCTTTTGAAAACAAGTTAGATGGGTTAGATCTCCGTTTTCTATATATCTACAGAAGAGCACTGGACAACGATATTCCTCTTTCAGATCAAATTAATTCGTTGAATTTTAGCCAGCTAAACCTTGTAGCCAATTTCAACTTTGCAGCATCTTTACATTCAGAACACCACGACCATAAATAAATTGTAAAACGCTGACAACATCAGTGACCAACAGGTATCATATTTGAATTCTCGCGTTTTGGAATGTCCTCAAAATCTTCTAGCCATTCTTCAACGTCCATTTTCTGTTAAACGATAGTTTTGAATTATTTTCTCTATTGACTTACCTATTTAAAATTGGCGTAGGTCCAATGCTATTGACGATAAAGTATAGCACCAGTATACATAAACGAATGCCGAAAAAGAGGCCTAATTTAGGTGACATAAGATTGTCTGAAAGCACGAATCCAAATGTTTGCTGATTGGATTTACGTACTTTTTTATTGCTGGTCCCGCTTTTCCAATTACTAGTTGACTTCAGATATGGGACTTATAGTCTTTTTATTAATTCTGAGAATAATGATACCATCTTTGGCTCTGCTTTTCCTATGATTTCCATAATCTCTGGGATGTTAATGGGTTTTAAATCATTTGGGTCACACTCATCTGTTAGCACAGAAATAGCCGCTGTTTTTAAACCCAATTGCTTAGCCACTATTACTTCAGGTGCAGTGCTCATTCCCACTGCATCTGCTCCTAATATTTTAAGCATTCTGTATTCCGCCCTTGTTTCTAGCTGAGGACCAACTACACTGGCGTATACGCCTTTATGCAGGGTAATTTCTTTCTCTTGGGCAATCGATTCTAAGTTCTCGATAAGCGAAATATCATATGGCTCACTCATATCTACAAAACGCTCGCCTAGGTCCTCGCATCCATTAAATGCCAATGGAGAACTGCCTTGTAAGTTTATATGATCTTCTATAAGCATTAGCGCTCCTTTTTTAAAGGATAGATTAACTGCTCCAGCGGCATTGGACACCAATAAGGTTTGAATCCCCAATGCTTTCAGCACTCTTACTGGAAATGTGACTTCTTGCAATGTATACCCTTCATATAGGTGGAAACGACCTTGCATTACCACTATACTTTTCCCTGCTAATTCTCCAAAAACGAGTTTCCCGGCGTGATATTCTACCGTAGATTCTGAAAAATGAGGAATATCTGAATAGCCTATTTCCTGAATTACTTCTATCGCATCAACAAGCTTACTTAATCCTGTTCCAAGAACAACACCTATTTCGGGGTTTGTTATTCCTTGTTCCTCTATGTAAGCCGTGGCTTTTTCTATTAAGTCAATCAAATTACACTGGTGATTTTCTATTCTCATATTCGCTGAACATTGACGAATTCTTCAGATCTTCATACGTGTCCACGTCATTAAAACTATCCAACAAATCAAAGTCTACTTTTTGTTCTTTCAATTCATCTAGGGTAGTATTTAATAAACTAGACTGACTCCAAGGTTTATCCTCAAAGATAGATGAATAAAAAGTGCCCAATCCCACTAAATAATAGCCTCCATCTTGCGCTGGTCCGAAAACAACATTCTTATTTTCCAGCTTTACAAAGGCTTCTTCTATGAGTTCTTGTGAAATATCGGGCAAATCCGAACCAATCAAAATCAGTTGATCATAACCGTTTGAAAAACCATCTCTAAAAGCATTTTTCATTCGCTCTCCCAAGTCTTTTCCTTGTTGAACTCCTTTGATATCCGATGTCCACCTAGCATCTTCTATACAATCAGAATAAATAATTTGTCTATCTACTTTTAGCGTTTTGGTAGCTGACTCGGTAATGTCAAGCAACTGATTATATACGTCAATGGCATCGTCATTTCCTATGGTAGAAGCTAAACGTGTTTTTACGTTTCCTTCGACAATATTTTTCACAAATACCATTAGTAATTTTTTAGTTCCTCCCATCTTTTGACACTCCTATTGCATCGTACCTTGGCAGCTGCTCCCTGCTCCAGCCGTGCAACCATAACAATGTTGCGAAACCACAATTTCTCTATCAGCTAACTCTTTGCTGTTGTAATCTCGAATATGCTTCACCTTACTTTTTACTTTTAGCTCTAGCATTTGATTAAAGTCACAATCGTATAACCACCCATCCCAACTAACAGATAGTGTATTCGTACACATAACGCCTGACAAAGTCCCGGGATTAAATGCCTCTACAAGGCTGTACATGTAGTCCTCATAATTGTCTGACATGATCAAATAATCCAAGAACCTACTAATCGGCAGATTGGTGATAGCAAACAATTTATGGAATTGAATGCCAAATTCATGTAACAATGACTTTTTGTATTCGTTCTCCAGCGAAGTTTGATCTGCGGGTAAAAATGCGCCTGAAGGATTATAAACTAAATCCAATTCTAGATGGCTGCCTGGCATACCATAGCCCACCGCATTTAAGTCCTGTAAAGCCTGTATAGATTTCTCAAAAACGCCATCCCCACGTTGCTTATCTGTTTTATCCTTTGTCCAATGTGGCATAGAAGAAACCACATGTATGTTGTACTTTTTGTAAAACTGAGGGAGGTCGTAATATTTTTTATTTGCTCTGATGATGGTAAGATTAGAACGCACAATGAAATCTTTAACACCTAAGGTGGAAGCTTCTTCTACAAACCATCTAAAATTTGGATTCATTTCGGGTGCTCCTCCTGTTAAATCCAGTGTATGTACACCCGATCTTTTAATGACTTCAAGGCATTGAGACATAGTTTCCTTAGTCATGATCTCTTTTCGATCAGGGCCTGCATCTACATGACAATGCTCACACACCTGATTACACATATACCCCAGATTGAGCTGCAAAATTTCTAGCTTCTTAGCGCGTAAAGGGTGCTGACCCGATTTATTGACTTTAGCTTTAAAGGTGGGTAAATCACCACTTTTAAAAATGCCGTTGGCTAAATATTCTAACTGTTTTTGAGACTTAGAAAGACTACTTTCCCTTTTATGTAATGACTCCTTTATCATTTACATAGACAGCTTTTCGTATTTGTTCATCATCTGAACTCCATGCACTAAAGTAGCTCCGCTCTCAATTGCCGCTCCTACGTGTACCGCTTCCATCATTTCTTCCTTAGTTATTGCCTTTTGCAGCCCATCCTTGGTGTAGGCATCTATGCAATAAGGACATTTTACCACATGCGAAACAGCTAAAGCAATCAGTGATTTTTCTCTGGCAGTAAGGGCCCCTTCTTCAAATACTTTACCGTAGTAATCAAAAAACTTTTCTCCCAGTTCTTCGCTCCACTCCGTTATTTTACCAAATTTTCTTAAATCATCTGGATTGTAGTAGGTTTTAGACATATTCTGTTTTAATGAACGAATCTACAATTTATTCCATTGAGCAAAAGAAACATAGGTTACTTATAAGTGAGACTTATTAAAGTATTTTGCTCCCTTTCAAATAATGGGAAAATTTTCACCAAATTTGAGCACATTGTATCAAATGTCTGAAGAGCATGTAATTATAATTGGAAACGGTATTTCGGGTATCACGCTCGCTAGGCATGTCCGCAAACTGTCTAGCAAACGAATTACTGTAGTCTCTAACGAATCAAATCATTTCTTTTCTCGAACGGCTCTAATGTACATTTATATGGGACATATGAAGTTTGAGCATACCAAACCTTATGAAGATTGGTTTTGGGATAAGAATAAAATAGAACTGGTA
Source organism: uncultured Bacteroidia bacterium (assembly GCA_905478335.1). Taxonomy (GTDB): domain Bacteria; phylum Bacteroidota; class Bacteroidia; order NS11-12g; family UBA9320; genus UBA987. The sequence continues at coordinate 43,073 of CAJQIC010000023.1, read as the reverse complement.
AACGGCAAGGTGATTGCTGTAAACACTAATCATAAATGCGTAATCCTTGAGAATAGTGACGAACTTAAATACGACAAACTCGTCATAGCTACTGGAAGCAAACCCAATAAATTTGGATGGCCTGGGGAAAATCTAAAAGGAGTCCAAGGCTTGTATCACTTGCAAGATTTAGAAAGCCTAGAAAAAACCGCTCAAAATAATGAAGTATGCAAGAGAGCTGTAATTATAGGTGGCGGACTCATAGGAATAGAGCTAGCTGAGATGCTGACTTCGAGGAATATTCCCGTCACGTTTTTAGTAAGAGAAACAAGTTTTTGGAACCATGTCTTACCGTTACAGGAAAGCGAGATGCTAAACAATCATATTGCAAACAACAACATTGATTTAAGACTAGGGGCAAATCTAAAAGAGATAAAGGGAGGTGAGAATGGATCGGTTAAATCTATAGTAATAAAAGAAACCGACGAAGAAATACCCTGCAATCTTGTCGGACTTACCGCGGGGGTTTCACCCAACGTGGCATTTATAGAATCTACTGACATAGAAACCAACAAGGGTGTGTTGGTGAGCCGGTTTTTAGAAACTAACATTCCTGATGTTTTCGCCATAGGCGATTGTGCAGAGCTACGTAACTCCAAAGAAGGCAGAAGTAACATAGAAGCAATGTGGCACACTGGTAGAATAATGGGCGAAACTTTAGCCCAAACTATTTGTGGCCAAAAAGTAGAATACGAACCCGGCCACTGGTTCAACTCAGCCAAATTTCTAAAAATAGAATACCAAACCTACGGCTGGGTCAGCGCTGTACCAATTGGCACGCACCAACACTTTCAGTGGAAAAATCCAAACGAAGACAAGTGTATCACCTTAGAGTACAACAAAGACACCCTTGAATTTATTGGTATAAACACTTTTGGCATACGTATGCGACACGACATTTTTGATACTTGGTTGACGGAAAAAAGAGATGTTAATTATGTGATTCACAATTTACCAAAGGCCAATTTTGACCCTGAGTTTTATCAGCGATATGAAAACGACATACTTGCTAAATACAATAAACAACTAAGCACTTTAAATACTTGAAAGATTCTACAGAAATATCCTTGTCTTTGGCAAGACCAGATGGCACTTTGTCTTCTAAACTAAAAGTAGCTTTAACATTAGGCTGTGTTGGTTTACTTCTTCTGGTATTGGCATTATTTAACATCGGGCTTTCTAGCCAAGGGGGGCTTCTTATTGTAGCAATATCACTAATTAGTATTGGTGTTTTTTTATATGCTAACGGTCTTTATATCAACAAACAAGATGGTATTAAAAACAACGGCGTTTGGTTTAAGTCAATTTCATCCAGAGGTACTATTGGGTGGGTTACAGGTGTAGTTTTAACCACTTTCTATGTGGTTTTGTACTTTTATCCAAAGCTACTTGGTCTTGGTATCGACGGCCAACCCAATTCTGGTTTGGTGGCCCTTTTTGATCCGTTGAGTAGCTTATTAAACGGAAATGACGCCAGTCAATGGTTTGTGTACGGCACACTCTATACACTTGCTATTCTGCTGTTTGGATATAAATTTATTCTAAAATACAGAGGCAATAGATATCAGCAATTTCGCACATTTTCAGTAATGCTTTTTCAATTGGGATTTGCATTTTTAATCCCTGAGTTTATGGCTAGATTAAACTCTAATTCTTTTACAATCCCGTCTTACGACTTAAAAAATATGTGGCCACTCAGCTACGATTACTTCGATCAATATAGCGTAGATGAATTTATACAGGCTGGAAATATTGGTTTGGCACTTTTAATATTTGGCGTGTTATCCATTTTTGTAATTTCACCAATCCTTACCTACAAATATGGCAAACGTTGGTATTGTTCTTGGGTCTGTGGTTGTGGCGGATTGGCAGAGACTGCAGGTGATTCTTTCAGACAACTCAGCAGCAAAAAATTGTCCTCTTGGAAAGTAGAAAGATGGCTAGTGCATATTGTTTTGGTATTTTCTATTCTGATGACTACTGCCGTTGTTGGTACTTATTTAGGAGATGATGCTACGGCTTATTGGCTAACTAGAAAGGTGTTTTTAATTTTTGTAGCGGCTGTTTTGACTCTTGTTTTTACCTTAACTATGGTCTTTAAACGCCAAGAATTAGGCAAAGATGCACGATACGGTGCCATCGGGTTTTTTGTAGTAATACTATCACTATTCGCTCTTTACACATTTGGGGGAAGTTCTGATTTACTTTTTATAAGTTCCGGTACACTGCGCTCAGCTTATGGTTTTTACATTGGATCAATATTCTCTGGAGTGATAGGCACAGGGTTTTATCCTATTTTGGGTAACAGAGTCTGGTGCAGATATGGTTGTCCAATGGCTGCTGTTTTGGGCTTTCAACAGCGATTATTTTCAAAGTTTAGAATTACAACGAACGGTGGTCAATGCATATCATGTGGTAACTGTTCGACTTACTGTGAAATGGGAATAGATGTACGTGCCTACGCTCAAAAAGGCGAAAATATTGTACGATCTAGTTGTGTGGGATGTGGAGTGTGTGCTGCGGTATGTCCTCGTGGAGTTTTAAAGTTGGAAAATGGTAGCTTAGAAGGCAGGATAAATTCTAGAGATATCCTCTTGGGTAATAACATGGATGTCACCAAATTCGCAGAAAATAAAAGCGAGTAACAATCTGAGTGAAAATGTCTGGGGAGCAGGGTGTAATCAAAAAGAAGCAAAAGACCATTAGCGTAATAATTCCTGCGTTCAATGAAGCGGATTCAATCGATTTTGTATTGAAAGAAATACCCAAAGTGGTATCGGAGGTTATTGTGGTCGATAATAATTCCACAGACGAAACGGCTCTGAATGCGTCAAAAGCAGGTGCCACCGTACTATCGGAAAATAGAAAAGGTTATGGCTATGCCTGCCTCAAAGGTTTAGACTATATCGCACGATCTAAAAATACGCCCGACATTGTTGTTTTCCTAGATGGCGATTATAGCGACTACCCAGAAGAACTAACCAAGATCGTGCAACCTATAGTAGAGGGTGATGTAGATTTCGTAATCGGTTCTAGGGTAAAACGACTCAGAGAGGACGGATCTATGACACCGCAACAAATATTTGGAAATTGGCTGGCGACTTCGCTTATGGCTATCATTTTTAAGGCTAAATTTACAGACTTAGGCCCTTTTAGAGCTATAAAATACGACAAACTTGTTGCGCTAAATATGGAAGATAAAACATACGGGTGGACCGTCGAGATGCAGCTAAAAGCACTAAAAGCCAATGTAAGCTACACAGAAATTCCGGTGAGATATAAAAAGAGAATTGGGGTTTCTAAAGTCTCAGGCACGGTAGTCGGTTCTATCATGGCAGGTGTAAAAATATTAACTTGGATATTTAAGTATAGTTTTAAATGACAGTATTAGATTACGTTATCGTAGTAACATATGTAATAGCTATTGTAATTATGTTTTTATACGCCGTGGCTGAGCTGAGTTTGGTGATTAACTACGTCTTGGCAAAAAAAAGAACAAAAACCACTCCTAAAATAGACTTAGATTCATTAAAAGGCGGTTACCCATTGGTGACTATTCAGTTGCCTGTTTATAATGAGCTTTATGTAATGGGATCTTTGTTAGAAAACATTGGTCATTTAAATTATCCAAAAGACAAGTTAGAAATTCAAGTACTCGATGATTCTACTGATGAATCTTTAGCTATTACCAAGCAATATGTCGAAAAATTAAAAGCCAAAGGCTTCGATATAGAACACATTCACAGAACAAATAGAACAGGTTTTAAAGCAGGTGCTCTAAAAGAAGGTCTTGCGATAGCAAAAGGAGCATATATTGCCATTTTTGATGCTGATTTTCTTCCACAAAAAGATTGGTTACTAAACACACTACCATATTTCAGCAATGAGAACATCGGAGTTATCCAGACCAGATGGGGCCATACCAACCGAAATCATTCACTTCTTACAAAGGTTCAAGCATTTGCGCTGGATATCCATTTTACATTAGAGCAAGTGGGACGTAATTCTCAAGGGCATTTTATCAACTTCAACGGTACGGCAGGAATTTGGCGAAAAACTTGCATATTAGACGCTGGAAACTGGGAAGGAGATACTTTGACAGAAGACCTAGATCTGAGTTATAGGGCTCAATTGAAAAATTGGGAGTTTGTATTCTTAGAAGATGTTGTAACACCTTCTGAACTCCCTTTAGCTATGAGCGCCGCTAAATCACAGCAATTTAGATGGAATAAAGGTGGTGCTGAAAATTTCCAAAAATTTAGTAAGAAACTTCTAACAAAGAAGGGTCTTTCTCTGAAAACCAAAATTTTTGGATTATTTCATTTACTGAACAGTACTATGTTTTTGAATGTCTTAATAGTAGCCATTCTCAGCATTCCGATGTTGTACATCCAAAACCAACATACAGAACTTCAAGTATCCTCTTTCGGTATGATTTTGTTCTTGGCTACTACGCTTTCCTATTTTGTCTCATTTTGGTTTATGTATAAGACCATCAATGGAAAAGGATTGAAAATATTTGTATCGTACGTAGGGATGTTCTTTAGCTTTTTGACGGTAGCTATGGGCTTTGCCCTGCATAATTCTATAGCTGTTTTAGAAGGACACATAGGCAAGAAAAGTGATTTCGTAAGAACTCCTAAGTTTAATCTGAATGCCAAAAATAAAAACTGGAAAGAGAACAAATATCTTTCCAAAAAAATATCGCCAAGCGTTCTATTTGAGGGCTTAATGACACTCTACTTTGGGTTTGGGATGTATGCGGCTTTTGTCCTAGACAATTTCGGATTGTTTCCTTTTCACGTATTACTTTTTGTTGGGTTCGGATATGTATTTGCACTTTCAATAACCTCACGTATTTAATGCCATTGATTCCTTTAAGACAATGATGTCAGCTTGGAAAAATAAAAGAGGCTTCTTATTATTTCTGATTGGTTTAATTAGCTGCATCGCGTACTATTTTTTTGCGTACCACTATGTGCGAACGGATTTGGCACAACTCGGAATTCTTTATACCGTTTTATTTGGCTTATTCTTCTTACTTGTACATTATTTCAAAGATGATTTCAAATCACTTACTCTTCTCGCTATTCTGTTTAGGGTTACTTTAATAGTTGCAATCCCTAATTTGTCTCAAGATTTTTACCGATTTATTTGGGATGGCAGAATGATTTTGGAAGGACTTAATCCATACCTCTACACACCTGGATCATTTATCGATATAGGGAAATACCCGATTCATCAAGCCCATGAGTTATTCCAAGGAATGGGACATCTTAGTGCTGGAAATCACACCAACTATCCACCTCTGAATCAGCTATGCTTTGTGATAGCGGGTTTGTTTTCAGGCAGCAGCATATCGGGTGCTGTGATTGTAATGAGGGTGCTTATTATTATAGCGGATGTCGGAACATTACTCGTAGGTAAAAAATTACTTAAAAGCCTCCAAATCCCTACTTCTAGAATCTTTTGGTATATCCTAAACCCTTTTGTAATCATAGAACTTACAGGCAATCTTCATTTTGAGTCCGTGATGATTTTTTTCCTTATTCTAAGTCTGTATCTACTGCACAAAAGCAAATGGAAAATGGCGGCGCTAGTCCTTGCTATATCTATATCCATTAAGCTTATCCCTCTTATTTTCTTACCGCTGTTTTTTAAGAAATTAGGTTTTAAGAAATGGATATTGTTCTGCGCTATAGTAGGTTTCACATCAGTACTTTTGTTTGCACCATTTTTATCTATAGAATTCGTCCATAACTATACCAATACAGTAGCGCTTTGGTTTCAAAAGTTTGAATTTAACGCAAGTATTTATTACTTGATAAGAGAAATAGGCTACAGCTACAGGGGCTATAATGAGATTGCGACCATTGGTAAAATTTTATCTTTTACTGTGCTGCTCTTTGTACTACTTGCAGCCTTTTCAAAAAAGAATGAAACTACTAAAGGACTAATAATCTGTATGTTATTTGTGCTAGTGTCTTATTTTTTCACTACCACTACTATGCATCCTTGGTATTTGGCTACACCTCTATTTCTTTCTTTATTCACAAGATATAAATTTACCTTGGTTTGGAGTTTGGTCATTTTCCTTAGCTATTATACGTACGCAAATGACTCAAATATTAATAGTTATTGGGTTTTACTCATAGAATACGGGATTGTCTATTCTGTATTCTTTTACGAAGTATTTTCTACTAGTACATGCATAAAAAAAAACCTGACTTAATCAGTGGCTAAGTCAGGTTTTCAATCTATCGGAAGGAACTATTTATCCTTTCCAAAACCATAGATACTTTGACCTATAAAATCCTGAGGAAACTTGTCATCTCCTTTAAATCCTATTTCTATTGTTCCACTGTCTTCAGGCACATATGCTGTCTTAAAGATATAATCCCAAAGACTTAGACTAATACCATAATTTACACCATACTTGCCCTCTGGCAGCGTGTAAGCGTGGTGATACAAGTGCATTACTGGATTGTTAAATATATATTTAAGCGGACCCCAAGACAATTTAATATTAGCATGGTTTAAATGACCTATGGTAATAGTGATGAAGTGAACAATGTATGCCTGTTCTGGTTCGAAACCTCCTAGAATCATTACCCCGAATGTCTTTAATGGTTTGTAAAGCACATTTTCCATCCAGTGATATCTCAAGTGAGCTGCAAATCCCATTTCTTTTACACTGTGGTGTACTTTGTGATACTTCCAAAGGAAAGGATATTTGTGTAGCAATACGTGCGTAAACCACTGCACAAAATCTAAAATAATAAAGAATACAAATAGCTGTAACCACTGTGACCACGCAGAAATATTGATAATTGCGAAACTTTTAGCCGTGATATTTACCTCAGCAAAGAGAAGGCCCAAGGTTGTGTATACGCCACTGATTATTATTGAAAATATGAAGAAGTTAAAGAACATATAAAAAACATCTAACCAAAAATCTTTTCTGATTATTGATTGTTCTTTTCTCCAGGGGTAAGCTATTTCTAACAACCAGACAGCAACCGAGATAATTATTAAACCCCAAAAATAGTTGGTGTACATGGGAACCTCAAAAATGATGGATTTCCAAGTCCAATCTACTGTGCCTTTAAATGCATTTACAAATGCGTCAAGATATTTATTCATTTACGTTTATTTAATGTTTTGTTATACTGTCTTTTTCAAAGAGCACCCCAACAAAGCAGCCTCACTCCGCCCAAGAGCCATCATGCCTCTATGGGTAGTCTTGAGTATTGCTAGAGGGAACAAATCTTCTGATTCCATGAGATAAGAACTTGATACTCGAGTACATTTCTTAACTGCTTTAAGTTTACAAGCTAAGAAAAAGACTACCACATGTATTTTGCTAATCTTCCAATTCATACCACTCTATATTCGACAAAATTGCACGCCTACCCTTCTTTTTATATGGATAATTGGTTGTTAAATATTTTACTATAATTTCTTGGTTACCGCCAAGATCCCACAAGTTCTGCGTTTCTTGCATCCATTTTATTGTCTCATTCCATTGGTCAGCAGACATCCTGTTTTGAGTCAGCAGTTTTGCTGAGTGACAGTTGGTACAATTAGACACGACCGCCATCAAACCTTCAGAATCTATCAATCCTGTCCTCACATGTATACCATTTTCTATCTTATCCCAATCTGCGTCATCCAATACTTCTGTTGATACAGCTGTTTCTATGGGTTGAGGATTAGAATTGAAAGAAAGACTAAACACAAAAAATATCATACTGCCAATAAAGGCGAATAAAAGTACTACTGACAGCCTGATTAAGCGGATCAGTTTAGTAACGTGTATGCTTGTGTTCGTTTCACCCTTCATACTAAGTCACTTTCAAGGCAATTCTATGGCAAGCATTATTCAAATATCCTTTCGGGTTCCATCCCGGCAAAATCATCGGCTGAGCTACTCCATTAGAATCTGTGGCCCTAGCCCAAACTTCATAATAACCCGTTTTTGGTAATTCAATCTCAGAAGTAAAATGTTGCCAAGCCAATCGATTTACCGGCTTTTCTAGCGTACATGCATTCCATGTTGAACCAAAATCTATTGAATATTCCATTTTAGCAACTTCTAACTCCCCTGCCCAAGCATGACCTCTAATTTTTAACGTCTTTCCTTTTTTTAACATTGCGCCACTCTTAGGGTAAGTTATCAATGATTTAACAGGCATAGACTCGATGATGCACATATCTTCATCCTTCACCTTATCCCCAGGCGCTATAGGTTTACAAGGAACTCTGTAAGCTTTCCCATTCATTTTTGTGCCGTCGTGAACCTTGTTTCTAATACTGATTCTGTTAATCCACTTTCCAGACACAGAAGCTGGCCATCCTCCAGCAACTAGTCGCAATGGATATCCATGAATCTTAGGAATATTTTTACCATTCATTTTGAATGCAAGTATTGTTTCATCCTGCAAAGCTTTAGACATTGGGCAACCTCTAGAAATAGGTTCTTTCTCGGGGTCTCCACTTAAGTGAACATCCACAGCATGAAAACCAATATAAACTGCATCGTCTTTAATTCCTGCGTCTTTTAACACATCGCGAAGTCGCACTCCTGTCCATGAAGCACAGTGTATAGCTCCTACTCCCCATTGGTTCCCTTTGGCCGGCGGATCAAATTCCTTGCGACCATTACCTCCACATTCTATAGCCAATTGATACGTGTGTTGCTGAAATTTGGATTTTAAATCTGCTAATGTGTATGTCTTCTTGGTACTTACCGATTCTCCATCTATAGTGAGCGTCCAGGTACTGGCATCTAACTCTTCTGGTACCTTCCCATTATTTCTAATAAACATAGAAGAGTTAGGCGTTACCTTATCATCCAATAAATGTGCCGTGGCTTCGATATTCCAAGGCTTATCATTCAAAACAACCATACCTTTATCCTTACTGAATAAGGTGAAAGGATCCGGATTTTGCATAGCAAGAGGCTCATACCCGTCTAGTAACTTAGAACCAAAAACAATCTCGGTTCCAATAAGCGTTGCAAATGAACTTAATGCTGCTTGTTTTATGAATTTTCTCCGCTCCACTATTTTTTTGGTTTTAAATGTAAATAAAAACAGTGCAATATACGAGTAGGTAAAAAAGCCTAAAGTAACGATTGTTACATTCAGAAATAATGAACTCCCTACACTTGCATATTATTTATTTAAATTATGTACGTAACTAAAAAAGATTTCGAAACCTCTTTTACTGGATGGGCCTTTATAGTAGCATCACTACTTCTATGGCTAGGTTGGGTGATAATGCCACATCACATTGGGGAATATATAGAAGCTGGAGACTTCGCTAAAATTGGTGAAAATGTGTGGTTTTGGATTTGGATGTATCGTGTTCATATTTTTGGATGGGTTACCATGGGTATATCCATCTTCGCCCTCGTATCTATGACGGCACGGAGTCCACACCGTATTCTCGTACTGCCTGGAGCAGGTATGATTGTAGTTGGAACATTTACCTTAGCCATAGCTGCTGCATTTTATTACAATTTTGGTGCTGAGGGTGTAGGCAGAACAGCTGGTATGACTCCAGAACAAATGGAGGAATACATAAATGGCACTTGGTTTACAAATCAGTATGTAACCTGCTTTACTCGGTTTGGAAGAATATTTTCTGGCGTTGGATTTATACTTTTAGGTTCAGCATTTGTCAAATGGAAAATAGTAAGTTCTTGGCTTGGTTGGTTTACCATTATTTTTGGTCTAGTAGCTATGTGTGTCATACTATTTATTCCGGTAAATTTTGAAATCTACAAACCATTGTTTCATGTAAAAGCACTTTGGTTAGCAGTAATGGGAGTTTATATACTCACCAAAGGAATACAAATGCCAGAATGATAGCATCTTGCTCATTATTCTAGAATGAAAAAGATAAGAAATAATACTAGACTTTTTCTGTTAGCGTCTCTGACTTTGGGTCTTGCTCCTTTCGTGCCAGAACCACATATTTGGGGTAAAATCAAATGGGTTTTAGGAGGTGCCAATGGCATGTCACCGATGGACTGGTTCGACTTTATTATGCACGGCAGTCCTTTTGTTTTATTGGTAGTTTCACTATTGCTGCGTCTGAAGAAATGATCTAGGAATGCTTAGCAATAATAGCCTCTCTAATTAGTGCAAACCTGCAGGAAGCCTATGTCTCTCGTGAGTTGTGAGTTGTGAGTTAAAAACGAATGATTTAAAACATTTGCGTTATTATTGAATATCCACTCATCGAATTATCATTATGAACAAAGTTGTTTTCTTACTCGCTTTTGCACTTAACACCATTGTTGTACAAGCTCAAACCAGGTATACAAGCCTTTGAGAAGATGTCGCTTGTAATAGTGAAACGAAATACTCCTTTGATTTAGACGGAAACGGTGAAACAGATTTGCGTGTAACTCCAGGTTCAGTATTTGGCGATTTACGCTATGATCAATCGTTTTCCAATCTTGGATTTATTGATTACCTTCTGAACAGCAAAGGCAACGTTGACGTGTTGAGCAAGAATCAAATGATATCCGACACTTCTACCTTTTCCTATTTAAAATCCAGCAAGGACTTTGGAACATCTGATGTAGGAGCAACGAATAAATATATTGGTCTACGATATAAAGTATCAGGAGCCTCACCATATTACTATGGTTGGATGGAGGTATCTTATATTTCTGCTGACAGCATAGTTGTGCATAGTTTCGGCTTTAGTCAGAACCCAGGTGACTCAGTTATGGCTGGCGACCTTCGGAATGTCGTTGAAATACCGGTTGTAAGCATACAGGTAACATCAAGATCGGGGAATTAAATAGTGAATACAAATGGAGAACAATTGCAGATGGTTGCTACATTATCCCCTACAAATCCTACAAATTGTACCGTACAATGGACCATAACATCTAAAGGTGGAGGAGCAACTATAGATCAGAACGGACATTTAACTGCCAATAAATCTGGACTAATAGATGTTGTCGCAACCGCTAAAGACGCTGGTGCTGTCTTTGGGAAAGTAGAAGTGGACGTTTCACCCATAGCTAATGTTGGGTCAATCAACAGGAATAATATTCGGATATACCCAAACCCGACGTCGGATATAGTTCATGTCGCTAATATCAGTGTGGCTCGAATTGAGTTGGTCAATAGCCTTGGACAAATTGTAGGCGAATCTTCTCAAAACTACATTCATACCAATAGCCTATCAAATGTACTGTATCATTTAAAAGTGTAAACACCAGAAGGTGGGCACTTTGTTGGGAAGATCTGTATACAACAAACGGATTGACTTTAGAATAACCCCTTGCGTTGCCTGAAGTGCTTCAGTTTTCACCATAGACTTCATTAAAAAACTTCTGCTTACTTAATTTACGTTCCGTTTAATCTGCACTATTATACTATTTCAACCAATTTATTTTTGGATGAACAATTTGTTCTGTTTGGCGTTTTGTTTAACGAAAAGGCAAAAACGTGAAACAATATTTAATAATCGGCGGATCATCGGGAATTGGGGCAGCCCTTGTTCAACAGCTCAAAGCAAGTGGATATGACATTACGGCAACGTACAACAAATCTGAGAAGAACGATAACGCAGGAATAAAATACATCCACTACGACGTTCAGGACCCAAACACTCAACTTACCGATTTACCAGAAGTGCTTGATGGTGTTGTGTATTGTCCTGGCCGGATTCACCTAAAACCATTTCATCGTATCAGCACCTCAGACTTTGCTGAAGATTATGAAGTACAAGTTCTTGGCGCAATTGATGTTATCCAGCAAGTGCTGCCTAGGCTAAAGAAATCTTATGACCCAAGTATTGTGTTGTTCTCTACGGTAGCTGTTCAAACGGGATTTACGTTTCATAGTGCCGTATCTGCCAGCAAAGGTGCAATAGAAGGTTTGACACGCGCCTTAGCAGCTGAGTTTGCTCCAAAAATTCGAGTAAACGCGATTGCCCCCTCAATTACACAAACGAGCCTTACTGACAGACTGCTCAGTACAGAAGATAAAATTGAAGCGAATGCAAAACGGCATCCACTAAACAAAATCGGGACTGCCGGTGACGTGGCAAATCTTGCATACTTTTTATTAACAGATAAGTCTTCGTGGATGACTGGACAAGTCATCAAACTTGACGGAGGTATTTCAACCCTAAAATAATTACAACAATGTTTTCCATTTTCAAAAAGAAATCGCGCATAGACAAGCTTCAAAAAAAGTATGATCAACTCATGAAGGAAGCGCACAGTCTTTCAACTGTAAACAGAGCGGCAAGTGATCAAAAATATGCACTGGCTGACGAAGTGAACAAAGAAATTGAAGCTTTGATACAACAATCTAAATAATATGGCTACCTACCAGTTTAAGAGAAGCCAGCACGTGCATGCACCAATTGATGATGTATGGGATTTCATTTCATCACCTGCCAATTTGAAAGAAATTACACCCGACCATATGGGGTTTGACATCACTTCTGGCGACGTGCCGGACAAGATGTATCCTGGGATGATTATTAGCTATAAAGTGAGCCCATTACTGGGCATTAAAATGAACTGGGTGACTGAAATTAAGAATGTTGCTGACAAATCATTTTTCGTCGACGAGCAACGTGTTGGCCCTTACGCCATGTGGCATCACCAGCACCATATAGAAGCTGTAGGTAATGAAACTTTGATGCACGACATCATAACCTATACCCCTCCAATGGGTTTTTTAGGTCGCATTGCAAACGGCTTATTTATCAAAAAAAACTTAAACGAAATTTTTGAGTACAGGCGTAAAGCTATGGAAAACAAGTTTCCTCAAAAAATTGATTAGTGCTAATCGATATCTACTAAAATTTTTTCATACAATTTGTTACTTTGAGCTCGGTTCGGGAGAAACCGAGCTCTTTTTCTGTCTGCTCACTTCATGATTAATTGGATAATTTGTATTAATCTTTGTGCTTAATCCAGAAAATTGACAAAAGATTTAGAAACAATTGCTCAGAAGCTTAAAGGGATATTGACAAAACACAATAACGTGTTTCGTGTTACCTCCGAAAAACCAGAGAACTTTGAGGTTAGCGGAACAATTCCCACCATGCAAGGAAAGAAAAAAGTAGAAGGCATTTACTTTGCCAGTGTGGTCCCTAAAGCAAAAGACGTACGTTTTTACTTCTTTCCGTTGTATACACATAAAGAACAAGTAGACCCGTTACTGAACGACGACACAAGAAAGTTTTTAAAAGGGAAGACTTGTTTCCATGTAAAATTTCTAACACCTAAAATTGAACAAAATCTTCAAGAATTAACGGACAAAGCCGTCCACCTTTATCAAGAAAATAATTGGTTAACCAAATGATACACCTATTTCTACGTGCCAAGCACTGGCAGCTTTTTCTGTTATTTTTCGCCTTCCCTTTTGTCATGCAATTTGTTGCTATAGGTGGATTCCTCAGTACATTTCCGCTTCATATCGACCATGAACCAGAACCTGAAGTAATCATAGGAATGGTAAAAAGTCTATTTAAATGGCTGCCCATTATTATCATACCAAGTGTCCTTGGTTTTGCGGGTTGGCTGTGGTCAATATCGGTTGGCTTACACAAAAAACTCCCTCACGGTCATGGCCTTAATTTAACCTTATTCAAATGGTGTATTATTCTGCCCATACTCATTCTAATCGCCATTTTTTATAGTTTGTCCAATATCGTTAACGAGGTTTTTCACTTGGTCGAAACACAGGGAGAACTAGAAGAAATGCCTACGTGGATTGGCCAATTCTTCCTCATATTTCCTTTGGTATTTTTGTCTGTAGGATGCTCTATATACACCTACTATCACACGGCAAAAACAATCAAATTGGTAGAAAAAGGAAATACGCAGCGAAAGCCTGAATTTATTGGAGAATTTTTCCTCATCTGGTTTTATTTCATAGGTGTTTGGATTTTACAACCAAGAATAAATCGACTGCAAGAAGACGACTATGTGACGCCAGAATTAGACGAATCTAAAAACCAGCCAACGAGGTATGACAACTGAATTTGATTCAAAAGAACATTGGGAGAAAATCTACACAACGAAATCGTTAGAGGATGTTAGTTGGTATCAGCCAACGCCAGAAATTTCGTTAGAATTCATTGGTGCGCTTCAATTGAATTTGGATTCAGCCATCATAGACATTGGCGGTGGAGACAGTTTTTTGGTTGACCATTTATTAAAAGCCGGATACACCAACATTACTGTTTTGGATATTTCGGAAGCGGCGATTAACCGCGCCAAAGACAGACTAGGTGACCTTGCAAACCATGTACATTGGATTGTTGAGGATGTTAACAGCTTTGTACCTACAAGACAGTATGATGTTTGGCACGATCGTGCGGCTTTCCATTTCTTAACGAAGCCTGAAGACATTAAACGTTATGTTTCGACTGCCAATCAAGCTTTACAAACATTTGGTTCTTTGATTGTTGGGACGTTTTCAGAAAACGGCCCATTAAAATGCAGCGGCATCGAAATAACACAATATTCACAGCAGAGTATGGTACGAACGTTCGCCGACAATTTCGTTAAAATCGAATGTGCCAATGTGGATCATAATACACCATTCGACACCGTGCAGAATTTTACTTTCTGTAGGTTTAAGAAGCGGTAACAATTTTTAATGTTTAATGCTTAATGTTTAATTGAGTTTATTGATGTAAGACTAGCTGACTCAAGACTTGTTGATCCAAGACTGATTGACTCAGGACTAAAGACGATTGAATTTTAGATCCAAAATCATGAACTAGCCATTTTCAACTTTCAATTTTCAATTTTTAATTCTTAATGTTTAATAGAGTGTATTGACGTCAGACTGGTTGACTCAAGACTTGTTGATATAAGACTGAATGACAGAAGACAAATTGAATTTAGACCCAAAATCATGAACTAGCCATTTTCAACTTTCAACTCTCAATTATCAACTCTCAACTAGATCAATCCCTGAAGCAACGCTTTCATGCTCACCTCTTTCGAAATGATGCCTTCTAACTCATTAATGGCGACGCGTTTCTGATCCATTGAATCTCTGAAGCGGATGGTAACTGCGTTGTCTTCCAAGCTCTCGTGATCTACTGTAATACAGATGGGTGTTCCGATAGCATCTTGTCTTCGGTACCTTTTCCCAATACTATCTTTCTCTTCGTAATAGCAATTGAAGTCAAGTTTTAGCGTATCCATTATTTTCTTTGACAATTCTGGTAAACCATCTTTTTTCACCACTGGTAAAATTGCACATTGATACGGTGCTAAGGCTGCTGGTAAGCGAAGTACCGTTCTAGATTTTCCTTCTCCTAGGTCCTCATTTTGTAGGGCGTTAGTCATCAACACCAAAAACATTCTATCTAAACCAATAGATGTTTCAACCACGTAAGGCACATAACTTTCATTCGACTCATTGTCGAAGTATCGCAGCTTCTTACCGGTAAACGCTTCGTGTTGTTTAAGGTCAAAATCTGTTCGAGAGTGAATACCTTCAACTTCTTTAAATCCGAAAGGAAAATCAAATTCAATATCAACCGCAGCGTTAGCATAATGTGCCAACTTAACGTGATCGTGGTATCGATATTTTTCAGAATCTATTCCTAAATTTTGGTGCCACTTCAATCGGTGCGACTTCCAGTAATCGTACCACTTCATTTCGGTTCCAGGCTGAACAAAGAATTGCATCTCCATTTGTTCAAACTCTTTCATCCGCATGATGAATTGACGTGCTACAATTTCGTTTCTGAATGCCTTACCCGTTTGAGCAATACCAAATGGAAGTTTCATTCGACCCGTCTTTTGGATATTGAGGTAATTCACAAAAATCCCTTGCGCCGTTTCTGGTCTGAGATAAATCTGACTCTCTCCGTCGGTGGCGCTCATTTGTGTACTGTACATCAAATTAAACTGACGTACATCCGTCCAGTTCTTACTACCAGACACCGGGCAAGCAATGCCTAAGTCCTCAATAAGTTCTTTGACTTTATGTAATTCACCAGACTCTAAACCTTCGCTTAATCGTTGGTCTATTTCTGCGATTTTTGCATTGTTTCGTGCGATGTTAGGATTAGTGGCTACAAACTGTTCCTCGTCGAAATCATCACCAAATCGTTTTTTCGCTTTGGTGATTTCTTTTTGGTTTTTAACCCTATATTTTTCCTGATAGTCTTCGATTAAAACATCAGCGCGATATCGTTTGTTAGAATCCTTGTTGTCTATCATCGGGTCGCTAAAACCATCAACGTGACCACTGGCTTTCCACACTTTTGGCGCCATAAAGATTGCCGCATCAACACCTACGATATTGTCGTGGAGCTGCACCATGCTTTTCCACCAGTATTCTCTGATGTTTTTCTTCAGCTCTACACCGTTCTGACCATAGTCATAAACGGCAGACAAACCATCATATATTTCACTCGATTGAAAGACGAATCCATACTCTTTGGCATGGGATATTACGTTCTTGAATTGTTCTTCAGACATTCAAATTTTATTGAAGGGGCAAAGCTACTATTTTCTTTCTAAGGGCTTACCCATCCGGCCAATGTTCTTAGTGTAGGGTTTACCAACCCTATAACCCGGTTTTCACTTTTTTCTTTGATGAAAAAACGAAACAAACGTGTCAGTCTGCCGACGGAAAGTCTTGTCAAAAATATGCTCCTCAACACAGTCCATCACCTCCCCCGCATTTTTGGCAGTCCGTCGCTTTTTAGATCCTGCATATTTTAAACCTAAGCACAGGCTAAAAGACATGTGACTTATTTGATGTGTTTTAGACCCTTGCATCCGGCGACAACAGCTATAGCAAAGCACTAAACCGTATTTCATGTTTATTACAATTTAATAAATATGCATTTTAATGATGCTATTTTATCGAATATGCCCACATATTGGAACAAAATGCACTCCTTATATTAAATATGGCTTATAGCATAAGCTAGAGTGACTAAATGTGTAATTATGCCGTGAATTTAATTCACGCCTTATTTATTGAATTATTGTGACGGCTCAAGTTGAATCACCTTTGCCATATGAGAACCGAGAACAGTATATTTGATTTAGTCTACCAATTAGGCAAAACATCATTGACATTAAACACCCAGTTGTTTCAAAGTTTATATGGCTTGATTAAGTTAAGCTTCGTATTAGCTATGTGCTGTTTTATTTCTCCAGCACTAAGCCAAAGTTACTTCACAAATGGTTCTGCAAAATCTACAGGCGGTCAGTGTTACCAATTGACCCCTGCATCAACAGGGAAAAACGGTTCCGTGTGGTATGCAGAAAAGTTAGACCTCAGCAAGAATTTCGATCTTGAATTCAATTTAAACTTTGGGAATAGGAACCAAGGTGCTGATGGAATTGTTTTCGTTTTACAAACCGTCGGCACTAAAGCACTTGGTGCGCCTGGTGGAGGTTTGGGCTATCAAGGCTTTTCCCCAAGTCTAGGCATCGAATTTGACGATTACAATAATTCACACTTAGGTGATTTAGCAAATGACCACATTGGCATATTGAAAGACGGAGAAATCAACCACAATGGTGCAAATAGTTTAGCAGGCCCGGTAAATGCTAACGCCTCAGGAGAGAATATAGAAGATGGGAAGGATCATCTTGTAAGAATCAAATGGGATGAGGCAACAAAAACAATTAGCGTGTGGTTTGACTGCAGCCTTAGACTGACTAAATCGTACGACATAGTCAACAACATATTTAAAGGTCAACAGCAAGTTTACTGGGGCTTCACCTCGGCAACCGGAGGAGAGTATAATGCACAAATAGCTTGTCTCAGAAATGATATAATCATTCCTGACTCTATACACATGTGCAAAGGCGAGGAAGCACTGTTAAATGCGAGAGAAAGTCAAGACAATGTCTACGCCTGGCTGCCTACCTTTAATTTGAGCAAATCAACGATACGCAACCCAAAGTCTTACGCCACAGAAAGCACAATTTACACTGTAACATATAAAGACAAGTGCGGCATAAAAATTACTGACACGACACATGTCATTGTTAACAGTTCACCAGCTGTTTATGATTTGGGAAAAGACACATTGGTATGCAAAGGACAGATGGTGCCTTTAGCTGTCAAAGGACAATTTGACAAAATAGTGTGGGAGAATGGCTCAAAATCTGCTAAAAGACAAGTATCAAACGATGGGACATATTGGGTAAAGACATGGAACGGATCAGAATGTTTTACGTCAGATACCATAAAAGTTGAAACACTAAGCCCTCCAAGTATTCATGTAAGTGATGGCAGAACATTTTGTACAGGAGATTCACTTCTACTGATCGTTCAGGCTAAGCCAAATGGACAGCCTATCGTTTGGTCAGATGGCTTCACCGCGACAAACCGATATGTGAGCACCACCCAAACGAATACCATTACTGGTCAAAATATGTGCGGTATTGCCTTTGAGGAAATCTCCGTAAAAGAATTAACTATCGAACCATTTAATCTTGGACAAGACACAATCCTATGTCAAGGCGACACTATTCTGAAAAAGGTTTTGATCAATGGGCCATATACATATTTATGGAGCACAGGTGAAACCAACAATACGAAGTTTTTAACTGAGCCAGGAACTTATTGGTTTAAAACAAGTAGAGAACACTGCTCTAACATTGACTCTATCAATATTCACGGTCTTGCTAAACCCGTGTTTAACTTACCACAAAATTTTCTGCTATGTGACAAAGAGGAATACGTCTTAAAATCTGACATAGACAATGCCGAGGTGATTTGGAATGGAAATCTTCGTGCGAAAAATTTTACGATTAAAGATTATAGTGGCAGTCTAAATGTGGAAGCTAAAAACGTATGTGGTTCAGATTCTGCACAAATAGAAATTGAGCTTAAAGAGTGTGCTTGCGATTTGATCTTCCCAAATGCCGTTTCACCAAATTATGATGGGCTTAATGAAACTTTTGGGCCAGTGTCCAATTGTGATAAGTTAATCGAATACACTATTGAAATTTACAACCGTTGGGGGCAAAAAGTATATCAATCAACCGATATCAATCAAAAGTGGGATATGACTTACCTAAATAAAGCTATACCTTCTGGAACCTACATATACATTGCAAGATACACCGCAATGATATCTGGATTTCATATGAAACAATCGACAAATGGCAGACTAATTGTCTTAAGGTAAGAAAAATCAAACGAGGTCATTCTCTTTGCTCTATTCCATATAGTCTGAGCCATCTCATTACTAATGTCTGAAGGACTAAAGTATTGAAGGATTGAAGAATCACAAAAACGATTCTTCGCTGCGCTCTGAATGACGTATAGCGAAATCTGGATTCTGAAATCAAAAATCTCACCATTCAATCCTTAAATCCCACCATATATTTAAAACCGAGGAAACGTATAAACAAAGCCAGCTGTAACAGTTGAGAAGTGCAACCAATTTTTAACGTAACCATCACCTGGTCCTGGATCATCGTCCGAACTTCCTACTGCACCACCACCTAAGTAACGCAGATTTAAAAACGCATTCACTTCTTTGTTGATCACAAGTCCTTGACGAAAGCTTGCATCTAAAATCGCCCCAACAACTTCATTATCACTTCCATTCAAGTAACTAATCGGTGCATAAAAACCATCTGCTTCAAATTCCGAATATGTTTTTTTATTTGGACTATAGCGTGTCCGAAACTTCAAAACTGGCACTGGGCCGATATCTCTATTGGAACGGAACAAACTTCCATCGGTTGATTCAAATGCGATGGTCGCATTTCTAATTTGCAGCGAACCACCAAAAGCGAAATTAAATTTCTCGTCATTAGGTCTAAATTCTTTCATGTAACTCAAACGAAAAAATGGAAAGTTGTATAGGAAGTTAACTCCTGTTCCAGCAGGGAATGTCAAATCATCCACGATCAAGTCGCGACTGAGAAGTGCTGTAGATTCTAATCGTAACGGTTGATATAAGAACGTCCAGATATGCTTTTTATTTACTTCCAATTCGAGCGACATTCTATTCACTGGGAATAACACATCTTGCCCGCCGTCTTTCACATAATTGATGTACGTGCCTGCGCTGCTAAACTGAACGTTGTGTTTTAACACTGCCAAAAATCCAATTTCCGCAACTCCGCTAAATTTTATACTGTGTTCAGTTGAATCTTTCTTTTGTCCAGCATTTCCGGCAAAAGACATTGACCCAATGAGTAGTAACGTGACTAAAGATGATATTCTCGTTTTCATGCGCTAAGATTTATGTGTATTTCTACAAAGTTAACAGTCACAAGAAGAATATGTTCTGAAGATTGTTGGCCTAATGTGTGAAGGAATGAGGGATTGAAGGACTGAAGGATTGAATAAAAAGCATCAATAGCCTATCCTCTTTATTCTATTCTCTATAGTCTAAACTCACTAATCGCCATTGGCTATTGGCTATTGGCTATTGGCTATTGGCAAATTAAATACTGAGCAACAAAATTATGCCCCAACTAGGGTCTATTTTCTATTCTCTTTATTCTCTGTTCTTTTTGGGCTAATGGCTAACTCCTAAAGTCTAACCGCTAATGGCTAGTGCCTACTTCCTAAACACATACCCATTTACATACTCAAACCTTCCATTACCAAGGTCTTTCCAGGCTATGACCGAGAAGTAAAGTTTTTCTGGAGTACAGCCTAAACATGGAATATATTCGAATCGTTCAACAACTTGTTCGTTGGCTGCAAACGTATGCATCTTGCCCATGCCACCGAATTGTCCGCCTCTATTTACCCTATTATGATCTTTACGGTAAGGATCATTCCCAGCTTGCACTTCATTTAAACCATCTTCCATACCATATACTTCAAAATGATAGGTAGCAGATTCCGCACTTGCATTCTCTGCAGCGACTACAACTTCTAGTCTGCCATTCTCCTTAAGTTTATAGTCTAAACCTAGATGCAATCCAGGGTCAGTATCCAATTCCTTTCTCAGCTCAGTCTTCAAATAATCAGCGGCTTTTTCATGCGACATGCTGATGATGTCATACGTGTGCTCTTTTTTATTTACCCAAAGTTGAGGAGAATGATACGTAACCACCAATGCTTTTTCAATAGCTAATGTTGAGTTATTGATAAACACGTCATTGTACTTAAAGTGTGTTGGCAGCATAAAAATGCTATCACCCATTTCGTCGGCTACCTTATTAGAAACAGGAATGCCAAACCGGCCACAACCGCCACAATGGATGCTGGTAAAAAAATGCAAGAATGGTCGATACTTGGTATCAACTGCTGGTACTGCTAGTTCTTCAGTTTTAACCGTATTGTCCGTTTTATCTACTGGAGGAGGCTCCTCTTTACAAGCTACCAGAAACAATGCAGAGACCGTAAGTATCAAAACTATTTTTTTCATAACCATGAGCTGATGATGCAATATACTTCGGGTTGTCGGCTGGAGCTACATTTCTTGACAGATATGAAGCTGTTTTGACTAAAAACCGAAAAAAGTATCTAAAATTTGCGTGTATGACTGACCTACCAAAAATTATTGCATTAAGTAAAAGCGACACCCACAGCATGGGTAAGCATAATCAAGAATCGGTGGAACTAATCGAAGACTTTGGAATTGAAGGAGACGTGCATGCTGGCAAAACTGTGAAACACAGGTATCTTGTTTTGAAAAAACGTGACGCGCCAAATTTGCGTCAAGTGCATTTGGTTCATAGTGAATTATTTGAAGAACTAGCGGAAGAAGGCTTCAACATTGAGCCTGGGATGATTGGTGAGAACATAACCACACAAGGCATCGATTTGTTACACCTTCCAACCGATACAATTCTACACCTAGGTAACGAAGCAAAGGTTCGGATTACAGGTTTGCGCGAACCATGTAAACAGCTAAACGACGTACAACGCGGATTGCTAAAAGCCGTGATATCTAAAGATTCCGAAGGCAACATATTTAGAAAAACAGGTGTGATGTCGGTCGTCACAAAAGGCGGCAAAGTCTCTAAAAACGACGAGATTCGAGTGGAATATCCACCCGAACCTTTTCGACCGCTAGTTTGTGTGTAGCTATTGCTTCACAAAGCGTGAGCGGTATTGCTGTTGCCCCGACTCCAGAACGACAATATAATGGCCGGCTGGCAGCTCGCTAATTTCTATAGCAGCAACACCTTCAACATTTTGAGACTTCACAACCTCACCAGTCAACGTATATACTTGAATTGAGTTTATATGTAAGCCAGCGTCAAATCTTAGTTGACTAGTAGCTGGATTTGGGTATAATTTAATCTGAGGATTTGAAATTCTTGCGAACCCAAGATCATCATCCAGGGCATAAACACCATCGTTTGCAATTGCTGCATATATAATCTTGTTCACCATCACTAAATCGGTTAGTGCACCAACAGCTGGCAACGCGGAGTTATCATCTGTAGCTACCCATTTTTTATTGGCAACGTCTAACTGAACCAATACTCTTTTACTGTCTCCAAACGACTCTGCATAAATTATTCCACCAACACTGTACACATCACCAAAATCTCTAAAATTCGATTGACTAGCAT
Organism: uncultured Bacteroidia bacterium; assembly: GCA_905478335.1. Lineage (GTDB taxonomy): Bacteria > Bacteroidota > Bacteroidia > NS11-12g > UBA9320 > UBA987. The sequence goes on along the minus strand of CAJQIC010000023.1, from coordinate 20,497 downwards.
ATCCTGGAAGTCCTGTCATTACGGTTTCCCATGTATCACCGTCCGCCGACATTTCAATTTTTTTCGAAGTAAATATGTCGTCATTGACCCGCACAATTACAGATCCATTCGACACTACATTTCCAAGTGTTGAACCACCTTTCCATGTCCAGTTCTTCCCATTGTCGCTCGACACGGCATAACCTCCTTGAAGATCCGCATAAAGCTTACCACCATGATTAAAGAAATTATCTACGCGATTGGCAACGCCACCTGCACCAAATCCTATTTTATTGCTGAACGTAGCTTCTGTCCAGGCGTTCTTATCTGAAGAATAATAAATCTTTGGCTCTACGTTTCCCCTGCTAGAAATGGTTCCAATTACATACATATTACCTGATTTGAAGAATGACCCGACGTTAGCACGTCCAAATTCTACCCAAATATTAGAGACAAACTCACTACCCGATTTAGAACCAAATAATCCGCTTGTGGTACAGAAATAAACCGAGTCGTCAACCAATGCAATTTTGTTCACTGTCCCAAAACGTCCTGAATTTTTATTATTAATTATACTGTCGTAAGACCATGAACCACTTTTGTAGTTGCAGCCATAATATTGAGCCTCAGTATAGAGTGTGCCATTAATATCTAGTAAATTGTTGGCACTTGTTATGAAACCAAATTTTGTACTCCCATTCTCGTCTATATCTCCCAAACTTGCTAGGATGTCTTCTGATTTCCAAAAAGTAAAATCGGCACCTAACCACGTGTTATTAGTCGTCCATGTTGCTCCACTGTCTTTCGATTCATACAACACACCTGTTTTGCTCAATAAGATTGTACCGTCAGCCCTAACGTTTAGTTTTCTGCCGTAATATGGAAGATTCGACATCGCCGCGCCAGTTCCTTCGGTCCAGGTAGCACCATTGTCGTCGGAGTATTGTGGCTGATAACCATTCATACTTGGTGTACAAATTATCCTGTTGCCAACTTTAGCATAGTCATATGTTTTGGCTTTGATATCTAAATTAGAGGCTGATGGTTCATCACCTGTCTGTGTCCAAGTCTTACCGCCATCTGTAGAGATGTGAGTCAAGCCTTTTGAAGGACTGCCGACATTGCAGATTACCGTTTTGTCATCAACATATCTAAGGCCATGTGTTGTGCCACTTAAGCCTGATGAAATCCACTTTTTTTGTGTCGCATCAAAATAATGTGGCGGAAACAAAGTCCCTCCAATCAACACAACTATGCCGTTACTTGTTAAATGTGTTGGTTTCCATAATACTGAACTTCCATCCGTTTCTGATTCCCAAGAATCTCCCCAATCCTTTGATACGTATATTCTGGCTTTATCATTTGTACCCACATACACTAAATTATTAGCAACTGTGATACAGCGAGGATCGACTTCGTCGGGCAAGCCGTTTGCCATCACCGTCCATTTGGTCCCGCCGTTAAACGTCCGGTATAGGTTTTTGTCTTTGGTTACAAAAGCTGTATCGCCTGATCCCCAGACAAAGCCAACAATAGACTCCATTTTTGGCCCATTGGTTGACAAAAACTGTGCTGATGTGCTGGTTGCCATTCCAGCGATAATTAAAATTAGTAAGTGCTTTTTCATTGTCATTCTATTTTGATTCAAAGAACGACAGCACCTAGAAGAAAGACTATACGACAAATGCCGTATATCTAGACCAATCTGTTCTTCTGCGCGACTTTAAGCGCCTCCACTTTGGAATGCACATTGAGTTTTCCGTACACATTTTCTATGTGTTTACGTACCGTTTTAGGGCTGATAATAAGATTGTCGGCGATTTGATTATAACTCAACCCTTGACACAACTGCTCCAATATTTCCGTCTAGCGACTAGTCAGATTAAAATCTTTTGAAGGCTCTACATCTATTGGGTTTGATCGAAGCAGCTTCAACGTTTACATGGCGATACTGGCTGTCATAGGCGCTCCGCCAGTCATTACTTCTTTTATACTTTCTAATACCTTTTCAAACGGTTCGTCTTTCAGCAAGTAACCGCTTGCTCCTGCTTTTATAGCATTAAAGAGATTCTCGTCGTCATCAAATACGGTCGACATCATTATCTTGATGTGTGGATATTGCTGATTTATTATCGACGTGGCCTCAATCCCATTCATAACAGGCATCTCAATATCCATAATCACCAAATCAACCAGTTCTCCTGTTGCCAAACTTTCCAACAAAGATTTTCCGTTTTGTGCCCAAAACTTAAACTGAATGTCGGGATTGGCGGTTAACTGGTCCATCATATTTTGACCAAGAAACACATTGTCTTCTGCTAGCGCTACTTTTATCATCCTACAATATTGCTTCTCATTAAGAAATTATAACATAAGTCATTTGCCCTATTTATCCAACCGGACAGACGTCCCGTTTTTACCAGTTGTTATGCTAAGAGTTGCCCCCATTTTCTCTGCCCGTTGCTCCATCGACCGCCTGCCAAAACCACTTTTTGAGCCATCAATGCCTTTGCCATTATCGGTAATTGTGGCTACCAAATTAAACTCACCTATCGAGATGACAATGTTTATGAGACTCGCCTCTGCGTGCTTAACTGCATTTTGCAGTGCCTCTTGGCAAATGCGCAACGCGTTTACCGCCGTTATCGAATTGAGCTTACCGTGATAACTCGATGTAAAGTCTAACACTACCTGTAGGTTTTTGCTTTGTGCCTTCTGGACTTCACTTGCAATTTTCATCTCAAAATCCTTAACAGTGATGTCTTTGCTTAGCCCCCAAATGGCTGAGCGCAAATCTGTAATCGTGTTTTTAGCGAAATGCTTAACTTCAGGTAAATTATCGACGATATTTTCTCCTTTGAGTTGTTCCAATTTGACATTAAGATAGGTAAGCTGAGACCCAATATTGTCGTGCAGCTCTCGAGAAATTTCAAGCTTTTGTAGCAGCAACTCTTTTTCTTTTGCTTCGCGATTTTTAGCCATACGCTGCAAGACCAAATACCCGATAATGAGCGCCAGCAAAATGCCCAAGACAATAATGAAAATCAAGAATTGACTTTGCTGTTTTTTTACGGCCAACTTACCATTGGTCTCAGCAAGCTCACGTTTGGTTTTTTCTGACTCATACTTTTCTTCAATTTCGTACAGCTTGGCAATTTTAGCTTCACTATGTAAGGTATCTGTAATGGATACACGCGCTTTTAGAAACTTTAATGCAGAATCCCTTTCCCCCATTTTTTCGTTAACAAATGCCAATCGGTTGTACGTTTTCCAGAGCTCACCTTGCACATTATATCTTTCGTAAATAGCCCCAGCTTCTCGATATGCTTTATCGCTCTGCTCGTAATCTTTTCTTGTTCTGTAAATACTCCCTAAAAGACTATAACTGGCGGCTATGTATTTCTTATTGCCAAGTTCTAATCTAAGGTCGAGCGCTTTTCGTGCGTACACCAGCGCGCTATCCGTTGCATTCAGTAAATGAAAATCCGTTCCCATATTGTGTAAGCAAAGACTAATACCATAACTATTACCTACACTTTGAAAATAAGGCAACGCCAAGTTGTTATAATAAATCCCAGAATCATGATCGCCTTTCTGACTAATAAATATTCCAATGTTAGCATAGGAACGCCCAATGTTTAGGGAGTCCCTAATTTTAGTCCTAATGTTCAATGATTTACGTGCATAGGCTAACGCATCATCTGGTCGTTGCTGGTCTTCGAATATTAGAGCAATGTTGCTATAGGCATTGGCCAAACCTTTTTCATCACCAATCGACTCATATATTTTGGCTGCTTCAAAGAAGTTTTCTGAGGCATCTGTCAACTGATTTAAATTCCAATGGAGCAACCCAATATTGTTGTAAGTCGCCGCCATTGTCTTTTTATTCTTTTGTCGTTTTGCATAATCTACAGCCTTATGGTAGGCCCAACAAACCATCATGCTCTGTGGCGATGGATAGGGCCATGGCTTGGTCGATGAGGAGTTTTGCCGAATCCGCGTCCCCATAAACCACATTAAGCGATTGCGCACCCAACTGCGTGATAAGCAGTGAATCTTTGACTTGTGATTTTGCCTGTACACTCAATAGTATAAAACTAATGAGTACAAAGGCTTTGGTTTGGACTGTTCTCATACGACAAGAACTTCAAATTAAAGGCCTATGTCGTGTCAAACCAATTTTTTAAGTCTAAAAGAAATACGTACTTCGCCACGGTGTCGTTAACTTCATTTCTAAAAAGTGACTTCTTAAAAAACGCTGGGATGCTATTTGGCAGCTCAAGCATAACCCAACTCATTTCATTGGTTGTGGTTGTTCCTGCCTTAACAAGACTTTTCCCAGACCCTGGGGTCCATGGCGACATGACACTATTCATGTCTTTAATGGCTGTTGGCGCAGCCTTTTTTACCCTAAAATACGATCAATCTATAATGGTTGAAGACGACCGAAACAAAGCCAAGTCTTTGGTCAAACTTTCGGTAATCATCAACGTCTCTTTTCTGATTATTTCGTACATCATATTACTTCTACTACAAAACCCATTTTCGACTTATCTGGGTTTCACAAAGCCGCCAAGCTGGTTATATCTAGTACCCATCACCATTTTTCTTACCGCAATGGTGGATATATTAAATGTGTGGTGGAATCGAGAAAAAAAATACAAAAAGCTAAGCGGCAATCGTATTGCGACCTTTGTTGGTAGTTCAGGCTACAAACTGCTTCATGGTGCCTTAAAATTTAATGGCCCAAACGGCCTAATTGTAGGCCATAGCCTTGGACAATTACTCAGTGTGGTCTTGTTCTTACCTAAACGTATAAAAGAAAACGCCTCCATTGAAGTAGACCAAATCAAAGCATTATGGCACAAGTATAAATCTTTCAGAAACTGGGCAATGCCTGGGAGTTTGATCAACGTAATAGGTGCTCAAATCCCTGTATTTCTCATCCTGTTCTTTTTCGACCGAGAATCAAACGGTCATTATGGAAATGCTATGAAGCTTACCTATTTGCCTCTGACAGCAGTAAGTTATGCCATTAGCCAGGTTTTATTTGAACGTTTAGCTAGAATTAAGGACAATACATCAGAAGCCATTAAGCTGGGTTATAACATCCTCTACTTTTTATTCTTTCTGGCATTAATCCCTGTTGTGGTAATGGTTGTTTGGGGCGACGTAATCACTCCGTTCATTTTAGGCGAAGGCTGGGAAGTTTCTGGTGTTATGACTCAAATCATGGTCCTGTTCTGTTTTGCCATGTACATATCAAGTCCTTTTGCGGTTGCCTTTGAAGTGTACAATCGACTCAAATTGCAATTTGTATTTACAAGTCTGTTTGCGTTACTGACTGGCACGGCACTGTTAATCACCTTTCATTACACGAATGACATCTATATGGGCTTGATGGTTTTTGCCGTAGTTGGCATACTGGTTCGACTCGGCATGCTGACCGCCTGCTTTAGACTTATTGGCCATAATCCAATTTTCAAACTTTTAGCGGGGATATTTATTATTGCTATAAGTTTGGTCGTTGGCTTTACTTTGCGTTACTGGATATTTTGAAAAAGGTGCTTAAATATATCTTCATCAAGTTAGACCGTATTGTGTTTAAATCAATTATGGGGCTTGCATACCCAAGTTTTCAAAACTTGTATGAGAACGATGTGTACTACTTTCAATTATTCAAACGATACTTCTTCTTTCAAAAAATATTAAGGATTAATGGGTCGGTACCTTGGCCTGTCGATTTTAGATCACAAATAATCAATTGGAATCGAATAGAAAAGGACAAATCGTCTTATCCTGGCGGTAGCATCGGATGCTACATCAATGCTTCGGGAGGTTTAAAAATTGGGAGTAATGTGATTATTGGGCCCAACACCATAATTGCAACAACAAATCATGCCCAAAATGACCATACAAAAATTGGTGAATCAAAGGGTGTAACCATCGGAAACGATGTTTGGATAGGGGCAAATTGCAGCATTGTTCCAGGCGCCCGAATTGGCAACAACGTGACGATTGGCGCGGGTTGCAACATCAGCACTGAGGTGCCTAGTAATGTTGTAGTAAAGCGTACAAGTTCAGCACAAGAATCCTATCCTAAAAAAGGCTTTGCGTAGACTTAAAAAACTATTCAAAAAACTTTTCCATTTTTAATTATTAATAATACCTTTGCAATCCTTAAAAAATTACAATGGCGAATCACAAAAGCGCACTAAAGAGAATTAGAAGCAACGAGGCGAAAAACGAACGTAACAAGTACCAGCATAAAACTACGCGTACTTGGATCAAAAGACTTCGCGCGGCTACTGAAAAAAAGGAAGCTGAAGGATTATTGAAAGAGACTTTTTCAATGATGGACAAATTGGCTAAAAAGAATATCATTCACAAAAACAAAGTGGCTAACTTAAAAAGTAGCTTAACTAAGCACGTTAACGGTTTATAGGCCATTAACTAAAGATACATTTAAAAAAGGCTCTTGGCATTACGTCAAGAGCCTTTTTGTTTTGTGCTATGTCAAACTACATAGCCATTAAAAACCGAGCTGTGGATGAACGTCCACGAGAAAAACTTCTTAACCAAGGCAAATCAAGCCTAAGCACCGCAGAACTTATTGGAATATTACTTTCTACCGGAACCAAAAACAAATCAGCCGTCGACTTAGCGCGTGAATTACTGTACATGGCTAAAAATGACCTTAACCAATTGGTAAAGCTACCATTGAACGAGATATGCTCCATAGACGGTATAGGACCAGCAAAAGCCATAATGATTATCAGTGCACTTGAACTCGGTACAAGAAGAACAGCCCAAGCTGTGGTCATTGCCCAAAAAATAACCTCAAGCCAAGACGTTTACGATTTCCTATCCCACAAAATTGCAGACTTGAGTCACGAGGAATTTCATGTTGTATTACTCAACAGAGCCAACCACATTATTCGGTCCTTATGCATAAGCAAAGGAGGCATGTCTCAAACAATCGTTGACCCCAAATTGGTGTTTAACGCAGCGCTCCAACATAAGGCCTCGGCCATTATTCTTGCGCACAATCACCCCAGTGGACAACTCAAGCCTAGTCAAGCTGACATAAGCCTTACCACCAAATTGACCTCTGCAGGTAAACTACTTGACATACAGGTGTTAGACCATATCATCGTAACCCAAGTCAGTCATTTCAGCTTCGCTGATGAAGGTTTGATGTAGCCATTTGATTGATTTATTCCGCGATGGTTAAACCAACTTTTCCGTTAGTCAATTGAGCTACTTCTGTAAACAATTAGCCATTACATTTGTCTCACTTAAATAGATTTATGCAATCGAAACGTTACGTCCTCATTTTTATAGCTCTATTGGCCATATTGGGTGGTCTATATTTTCTAAAAAAGCAACCAAAAACAGGCAATACGCCAGGAGATTACCAAGATTTTGCTGTTGATCAAACGAATGAAGTCACCATGATTTTCATGACGAATCAATCTGGCGACAAACAAATCTTTTTAAGAAAACAAGCAGATGATTCATGGACAATCAATGACAAACATCCTGCATGGCAAAAAAAGGTAAACTTTCTGCTAAACGAGACTATGGCCAAAGTCGAAGTTCAAGGCCCGGCACCCAAAGCGGCTGTACCCAACATACTAAAGTATATGAGCATTAATGGGATTAAGGTTGAAGTATATCGGAACAACCAACCTGAACCGAGCAAAGTATATATCGTTGGCAATACCACCCCAACCCAATTGGGCACTTACTTCAAGTTTCCAGGCGAAAGCAAGCCAATGATAATGCAAATACCAGGATTTAACGGCTTTGTAAACTCTCGGTATGAGCTGGAGGAAGATGAGTGGGTGAGTCCAACTGTATTCGGTAGCCCAAAATCCGAGATTGAACAGATTGAAGTTACCTACCCAGAGTCTTCAAAAAGTTTCCAGATTGAATCCAAACCGAACGATAAATTTGCCATGACCTCTGAAGTGATCTCAGAAGAAAACAAGAACACGGGTGCCATTAAATCGTACATGACCTTATTTGAAAAGCTGAACTACGAAACCTTCGTTTTTACAACAAGTGATTCGCTCATAGATTCCCTTAGAACGGCCACCCCTTTCTGCACCATCCGTGTCAAAAGCAGCAATCGAGGAATGGACGAACTACAGTTTTACTACAAAGAATCAAACGAAAAAATGCATGGTTTGTACGACAAAGACGGAAACGCTTTGGCTCAAGATCCCTCTCGATATTACGCGTTGTACAACAAAATTGATCGCGTGTTAATTGTACAAGATTACACGTTTAACAAGGTTTTAAAAACAGCAGAAGACTTCATTAATAGAACCAATTAAAATGCATTGGATAGACTGGTCCGTTCTTTTTGGCACATTGGTTTTCATCACCGTTTACGGTATCTACAAAACACGTGGAATCAAAAACGAAGCAGGTTATTTAGCTTCTGACAAAAACACACCTTGGTGGGCGATTGGTCTGTCTATTATGGCAACACAAGCCAGTGCCATAACCTTTCTGTCCACACCGGGATTAGGCTATCAAACCGGCTTAGAGTTTGTCCAGTTTTACTTCGGACTACCTATTGCCATGGTCATCATTGCATTTGCATTTGTACCCTTATACCACAAGCTAAAGATCTATACGGCGTATGAGTATTTGGAACAACGGTTTGATGGCAAAACGCGATTACTAACGGCCTCTTTGTTCTTGGTGCAACGCGGGTTGGCCGCAGGCATCACAATCTACGCACCTTCGATCATTCTCAGTCAGATACTTGGGTTACCGCTTCACATCAATATTCTCGTCATCGGTATTCTGGTCATTTTATATACGGTTTCTGGGGGCACAAACGCCGTAACACAAACCCACAAGCAGCAAATGGCCGTCATTTTCGCTGGGTTGATAATTGCGTTTGTCTTCCTTTATCGAGGACTCTCTGAGCACCTCACAGGCGGAGAAATCATGGAAGTTGCATCAGTTGGCGGCAGATTAAATGCAATCGATTGGAAATTTGACATGCACGAAAAGTATAACATTTGGTCAGGATTAATTGCTGGCACATTTCTCATGTTATCGTATTTCGGCACTGACCAGAGCCAAGTACAGCGGTACATTTCAGGTAAATCAATAAAAGAGATTCGAACTGGCTTATACTTTAATGCCATTCTCAAAATACCCATGCAGTTTTTCATCTTGTTGCTCGGTGTATTTGTTTTTGTTTTTTACCAAGTGAATAAGCCGCCCGTTCATTTTGACGAGCTTGCCATCACTCACGTACAATCGTCTGACTACAGTACACAGTTTGAAGAACTCACAATGCGTAAAAACGCGTTGTTTGAAACACAGAAAGAGCTAATGGAAAGTGATTTTGACTCGTACACCGCTCAAAAGGACTTCTTTGATGAGGAAAAAAACACCATTAATTCAGAGATAAATGCAGTTATTAAACAATCCGGTTACAATGCTCCGGTAGAGAAGGAAAGTGACTTTGTGTTTATCACCTTTGTATTGGATTATTTACCAATTGGCTTAATTGGCTTGCTCATGGCAGTCATATTTTCTGCAGCTATGTCGTCAACAGCAGCTGAACTCAACGCCTTGGCTACCACTACAGTTGTTGACTATTACAAAAATTTAACTCCTGAGACGAAACAGAAAAACATTGTTCGTGTAAGTAAATGGATGACGGCGGGTTGGGGTCTTTTTGCCATAGCATTTGCGTTGATGGCTCAATTCCTGGATAGCTTAGTGGAAGCCGTAAACATTTTAGGATCGTTGTTTTATGGCACCGTTCTGGGCGTATTCTTAGTCGGTTTTTATGCCAAAAAAATTCGCGGAAATGCCGTTTTTATCGCTGCTATAATCTCAGAAGCAGTGGTGCTGATTTTATATTTCTTCGACAAGAACATTAGTGAATTTATCGGGTTCAACATTTCTGTTGGATATCTATGGTACAATTTAATCGCCGCCGTTTTGGTCTTCGTCTTATCATATACTGTTCAAAAAATAAGTCGAAACAAAGGTAAAAGCCCTGTCATAGCTTGACTCTAGCTAGGATTTGCGAACGTCATTTCTTATCTTCGTTAACCCTAATCTACTGTAATACGAATGAAACGATTCCTCGGCTTTCTTATTTTTTCCATTTTATCCATTTCGTTCTCGTTTTCTCAAACTACACAAGACACCATGGACAATCCGTATTGGATTGATATGATGGCAAACCCAAATGTTAACTTTTTTCAAACGCAACGTGCATTCAATTTATACTGGACAGGAAGGGCGATTGAAAAGGGAAGCGGATACAAACCATTTAAACGCTGGGAGTACAATATGTCGCAGATCATTGACGCGAACGGAAACATTCCCGCACCAGGAAGCTTAGAAACAGTCGTAGAAAATTACCTTAAGACACGAGCGCCAGGCTGGGGACCAGGTGGTGGAATAGGAATTGGAGGAACCATAGGAAACGGATCAGCTACGTGCCAAATAACTGGGGACTGGAAAGAAATAGGCCCCGATTATTTGCCTGGAAATAGAACAGGTCAACCAAACGGAATTGGCAGAATAAACGCAGTGGCTTTTCACCCATCAGATTCTAACATTATATATGCTGGAGCACCTGCTGGTGGTGTTTGGATCACAAAAGATGGTGGACAAACCTGGACAACAAACACTGATTCTCTTGCAACATTAGGCGTTTCATCTATTGCAATTGACCCACAATATCCAGACACCATTTATTTAGGAACCGGTGATCGGGACGCGAACGATTCATACGGAAGAGGCATATTCAAATCAACCGACGGAGGTCAAACATGGATTCAATTCAATTCTGGAATGGGCAATGTTACTGTGGGCAAACTCCTCATCGACCCAAACAATACACAAATATTAATTGCTGCCACGTCTAGTGGGATATATAGAACTACTGACGGCGGGTCTAGCTGGACACGAAGAATAACAGGCAACTACAAAGACCTTGTATTTGATGCAGTGAACACAAACATCGTTTTTGCAGCACGAACCTCAGCGCGATTGTACAAGAGCACAGACAATGGTGTAAACTTTAGCCAAGTCACTAATGGCTTACCAACAGGAAAAAGTCGTTTGGCCATAGCCGTAACTCCGGCAGACTCCAACTTTGTTTATGTTGTGGTTACCAATCAACGTACTTTTCAGGGGCTTTATCTGTCTACCAATCGTGGCGGGTCATTTACGCAAATGAGCAATAGCCCAAACATCATGGATTATTCTCACCTTGGAACCGGAACAAGTGGACAAGCGTGGTACGATCTTGATATCGCAGCAGACCCTTCCGACAAAACGATCGTAAACGTTTGTGGAGTCAATATCTTTCAAAGCAAAGACAGTGGGACCACATGGAAAATAAACGCCCATTGGGTTGGCAGTGGAGGTGCACCCGCGGTGCATGCCGACAACCACGTGATGGAGTATCAACCAAACACCAATACCTTGTATTCTGGTAACGATGGCGGCGTATATTTTACAAAAGACTTGGGTAAGAACTGGACCGACATCAGTGAAGGCATGGGTATATCTCAAATTTACCGATTAGGGCAAAGTCAAACACAAAAAAATTACGTTATAAACGGCTACCAAGACAACGGTACCGGTTGGTACGAAAACAGCAAATGGTATACGGTAGTTGGTGGCGATGGAATGGATTGTGTCATTGACCCAACCAACGAAAACTTTGCATACAGCGCGCTGTATTACGGCGATGTACGACGCGTAAAAAATGGATACAGCCAAGGCACAATTGCAAAAAATGGGAAGAACGGGATTACGGAAGCAGGTGGCTGGGTAACGCCATACGTATTGCGCGAAGGTACACCGTCTACTATGTTTGTGGGATACAAAAACATTTGGCGCTCGACCAACATTCAAGCGGCAAGTGTAAACAGCGTAACTTGGACAAAAATATCCAACAACGTAGCTGGATCGAATACAGCTAACATCACCTATTTGGAAAATGCTACGGCCAATTCCGACATCCTGTATGTATCGAGAAGTGGTAACAAATTTTTCAAATCTACGGACGTGAATGCAGCCACACCAAGCTGGACCGACCTGACATCGAGTTTGCTAAACAACTCAAGCGTTCTATGGATAGAATCACACCCTAAGTTTCAAAACAGGCTTTGGATTTGTCAATCCAACAAGGTCTATCAATCAGATAATGGCGGATCAAGTTGGAATAATATATCGACTGGACTTCCAAATATTCCAATTCTGTCGTTGGTATTCGATTCAAGCAGCAAATACCAAGGCATGTATGCCGGAACGTATATGGGCGTGTTTTATAAAGACACGACCATGTCGAGCTGGGTTTGGTATAACGACAATATGCCAATCAATACAAGAGTGCGCGATATTGAAATATATCACAGCCCGAATGGAAGAAGCCAAAGTCATGTAATTTGTGCGACCTACGGACGTGGTAATTGGCGTTCGCCGCTGTACGACGAAGACCAAATAACACCTGTGGCTGGATTTATTGAAGAATCTGTAAAAACCTGTCAAGGTCAAGCTGTTGTATTCACAGACACATCTGAGAATTTGCCGACCAATTGGCTCTGGAGGTTTACCCCAAATACAGTAAGCTACGTCAACGGGACAGACAGTTGTAGTCAAAACCCGCAAGTGGTATTCAACGCAACGGGGACCTACTCCGTCAAAATGTACGCTGAGAATTGTATTGGTTATGACTCTATAGAAAAAACCGGATTGGTGGAAGTGTTACAGTCTATAAAGGCTGCACCGTGCGAACCTGTTGTCAACAATCCAAACAGTAGTGCTGGTATTGGCATTTTTGGTTTAAAGCTTGATCAGTACAGCTACACATCAAGTGGAACTCGAGACGACGGCACGTATATCGATATGGGTTGTACCGAAGTACTAGAACTAAAAACAGACACCTTCTACATCACCGAAGTTACTACTGGCAAGAATTACAAAGAATACGTCAGAATTTACATCGACTTTAACAACGATGGTGATCTGCTGGATGCGGGTGAACTGGTATACGACACATATGAAAAACCAACGCATACGGATACTATAAAAATACCAAGCACGGCCGTTACAAATGTATTGTTGCGGATGCGGGTAATGAGCGACTATAACACGCTTAAAGGCCCGTGCGACACATTAAACTATGGTCAAACCGAAGACTATGGTGTCATCCTGGATGCTAGCATCCCTACACCGCATTTTGGCATTGATACCAATCGGATTTGTGTCAACGACCAAGTAACCTTGTTTGACTCAAGTACAGGCCCAGTGTATAAAAGACGGTGGTACATGAGTAAGTATGGCTTGCTAACTTACAAAACCGATGCAAGCGGCCCAGTCAACTACATTTTACCCGACACAGGTTGGTGGTACGCTGAACTGGTATTAAATGACAGTATCGTATCCAAAAGGATTGATTCGATTGTTTATGTCGCACCCTACCCTACTGCCAACTTAGCTTTTGTTTCGGGCAGCACCGTAGCCTGCGAAGAAGAATCATTGCGGTTAAAAAATACAACAGACAAAAAATTGGGCACGTTTGAGTGGTTTCACAACGGCAGCCAAATGCCAACGCTCGACGATTCTATAATTACGCTAGGCTCAGTATTACAAGCAGACTCAGGCCAATACTATTCAACGATTGAATATAATGGATGCAAGGCGACTAGCAACGTAATTAACATATCTATTTATCCCGTTCCTAAAGCGGTATTTGCCCTTAACGCCGTAGATTCTTGTTTGGGAACCAATAGTTTCGAATTCACGAATAGCTCCACATTAAACGGAGGCAGCATGAATTATAGTTGGGATTTTGGTGATGGGTCTTCTTCTAGTATTTTGACACCAACCCATACGTATTCAGACACTGGGTCATACACAGTCCGGCTAGCCGTAAACTCTCAGAAGAATTGTACAGACACTGCCTACCTTGATGTCCATGTATCACCAAGCCCGAAGGCGAATTTTAACATTAGTGCATCTCCACAATGTCTGACAGGAAATAACTTTGTGTTTACCAATGCGTCTAACATATCGGGGGGCGGAATGACATATGCTTGGGATTTAGGAAACGGGAATACGGCAAATTCAAATAATACATCGCAGTCGTATGCCACGGCCGACACTTTTGATGTTCAGCTCATTGCTACATCTAATCACAATTGTGCAGATACTATTGTTTTGGAAGCCGTTGTTTCTCCAAGTCCAGTAGCCGGATTTGATGTGTTTTCAGTAGATAGCTGTTTTAAAAATAATGCATTCGATTTTACAAATAGCAGTACAATTGCAACAGGCATAATATTCTCTAACAATTGGGATTTTGGTAATGGCACCACCTCGAGTAACGTGGATAATTTCGCCGTTTCTTATAACAGTACAGGTGGATTTAATGTTGAGCTAATCGTCGAAAGCAACTCGGGATGCAAAGACACCATGTCTACATTGGTTAATGTATATGCTAGCCCAACCAGTGGTTTCACAGTGAATGACACCATACAGTGTTTTAACAATCACAATATTGCTTTAACCGAGTTGAGTACGATTACAAGTGGAGCAATTACAAGCTACAATTGGAACTTTGGCGACGGCAACACATTGACTAGTGCGTCTGCACCAGACTTCAATTATGCTTCAGCAGGTAACTACGAAATATCACTGGTGGTGAATACGAATCAAAACTGCGCTGATACTTTTAAACAAAATATTGTAATCAACCCGAGTCCAGAAGTAGCTTTTACAGGAGGCATGGGTTGCATCGGAGACCCAATACAGTTTAACAATAACTCCACAATATCATCTGGCACTAACGATAGGTACGCCTGGAATTTCGGTGACGGCGAAACTTCAACATTGGAACAGCCAACGCGCATCTATGCAAACAGTGGCACCTATGAAGTTAAACTTGTTGTGGTTAGCGACCAAGGATGCGTAGACTCATTAATTGACAAAACTACTGCCATAATCAATGCCAAACCTTCAGCTGATTTCACTTCAGAGAAAATAAGTTCCTTTGAGAATAATACCGAGATGCAATTCACCGAAACAGGTGGAACAGGTATCTCCTGGTCGTGGTATGTAGACAATATGGGAGTTGGATCAGGCCAGTCTTATAATCACACGTTTACCGATACCGGCACCTTTGATGTCATGTTATGGGTTGAAAATACGGACGGTTGTAGAGACAGCGTAGTCAAATCCATTTTCATTTTCCCAGACGCTACTCTTCATGTTCCGACGTCATTTTCACCAAATGCTGATGGCCTCAATGATGAATTTAAACCGCTAGGTGTACGATTTGTAAAAGACTACCACTTGAGTATCTATAACCGATGGGGCAACCTGCTTTTCGAAACTGAAGACCCTTCAAAAGGGTGGGATGGAACTTTTGCAGGCAAGACAGTTTTATCGGGTCAGTACCTCGTTCTTGTTGACATTATCGACTTTAACAACGTGAAGGCGAAGCATCGGGGGATGGTTACGATTTTAAGGTAATTGATAGTTGTTGATTTAGGGCTTCCGCCCTATAACCACGGATTTCATTTTTTCTTGATAAAAAAAAGAAACAAACGTGTCCGCCTGCCGGCGGAAAAATCAAGACTTCAGAAGTTTTCTTTGAACTCTACGAAATGCTTTTCTCTGCTTAGGGCTTCCGCCCTATAACCCGATTTCATTCTTTTTAGGCAAAAAGAACGAAACAAGAAAAGCCTTAAAAATAATAAACCCTTCGTTTTGGTGCGCTTAACCCTCCACGTCATCTAGGCCACCAAAACCCCACATCGCACACCGCCGATTATTTTTGGCCACTCGCGCTTCGCATTGTTGCAGTATTTGTCCGACACAGTACTTGAGCCTTGGCCTACCAAAAATGCGGGGGACGCGCTGGCCTGTGCATTGGGAGCATATTTTTGGGGAGACTTTTTGTTTCGTTTTTGGTCTCAAAAATGAAAATCGGTTATAGGCTGATAAGCCTAAGCGAAGAACAGAAGGCTGGAAAGCCCTTCGCGACCATCAAGAAAAAAATGAAAAGCGGGTTATAGGGGTGCTAACCCCTAAGCAACGAAAAAAATGAAAGCCGGGTCATAGGGGTGGCAACCCCTAAGCAAGAAAAAAGGAAAACCACAATAAACGGGTGCTAACCCCTAAAAGAATCCATAAATTTGAAAAATGCTCTCAAGCGCTCCACTAGCAGAACGTGTTCGACCTAAATCATTAGACGAATACATTGGTCAAAAACACATCATTGGTGAAGAAAAGCCATTGTACAACGCCATAAAATCTGGAGCATTACCTTCCATGATATTTTGGGGACCACCCGGGGTTGGCAAAACCACGCTAGCCCACATTATTTCGCAAGAGCTTAAACGGCCTTTCTTCGTGTTAAGCGCTACCGAAAGCGGTGTCAAACAGGTACGAGAAGTCATAGAAAAAGCCCACAAATCACAATTTATGGGTACTCAAAACGCCGTACTCTTTATTGATGAGATACATCGTTTCAACAAATCGCAGCAAGACAGTTTATTGGGCGCCGTAGAGCAAGGTGTGATAACGCTGATAGGTGCCACTACAGAAAATCCATCGTTTGAGGTGAATGCAGCACTTCTTAGCAGAAGTGAAGTATATGTACTGAAAAACTTAAATGCCGATGAGCTGAAGGAGGTCATTGAACGTGCAATCAAACAGGACTTCGAACTTCAGAAAAAGAAAATAAAACTTAAGGAATTAGATGCACTCATGATGCTATCTGGCGGCGATGCCCGACGTGTGTTGAACACACTTGAGTTGGTTATTAACTCGAAATCGGATGCCAAACAAATAACCATTACCAACGATCTTGTTGAGAAAACCGTTCAACAAAAAAGATTGGTTTACGACAAATCAGGGGAACAACATTATGACGTCATATCGGCCTTTATTAAATCTATGCGTGGCAGTGACCCCAATGCTGCGGTGTATTATTTGGCAAGAATGATTGAAGGAGGAGAAGATCCCATTTTCATTGCACGTCGAATGCTCATATTAGCTAGCGAAGACATTGGAAACGCAAACCCAACCGCTTTGGTTTTAGCGACAAATGGTTTACAAGCAGCTCAGGCCATCGGGTATCCAGAGTGTCGTATTATCCTCTCACAGGTTGCGGTCTATTTGGCGACTTCTCCAAAAAGTAACTCTACCTACAAGGCAATAGGTGCTGCACAAAAGTTAGTAAGCGAAACTGGTAACTTAGAAGTTCCACTGCCTCTTCGCAACGCCCCGACAAAACTGATGAAAGAGTTAGACTATGGCGTTGGGTATAAATACGCCCATGATCATGGTGGCTTTGCAGATCTTGAATTTCTTCCTGATGCGATTAAGGGCACTAAGCTGTATGAACCCAGCAACAATCCAAGAGAAAATGAAACACGTAAGCGCATGCAAGCGTATTGGAAAGAGAAGTATGGTTATTAGAATTGATAGTTTATAATTGATAGCTGATAATTGATAATTTTAATTTCCCTCTGGATAAGAAGAATCTGAAGTAAGTTGAAGAAGTCGGCCTGCGGCCGAAATGTGAAATGTAAAAGTGCGGTCTGCTCATCCTTGACTTCACCTAACCAGTATTTACTTATGCATTTTTAGCAAAAGGCTAACAGCTATTAGCCAACCGCCAGAAGAAGCTAAAGTTGAACTGAATCTGGAACCGTTTAAATGGATCGTTCTCAACTATCAACTTTCAATTATCAACTTTCCACTTCCCTCTGCTATATTCGTTTTTCAAAAATTCAAAAATTCGAAAATGAAAAACATCCGAATAAAACTCCTAGCCATAACCTTTTGCATTGCCCAAATAGCCACTGCGCAAACCATCACTGAAGGATTCGTAGACTCGATTGTTCAAAAATCTATGGACATGATTCCTCAAGCTGGTGTTGCAGTAGCGGTTATCCAGGATGGAAAAGTAGTCTTATCAAAGGGGTACGGTATAGCGTCGGTGGAAACCAAAGCAAAAGTTGACGAAAACACGTTGTTCTCTATTGCATCTAATTCTAAGGCGTTCACAACAATGGCGTTAGGCTTACTAGTAGATGAAGGCAAACTCAATTGGAAGGATAAAGTAGTGGATTACATCCCAGAATTTAAGATGTATGATTCATATGTAACGGAAAATTTCAATATCCAGGACTTGCTGACGCACCGCAGCGGACTTGGTTTGGGTGCCGGTGATTTAATGTTTATTCCTTCTGGCGGCGATTACACCATAGACGATATCATCAAGAGCTTCCAGTACCAAACACCCGTTTCTGCATTTCGCACCAAATATGACTATGACAATTTGCTGTATATGGTGGCAGGAGAAGTTATACATCGCATTAGCGGCGAACCATGGGCGAATTATGTCGAAAACCACATTATGAAACCACTACACATGGACCGGTCTGCGGGGATTTATCACAATCTTAAGTCAAAAGAAAATATTGCTGAAGCGCATAAAGTTGAAGATGGGAAAGTCATACAAATTGAAGCATACGACGAAAACAGGGCAATTGGCGCGGCAGGTGGAATCTATTCCAGCGTTGCAGATTTAAGCAATTGGATGTTGATGCACTTAGACGGTGGAAAGATAAACGACAGTACAACTTTCATATCCGCGAAAAACAGAAGAGAAATGTGGAAGGCGCATACCAATATCTATTTTAATGCCACTCCCCCACAACCCTATCGACAACATTACGAAGCGTATGGTTTGGGATGGAAGTTGGCCGACAAAAATGGATACACAACCGTTTCACACACTGGAGGTATGCCAGGTATGCTTTCACAAGTACTCATGATCCCAGAACTTAATGCTGGTGTTGTTGTATTAACGAATGCTGCTCCAGGAGGCTACAGCTTCATTTCGGTTACAAGGGAAATAGAAGACGCCATAATTGGTGTTAATGGTCGTGACTGGGTAACCATAATGAAAAATTATATCGAGCGCAGTGGCGGACAAGCTGACTCGGTGGTTAATGCCGTGTGGGAAACCGTAGATAAAGCGAAAACGAAGCACCTTGTTTTGGAAGACTTTGTTGGAACATACAACGATTCATGGTTTGGAGACGTGGACATTACCCTAAAAGATAAGGAGCTATGGTTTACATCAAAACGCAGCCCTAAGTTAAGTGGTAAAATGTCGTACTACCAAGCCAACACTTTTGCAATTAAATGGACTTATCGTGATATGGACTGTGATGCATTTGCCATTTTCTCATTGGACGAAAACGGTAAGGCACAATCGATTGATATGAAAGGTATTTCCCCAAATATTGATTTCAGTTTTGATTTTCATGACCTTAATCTTAAAAGGGTCAAGTAAATTTGGGCTCAGTCAAAAACAACAACTTATTATTGGCAGTATGAGAAACACATTAGCAATTGCAATCATTTCATTGGTCGTATGCATCAGTGCATGTAAAAAAACACCAGAAACCAACTTAAGCCTAAACAATGGGCAGCGCTGGAAGGCAAACATAGAAACGACTCAAGGTGTAGCCAATATGACACGGCTCATGGATGCCTTTGTAGAAAGTGACGACACCAAATCGTACAATGGTTTGTCGGATAGTCGTCAATCAGAATTTAAAATGATTTTCAAACAGTGCACCATGGAAGGCGAAGCCCACAATCAATTACACAGCTTTTTATTTCCGATGAAGAAGATGTTTACCATGCTTGAATCCGATGACCTAGCTACATGTAAACAGGGAGCTACAACGTTTAAAAATCATTTGCCGTTGTACTCCGCCTACTTCGAATAGGGTACGATCAGAAACAGTTTCAATTTAAAAAACTAACTTGACCCACGATGAATGCGTTCTTTTCAAAAGTCAAGAATCACAGCATAACCCAAGCCATTTTTGGGGTGTCGAAGGAAACATTGATGATTATTTGAATAAATAGGTTTTAAGTTGAAGTTTAACTAGAGGCCTTTTAACGTATGTAGATTCTTGGTTTAGGCTTATCAGTCCGCCAGTGGTCGGACAAGCTCTATAACCTTTTTCCATTAGGCTTATCAGCCTTCTTTCTTCGCTTAGGCTTTCGCGGTCGAAGTTTCTTCGCTAAGGCTTATCAGCCTTCTTTTCTTCCATTAGGCTTATCAGCCTATAACCGATTTTCATTTTTGAGACCAAAAACGAAACAAAAAGTCTTACCAAAAATATGCTCCCTTACACACCGGCCAGCGCGTCCCCCGCATTTTTGGTAGGCCGAGGCACCTTAAATTGTGCATGATTTGAGATGACCTTTGAAGTTTTCTGTAGAAATCGAGGAAGGCTTTTGTGTGTAGGCCTTGCGCTAAGCTGGCAGAAAAGCGCAGCGGCTTTGGCTGAGGGAAAGAAAAGACTTTCGTAGAGTTCAAAGAAAACTTCTCAAGTCTTGATTTTTCCGCCGGCAGGCGGACACGTTTGTTTCGTTTTTTTATCAAGAAAAAAATGAAAAGCGGGTTATAGGGGTGCTAACCCCT
>CAJQIC010000022.1 GCA_905478335.1 uncultured Bacteroidia bacterium | reverse complement strand
GAAAAAGACCAAAATCAGGACACTTAAGGCTCGTAAAAAACAGTATCAGAAATTTAAACTAAATTAGCATGAACTCTCTCTTAGTTTTTCACTCAAAAAGTTCAACTTTCGCTGAAGACGTACAGATGCCTTAGAAGACATGGATGAAAATGACTTCGATAAGGTGAAAGTTGATGAGCTATACATCAAAATAGAGAAACAGATTGTATCGGCATTAAGGGATTTAGAAACATACCTTACCTAGTCTCGATATTCCAAATTTTTAATTCTAATCTGCCATTCGTTTAATCTGTGAATGGCTAAAAGAATTTGACTTATTGTTATTAGAATAAATATAACGAGGAGCAAAATAGCAGTAAAGTTGATGAAGGCAAGGCCATAACCCACTAGTAACATGCATGTCAGGGCACTAAGCACGATGATAAATGAAGCCCTTTATGACTAATGTTAAGACCTATTACCAAATGATGCATGTGTGATTTGTCTGCTCTAAATGGTGAGTAACCTGATGTGATTCTACCCCAATATACCCGAACGGAATCCAACACAGGTAGGATGAAAATGCCCAAAACTGCGGTAACTCGAGAAAACGCAGTTTCTGCAAGTTGACTTGGTTCATTGCCAATTAATTTAAGTCACTTTTGCCTTTGGTTATGTAGTCAAAAGCTCCATGTTTTAGGATTTTTACTGCATTTGCTACATCACGCTGACTAGAAAGCATAATTTCATGGATATTTGGATTGTATCTTTTAATTTTTCTAGGAACATCATGTCCATTGAAATTTTCCATCTGATAGTCTAATAGAATAAGAAATGGTTTGTTGTTAAGATGCTCTACACAATCATACCCATTATCAAACGTTGTAATGTCGGTAAAACCATAGTTGGCGAGTTTGCGTTTTATCGACTTTAACACAAGTTCATCATCGTCGACAACATAAATTTTTTTAGAGAGTAGGTTGAGCATAATTTTTATTATTACACTAAAAAGGTGAGTTGAGACCTACGATGATTTCTAAAGATTAGACTATTGGCAAGTCATCGAAGTTGAACGGATCAATTGCATCGGTAAATGGCAAATAGATTTACGCTATTTTTGTCATGTGGAAATAAGTTGTTTAGTACTTGAGGATGATGAACTTGCAGCCAAATCGATAGTACAAATCATTTCGAAGATCGATAGGCTAAATTGCGTTGGCCATTTTGAGAACCCTCTTGAAGCAAAAAACCAAGTAGATTTTGATGCAATAGACTTGATTTTCTTAGACGTCGAAATGCCAGAGATTTCTGGGATTGAATTTGTGAAAACGCTGAAGACTCCTCCTAAGATCATTATAACTACCAGTAAGAAGGACTTTGCTTTTGGCGCTTTTGAAATTGAAGCGGTCGACTTTATATTAAAACCAGTGACATTAAAGGCTGTTCTTGGTGCTCTTGAAAAGTTTGACCGTGTTCATGAAAGTCAGCCAACGAATAAAGTAGATTCCATTTTTGTGAAAGTCGACTCCAAGCTCGTCAACTTGAAACTGGAATCCATTGAGTGGATTGAAGCCCTTGGCGATTATGCAGGATTTCAAGTAAACGGTAAGCGGTATGTTGTGAAAACAACATTAGCGGCAATTGAAGAAAAAATAGGTAACGAAGCTTTTGTTAGAGTGCATAGATCCTATATTGTTAATGTAAATTGGATTCGTGATATTGATGATTCTTCATTAGTAATTAACGGTAAATTAATTCCAATTAGCCGTAACAATCGTCAAACGTTAATGCGTAAGCTGAACCTTCTGAAATAAGATCAATTCAAGGATTTGTTGCGCCGTTTTATAACTAACGAACGCACGACAAGCACCAGAATAAAGGCAGTTACTGCAACAACCGCCGCTTCAGGTACCTTCTGCAATAGTTTTTCCCATCGACCAGCTGTATACGTGATGTTATGGTTTAAAGTCCATTCTTGATTTGGAAGGTCCAGACGTCGACCAAAAAACGTGAATCCAAACCGCAATACTTCAAGGCCATAAATGACAAAACCACCCAAAGTGCTTAGGCAAAAGATGTGACCCAAATTCCAATTGATGTATTTAAAACGTTTGGTCAGCTGTAATCCAATTAAAAACAAATTGGACAAAACAGAGAACACACCTGCAAGGATAAATAGGGGATGTAGTGTTAGGTAGGTGTCGTGTAATTGAATAGTAACCTCATCAAACAGACCGGAAGGTGAAATCATCCAGATTGTTAGATACAGACTACCAGAAAGGAACAGGCCAATGACAAATAGCACTGCACCAAGTGAGTTCTTTTTTGGCATTAGCGTTTTTGCAGTTCAATAACCATTGATACTGTTTTCTTGTCTTTAACTTCAGCGTCGAAGTGGATGACATCACCACTTTTAAATGCCACGTTCGGAACGTTATACTGAGTCATTACCGCATTTAGTTTTTGATCGTAGCTGCCAGGAGCAGAATTCATGGCTTGGTTCAATGCCTTAACATCTATCGGTACCTTGCTAATTACAACGGCCATGCGGTCTATGTTTCCCAATTCATCTGCCATCAGTGATTGTGTTCGAGGAAACAATCTTGTTCCAGTAATACCACAGTACGGGGAGTGTTTATCGGTATATGGGAAAAGCACATAGCTGCTTCCATCCGTTTCTTCACCCAAAACATAGGTGTAACATTCAATGGAGTTGGTTACCTCAATTTTAAATCGTGTTCCTACACTGACGGCTTGATTAGACCGAAATACGTTTGCGCCAACCTGGGTTAAGGCGATGTTTTTCATAGACTGGTTGTCAACCAATCCAAAGTCTATGGAAAGTTTAGTTGGGTCTTGGTTTTTGGCAATACCCATTGGATGCAAACCATAAGCTTCTTTCGTGAAATATTCAAAATCGCTATAAGTTATCCAGCAAAAACCCCTGTCACCCCATTTTTCGCCCCAACTGTTCATGATTTGCAGCGCACCTCCTTTGAGGTTGTCATCGTAGCCCATAACGCACATCGCATGACCGCCAAATCCTTGCATACGCCTGTCTGAAGCAGTTGGTTTCCATAGCTTACGACCTTGCATCGCGTTCATAAAGCTGCCTCCAACTAGCATGCCTACAACAACTGGCGCTCCTTGGGCAATGTTCTGTTTAATCGCAAGTATGTCTGTTCCACCTTGGTTTTCCCATAAGCGTTCAAACCCACGTGTTCGATACTGAGAAGCTACAGACATTTGAGAATTAGACGGCGTTCTTTCACAATCGTACTGATTGTACTTAAACTCGTTGAATGGAAGTACACCGCGTTTCTGCATAACCTCCATCGCGTCGTGGATATAAGCGCCTTGACAGTTCGGTAATTTGATTTGATTGTACAACGAAGATGGGCTAAAAGCGACCTCCTTCGGCGACTTGCCTGTGGCAACACTTTGTTGAATTGTTCGCGCAGCATACGAGCTACTCCAACCAACACAAGACCCTTGTGCGCCTTGATTCAACCTTGGTGGGCAATATTTTTCTAAGCTGACACGGCTAGGGAGTTTATTTTTATAACCAGCAACTAGTGGCTCGTAAATATTGCTTTTATCATACATCTCCTGGCTCATGTTTAAACCAGTTGATAATTCAGAATATTCTTCACTATCTGGGCTAACCACTGGGCCACCACCTTTAAAGATGTCAGTGAAGAAGTAAAGTCCACCAACAATCAAAAGAAGTGGTATGAGAACCTTGGGTTTTTTGACCAAGAATTTTAACAACTGTGGAATCAACAGCAATAGAATCTTTGGCAATCCTCCTCTTCGTGAATTTGTATTTTGATTACGTTTCGGATTTTGTGGGTCATCCACCATTCGAATAGGCATGCGGCTTTTATTTTAGGTTAAAAAACAAAAGTATAAGAAAAATTGATTCAATAACGCTTATTCCCAGACGTTGACCGAGCCTTTGACCTTTTTTTGTTGACCATCGCACGAACGATAGCGCACCGTATAAATGTAGGTGTCGGCTTCTACTTTTTTGCCCTTGTACATAGCGTCCCAAGACTGCGTTCCAGACTCCTCCGAATCGAAAATCTTTTCACCCCAAAGGTTGTACACCTTTACTGCATATTCGGGTTGAGGGATAAGGTCTTTAAACGGAAACAATTCATTTAATCCGTCGTCATTTGGACTAAAGGCATTGGGGATGTGCAGGACATTGGGGAGTGCATTTGGATCGACATTCACTTGCGCAGTGTCATATCCGCTGCAACCAAAGGCATCAATAACCTTTAAGATGTAATATCCTGAATCAGAAGCCTCAACACGAGGGCCGTTTTCACCTGTATTCCATTCATAAATGGCATATTCATCGGGAACGCCATAAGAGATAAAACTGCGTAAACAAAGCGTTGTGTCTGGCCCAATATTAAATTGCGGCGAGTTGGTTTTTGTTAAGCGTATAGTATCGGATTTGTCGCATCCGTTGGTGTCAACCACATAAACAAAAAAGGTTCCTGGTTCGGTGGTGCTGAAAGTCGGGTCGGTCGATCCATCATGCCATAAATAGGATGCCATACCCTGCGGAGCGTTAAACGTTCGATATAGGTCATCGCAGTAATTAGAATCAGCGCCAAGTTCAAGGTTTATGACTGGGTTTTCAATGAATATGGTGTCGCTTGTGACACAGTGTTTATATGTAATACGCACCCAATGCTCACCAGGCGTAGTGATTATAGCGTTTCGAGTAGTTGCGCCATTACTCCATAAGTATGAGGCTCCTTTGTATTCTCCCGGGTCTATTTCTTTTTGAAACTCGTTGCACACAAAAAAATAGTCGCCAATTTCAGGTTTGGCGATGGTAATTTTAGTTGAGTCTATAGCACGACAATGTTTGTTCATTACACGTACCCAATAGTTTCCGGGTTTGTCTACATACAGCGTTCTGGACGTATCGGAAAATCCTGTACTCCACCGGTATGTAATATCCGGACCAGAAATGCCCGCATCTAAGGTTAGGTCAACTTCTTCTTCCGTGCAAAACAAACTGTCTAAGGTAAGATCCATTTCAACTGGGTCTACAAAAAGACTTACTGAATCACTTCCAGAACAGGCCCCGTAAAAAACAGTTGCGATATATTTACCTGTGTCTTGAGCACGAATTGACGTCGCAAATTGACCCGTATTCCAAGAAATCTTTGTTGCATCGAAAACGCGGGGTGAAATAAAGCGATCAACTTCCTCACAAAAGAACAAGTCTGGGCCTAGCTCAACTTGAATATTCGATTTGATACGAACGATAAACTTATAGTCGTCTTCACATACTTCGTTCCATGCCTTCAGGGTTACTAAATACTCACCATTGCCTGGATAAACCCATCGTGGATTTGTCTCAGAAGAGGTGTCCTGGGTTGTAGTAGGGTCGCCAAAAGTCCAGAAATAATGTTCGGCTTTTTGACTTTTATTCACGAAGTCTACTGTGTCTGTACAGGAATAAACCAATGCTGAAGAACCAGCGCTAATTTGGAAGTTACTAACCAAGGTGGTTTGACAGTTCCTAACGTTAAATTGGTAATCACGTAAAGTTTCTCCGATAAGTTCTCCGTCTCGATATTCCAATACTTTAATTCCAATAACATATTGTCCAACTAGGTTGGGTGTCAAGGTGAGCTCACCTGTTTTTCTGTTAATCTCCATTTTAGGATCTCCAGAAACTTGATTGTACGTATTGTAGGCATTTCCCCAGATGACGTTGTTAAATGGAGGAGCCTTAAAAAAACCACCAGAGCCACCAATTGGCGCATTTCCATTTGGACGCGGTTGGTCTCTTGCTGCTCCTTTATACGGTTGGTATAATTCATAAACCAAAGAGTCACCATCTGCGTCGGTAGCTGAGTGGTCAAACTTTAAAGGCGCATCCGTACACAAATAGTTGGGTGGAAGTTCTTTGAAAATGGCACTCGAATTCTTTGAAACTAAGTCCGTTCCTGGAATCTTTACCCAATATGTTGCACCAGTACTTTCTGGTGAAATGATGTTATTAATACTGTTGTTGCGACAGCAACGCTGGAATGCTAAAATGACGCCGTCTTTACCTGGATTGATGGTAACGGTTCTGGTATACACATATTCCGAGACACATACATCTTTAGGCGGGATAAGGCACTTATAGTGCACTTTGTCTAAATATTTGGGACCTGTGCGAGAAAAAGTTTCTGTTCGAATTAAGGCATTGTTGGTTGCGTTCCAAATGCTAACATAAGCGATTGCATCATCTGAAATGGCACGTGGACTCCCGTTTTCACAGTCCATGTACAACTTGAGTGTAACGTCATATGAACCGTTGGCAGTTTGTTCATAATAAAAATCACCACCCACAATATGGGTTGCACTTGCAGCAAGACAAGTCAGATAAGTTATTGTGAAGAAGACTACTCGTTTCAAGGTAAAGCTATACGTAAGACAATTATGTTCTTCCGTATATTCCAAAAATCGGGAATCTTTAGCGAACAAAAATTATATGTGTGTCATTATTTGGCTTCAGCCAAATAATTAACATACGCTATCTGCCTATTGTTTGCTGATACTGTTGCAAATATTTGTTTGCTTCCGCCTCGTTGCCCGCTTTTAGATATACTTGATACATGCCATAATATGCTTGAGCAAAGTTTTTATTGGCTTGAATAGCTGCGTTGAAGTAGTTGCCTGCATTATTGAGGTCGTTAAGCTGCAGATAAGCGTTTCCGGCTTTAAAGAAGAACTGAGGGTTGTTCCCTCCATACTGTAAAGCCAGTTTGTACATCTTAAGAGCCTGCTGCGTATTCCCTCTAGCCATCGCCACATCGCCTTGACCGTCGTACGAAGAGCTGAAGTTTGGCTTGTATTTAGCCGACAACTTGAAATGCTTATCGGCCGAATCTAAGTTTGCGTTTTTATTTATGCCCGCTTTTTGCATCTGAACAGGTTGCAAATATGCAATTCCGATGAAATGGTGGCTGAAGTAACTTTCAGGACAAATTTCTAAACTCTTCATGCACCAATCGATGGCCTGTTCATTTCTACCTTGTATAAGATGTGTATACCCTAATGTGCGATACGCTTCTTCCTCTAAAGGGTCATATTCAATATAGTTTTCAAGTAATGCCTCTGCCTCAGCGTAATTTCTAGTTTTAAGTTTCTGATTCGCTAGATAGATGTTTTTGTTCTCACGTTTAACTACCGCACATACCGTCACGCCATCAACCTTAATTTCGTGAATCGTCCCTTTTGGTGGAAAATAACCTTTGCGCAAAGCCGTTGGGGATACAGTTCGATTTGTCCAAATTGCATAATCCCAATCGTCTTTATTCCAATTTAATTCACGACTCCAGAGGATGCTCGCTTTTCGTAAGGAGTCAACCATAACTTTTAACGGGTTGCGTTCAAGGACCAATAAATCTACTTCTGACTTGTGCTCCGCTTCGGTGAGAATGTTTTCTTTTTTGTAATGATTAAGGCGATCTATTTCGTCGTTTAGCACTTCTAGTTGCCGGCTATATTCACGTAATTCTTCACCGCCTTCTTGGTATTTGTCTGAATAGTATTGGATACTAAACAACTCATTATTCGATATGATTTTGGTTTTCCCTTGTGGCAAATCTTCATTTTCATGAATCCATTTAATGGCCTGTTTAGGGGTTTGACACCAGTAGTCTAATTCGTAATTTCCGTACGCTCCTTCAACACCACCTGCCAGTTGGTTATAGTACATGTACTCATAGGGGTGGTTTTGTATCACCCAAACGCTCGTTATAGCAACAAGTGCAAGTAAGACGATTGGAGTGGCAAGCTGAACCATTTTTTGCTTTACGTGCATGATAGAATCCCATCCAACCGCCGAGAGAATAACGACACTTGGTAAAACAAAAAGGACATGTCTCCAGGAATTGTACAAAGCAGATTCTTTGTAAATGATATACCCTAATGGGAATACCAAAGTGAAACCCACGATAGAAAGAATAACAGCATTAAAATGTTTGCGCTGCCATTTAAACCCAACGATGAGCATGACCAACCCAATAAGTACAAAGAGTGGCAGCGTGATCATCATCATTTTCGGGGCATAGTACCACGGATAATCTTTCATGTAATAGCGGGCACCTTCGAAAATTTCGTATACGTGTACCAAGCTAAATTTCTCGAAATTACTTAGGGCTTCAAGTGGATGTCCGAAAGGGTCTTGTAGCGCAGCTGGCCAAAGAATGACGCCAATAAAATAGGCCAGTCCCATGACAAAAAAGCCGTTCAAAATGTACTTTCTAAACTGAACGCCAATGTTTTTTTCTTTTTGTTTAATCGCCCATAAAAATCTGAGTCCTGCAAACAATATGAGGTAAGCAAAGACAATAAGTCCTCCAGCTCGGATGCTAAACAATATGCCCATGGTCAATCCGGCCATTATCAAAGTTTTGATTCTGACTTTGGGTAATTCTTGTACAAACCTTATGATATAGAAGATACTCGCGATGTAAAATGCAAGAAAGGGTAAGTCTTTTTGATTATTGGCCGAGTGGCCTAAGAATGCTGGTGTGACCAGCAATATAATAATGGCGATAACGCCTGTTCGCCAAGTGCCAATTTTTCTAGCGAGTAAACCTGTAAATAATAAACCAACAAGTGCGAATACGCTCAATACCAAGTGCCGGGTTTCGTAAGTGTCAAACGGTGAAAGGTATTCTTCTACAAAGGCACACGTTAGATTTACAAAGGGGCCGTAATTGACTAAGTGGTCATGTAGTTTTCTACTTTCATCTAACGCTCTTGTATCTTCTCCGCCAGTCTGGAAATATGAAATAACCTCAGTGAAGTATTTTCTGTCTTCTGGTTCGTCCCAAGTTGTGCCAAAATCGAAACTGATCATTGGGAGTAGCACCAAGCTAAACAAACACAATGCACTAAAAAGTAGCCGATAAGTGCTCGAATTTCCTTGCTTAAGGTTTCCTAAAGATATCTCCTTCAGAGGACTAGAAACAAACCAGTTCCAGCGGCTGCCAATGCTCGACAATACAGATTTTGCGTAGGAATGAGACACGTCTTTTGCAGTTGTATTAGGTAAGCTGGTTGCAGATGCCGTCATCCCGTTTAAAACGGCCCAATTGGATAGTTTGTAACCACTTTTGTCCAGTATTGATTCGGCATTTGAGAATAGCTTGCGGCTAACAATGTCTGTTTTATGTAGAATGACAATGCCACTCTCAACACCATTTACCTCAACGATTCCAAATAATTTAGACCAAAAGTTTCCTAACAGTTGTAATAATGAACGCTTGTTTTTTCCCTGAGCAAAGTCAGGTAGCAAGACATTTCCGGGTCTTGGTTTGTTCTGACGTAAACCTTGAATCGCAGCTGGTAGCAAAGTGATGGCTGATTCTGGACAAATCACAATCTCTGAACTTTCTCCGGCTTCGATAATTCCTGACAAATCATTGTAAGCAGTTGCGGCAGTACCACTCATTAACACAGACGCATTGGAGATTTTACTTTGAATCCCGTTTAGTGCTTCTGTTACAGATGATTTTAATTCCTCAGAATTAATTCCAGTAATAATGACCGAACAAGGTGCAGAAGGCGTAGAGATTTTCTTTTTTGATGATTTCGCCATGATGATGAGACCGCTTTATTAAAATGGAATCAAATCTATGAAAACCTATGAAGAAAAGGCAATTAATTTAGGCAAATGCAATACCCAAAGTTACAGGAGAAATCGAATCAGCGTTTGATAAAATAATTCAGGGCTGTCGGCATGCACCCAATGACCAGCATCCGGGATTGTTTCGAATGTAGCATTTGGGAAAAGGTCTACAATGTCCACTTCGTCTTGCTCAGTGACGTACTGAGATTTTTCACCTCTTACAAAAAGCGTATCGTTAGAGAAAGGCCACGATAAAGTGATACCACCAATTATGGTATCATAATTATTATGAATATGTGTCAATCCAATTTTCCAACGATATCCACCTTCTTTGTTTCGATCTAAATTCTTAAGGATAAATAACCGAACGCCTTTATCCTTTATTTTAACGGCAATTTTTTCTTCGGCTTCAGACCTCGATGATAATTCAGATACTGGTAATGTTAGCATGGCCTCAAAAATCTCAGTATGTCCTGGTTTGTAGCGCTTTGGAGCGATATCAACAACACAAAGTTTATGGATGATTTCTGGGAATAGATCGGCCAATTTCATCACAGCCTTGCCACCCATCGAGTGACCGATGAAATGAGCCGAAGAAATTTCTAGGGAGTCTAGTAGGCCATGAATGTCTTCGCACATCGCCTCATAAGACATGTCTTCATGATGTGGCGAACTACCGTGGTTACGCACATCAATAGATAAGACTTGGAAATGTTCAGAAAGCTTCTTGGCCATATTGTGCCAATTATCCAGCATCCCGAATAAACCGTGAACAATCACAACGTACTCGCCAGAGTCGCCGTATCTTTTATAATTTAAATCCAAAAACGGAAAGACTATTTTAGGAACTCGTCAACAGGAGTGTAGTCAAGGTCAAATGCTTCTGCAACGCCTTGGTAACAAACCTTCCCTTCAATGATGTTAAGTCCTAGTTTGAGCTCGCTGTTGTCTTTGCAAGCTTGCTTCCAGCCTTTATTGGCCAATTGAATGGCATACGGCAAAGTTGCGTTGGTTAGAGCCAATGTCGATGTGTAAGGCACCGCTCCTGGCATATTCGCAACGCAATAATGCAAAACGTCGTCGATAAAAAATGTTGGGTCTTGGTGCGTTGTTGGTTTACACGTTTCTATGCAACCACCTTGGTCAACTGCTACATCAACAAGTACCGTTCCTGGTCTCATTGTTTTTAGCATGTCTCTTGTAATAAGGTGTGGAGCCTTTGCACCAGGGATTAAAACAGCACCAATGATTAAGTCATGCGTTTGAATTAGCTTCATGATGTTATGCTCGTTCGACATCATTGTTCCAACATTTGCTGGCATCACGTCATCCAGGTAGCGTAACCTCGGAAGACTTATATCCATTATGGTTACGTCAGCACCTAATCCTGCAGCCATTTTAGCCGCCTGAGTTCCAACTACACCTCCACCAAGTACAAGTACTTTGGCAGGTTGAACGCCTGGAACACCTCCTAATAGGATGCCTCTTCCACCCATTGGCTTCTCAAGATATTTTGCCCCCTCTTGTGTTGCCATCCTGCCGGCAACTTCACTCATAGGAACAAGTAACGGAAGACTTCTATCTGCTTTTTCAACAGTTTCGTAGGCTAAACAAATACTTCCGCTATCAATCATTGCATGCGTTAACGGCTTATAACTTGCAAAGTGGAAGTAAGTGAAAACAAGTTGGTCTTTCTTGATTAACGCATATTCAGATTCGATAGGTTCTTTAACCTTCATAATCATTTCTGCAATTGCGTAGGTTTCCTCAATAGTTGGAAGGATGCTTGCGCCTGCTTCAATGTATTCTTCATCGGTAAATCCACTGCCATTTCCTGCAGTTGATTGAACATAAACGGTGTGGTTTCTTTTAACCATTTCTCTAACACCTGCTGGTGTTAGCGCTACTCTGTTCTCGTTGTTTTTAATCTCTTTAGGTACTCCTATAATCATTGCCTTGTTCTTTTAAAGGACGGCAAAGATAGTTTCAACCAATTGTTAAAAACAAGATGAAATTTTATCACTTTTTTAAGGCGGATTCACGGTCACTAAAATGTTTTCCCCAAATCATAGCCTAGACTCTTTTTTTGTTGCCGCAATAGTTAATTTTGCGACGCAAAACAATCAGCAAACATGCAAGAAGTAACTGTAGACACAGCCATTGAACTAGGCTTACGAGCAGAGGAATTCGATCACATAAAACAAATCTTAGGGCGCACACCCAATTTTACAGAATTGAGCGTCTATTCTGTTATGTGGAGTGAACATTGTTCCTACAAAAATTCCATCACTTGGTTAAAGAAACTTCCTAAAGAAGGACCTATGATGCTAGCCGAAGCTGGAGAAGAAAATGCCGGCTTGGTTGATATTGGAGAAGGTTTGGCTTGTTGTTTTAAGATAGAAAGTCACAATCACCCATCTGCCATAGAACCTTATCAAGGCGCGGCAACTGGAGTAGGGGGTATCAATCGCGATATCTTCTCAATGGGCGCACGACCAATAGCACAGTTAAATTCACTTCGTTTTGGAAACATCAATACCGACCGTACAAAGTGGTTAACCAAAGGTGTTGTTAAAGGAATTGGCGATTATGGCAATTCATTTGGCATTCCTACCGTGGGTGGTGAAGTGTATTTCGACGACTGTTATGAGACCAATATTTTGGTGAATGCAATGAGTGTCGGAATTGTCGAAGTAGGCAAAACGGTAAGTGCCATTGCAGAAGGAAACGGAAACCCTGTTTATATTTTTGGTTCATCGACTGGTAAAGATGGTATTGCTGGAGCAGCATTTGCAAGTAAAGACATTGGTGAAGACGCCATGGACGATTTGCCTGCTGTTCAGGTTGGTGATCCTTTTTGGGAAAAGTTGATACTTGAAGCCACAATGGAGTTGTTAGAAACCGATGCAATTGTGGGATTACAAGACATGGGTGCTGCAGGGATTACATGCTCTACTTGCGAAATGAGCGCAAAAAGTGAAACGGGTATGACCATCGATTTAGATAAAGTTCCGTTGCGTCAGCAGGATATGAAGGATTGGGAAATCCTCTTAAGCGAAAGTCAAGAGCGAATGCTTGCCATTATTAAAAAAGGGCACGAAAAGGAAGTTGAGGTGATATTAGAGAAGTGGGACCTAACCTTTGCTCAGATCGGGGAAGTCAATGAATCTGGAAGGATTAAATATGTGAAAGACGGGGAAGTTACCTGTGATGTCCCTGCAGAAAGTTTGGTGTTAGGTGGAGGTGCTCCTGTTTATGAAAGAGAGTGGGAAGAGCCGGCTTATACTGAAAAGATAAAATCATTTTCTATAGATGATATCCCAGAGCCAAGTAACATCCAAGAGATTGGAAGGTTCTTGACAGGATTGCCAAACATTGCTTCTAAACAATGGGTATATAAACAATACGACAGCATGGTGGGTACGGTTAATCAAAGTACCAATCAATCCAGTGATGCGGCTATAGTCCAAATCAAGGGGACAGATAGATCCTTAGCGCTCACCGTAGATTGTAACAGTAGATATGTGTATTCCGACCCTGAAGTAGGAACAGCAATCGCCGTGAGTGAAGCAGCAAGAAATATTGTGTGTAGTGGAGGTAAGCCAAGTGCAGTGACAAACTGCTTAAACTTTGGTAATCCTTACGATAAAGGCGTGTATTGGCAGTTTAAGAATGCCATACTTGGAATGAAAGCAGCCTGCCTAAAGTTTGGAACACCAGTAACGGGAGGTAATGTTAGCTTTTATAACCAAAGCTCTGACGGAACTGCTGTGTATCCTACACCTACAATTGGTATGGTTGGATTAGTTGAAAAGCCTGAGCACATTACGACCCTTGGTTTTAAAGACGAAGGTGATGTGATCTTCCTTCTTGGTAAGGAAATCGTGGATATAGGTTCGTCACAGTATCTAGCAAAGTATCACAAAGTGTCTCATTCGCCTTGCCCATATTTCGATTTGGACGAAGAATACTTGGTTCAAGCAACGGTAACAAAAGCTATTGAGAATGGCGTTGTGAAAAGTTGTCACGATATCTCAGAAGGAGGACTATTTATTTCGTTACTGGAATCGTCAATGGCTTCTGGGTTGGGCGTTGATGTCAGAACAAACATTGAGGAAAGAAAGGACGCGTATCTATTTGGTGAAGCACAAAGTAGAGTTGTTGTTACTGTCGAGGAGTCTCAAGCCGAAGTGTTTGAAGCATTTTTGAAAGGGGAAGAGCAACACTACAGAGTATTAGGTGCCGTAAGCGGCAATAGAATTTGTATCAACGATGAGGACTTTGGAAGTATTGAAGAGTACAAAGGAATCTATGATACGTCAATTGAGTCCCAATTGATGTCGTAAACGAACAATACAACTATAAAAAAAGCCTCAGTGATATCAATGAGGCTTTTTTGTAAATTCTTTTTAGCTGCTAGTTAAAGCTAAGTCTGATTGGTTTTTGGAATGCCATACGTGCAGGCTTATCACGTTGCAAAGCAGGTTTCCATCTTGGCATTTTCTTAATTACAGCTATAGCTGCTTCTTCAACACCGTATCCAATTTTTCTTGTAGAGGTGACATGAATGTTTGACAATTTACCGTCTTTTTCAACAGTAAATGATACAACCACGGTTCCATTTTCAGCTTCTTCGTAAGCAATTTCAGGGATTTCCATGTTTTCTTTAATGAAAACATCCATTGCCGCTAATCCACCAGGGAATGTTGCCTTTTCTTGCACTTGGAACCATTTGAATACCTCATCGGTGTCTTCAGGACCATCGTCGAAATCAAGTTCTCCGAACGCCTCGTCGTCGTCTGTTTCAATACTGATATCAGGAGTGTCATCAATTTTAACCTCATCTTCCACAACTTCAATCACGGGATCTTGAGGTTTTTCTGGCGGAGGTGGTTTCTCTTCCTGTTGTTGTGTCTGTTCTTGTTGTACCATGTCTTCATCGTACACTTGATCAAGATCTTCCACTACGATTGGGTCATATTTTTTGTATTGCATTAAGCCATACGCAAATCCCAAAGAAATAGTCATACCAATTAAAAAGAAGAGTCCTCTTTTATACTTGACGTCAATGTTCCTTAGTTTTTTAATTTCCATGTTTTACAAAGATTTAAAGTTCCAAATTTATGAATTATCATGGATATATATACCTGTTGAATAAAAGGTAAACGATAAAATCAGATTATTTGATATATAATTTTTTAATCCAAGCCGACGTCCCGATAAATAACACGAACCCTAGGCTAACACCAATGGAATTGGCAGCCATGTCGGCAAACTCGAAATGCCTATCAAACAAAGGCGTTGCTTGCAAAAGCTCCATAAGGATGCCGTAAATAATGCAAATGGTTATTGACGGAATTAACCAACGTCTATAAGTATTTGACCAATGGTATTTTTTTGCTAGTTCAACAAACAGAACAAAAGATAGTGACATGTAGGCCAAAAGATGTCCCCACTTGTCTACCGCCCTGACTTTAATTTCAGGAAGTTTGGGGACCGATACTACGCTTAGAATTAATATTACAACCGCTAGAGCGAGGGTAATACGAAAGGCTTTGATCACTATTGTCCGATAGCCGCTTTGTAGGCGTCTACGTCCATTAATGCAGCGACATCTGCAGTATCGTTTACACGAATTTTAATCATCCAACCGTCACCATATGGGTCATTGTTTACATTTTCAGGAGCATCTTCTAATCCAGTGTTTATTTCAACAACCTCACCAGCCACTGGCATGTATAAATCAGAAACAGTCTTAACTGCTTCTACCGTACCGAAAGTATCTTCAGCGTCTAAAGTTTCTCCTTCAGTTTCTATTTCAACAAAAACGACATCGCCTAGTTCACCCTGTGCAAAATCGGTAACACCAATAGTTGCAACGTCACCTTCTAGCTTAACCCATTCGTGGTCTTTCGTGTATTTTAAGTCTGCTGGTAAATTCATATTCTTTTTATTGCGAATTAATAATTTTCTAACGGATTTTGATGGTTTCTTCGGAATTATTTACGTCTAAGACGACTTTGCTGTTTCTGCTTTAACACGTGGTTTTTTGTCACAGATTAGAGAAAGTACTGTATGTATTTGATCTTTAGCATTTTTGCGTTCAACAATGAAGTCAACAAATCCATGCTCCTGAAGAAATTCGCTACGTTGAAAGCCTGTAGGAAGGTCCTTGCCAATCGTTTCTTTTACAATTCGAGGTCCTGCAAACCCAATTAAGGCATTTGGCTCTGCGATGTTGAAGTCGCCTAACATGGCGAAAGAAGCGGTTACCCCTCCCGTTGTTGGATCAGTTAAATAGGAAATAAATGGGATACCATCTTGGTTTAGCAAAGCAAGTTTGGCGCTTGTTTTAGCCATTTGCATCAAACTAAATGCTGCCTCCATCATTCGCGCTCCACCACTTTTTGAAATAATCATGAGTGGGATCTTCTGTTTTCTAGCGGCATCAATTGCGCGACCAATTTTTTCTCCTACTACAGATCCCATAGACCCTCCAATGAAGCTAAAGTCCATGCATGAAATCACCATTTTTAAGCCATTCACCTTGCCGACACCAGTTCTCACGGCATCCTTGAGTTGGGTCTTTTTTTGTGCAGCTTCAATTCGGGTTGGGTAGTCCTTCTTGTCAACAAACTTTAAAGGATCTCCAGAGGTGATGTTGGCATCTAATTCTTGAAACTTACCGTTGTCAAAGAATATTTCGAAGTATTCATCGGAACCGATTCTTGTGTGATTACCACAGTCTTTACAGACCCACATTTCCATTGCAAAGTCTTTGCTTGCATGTGGAGTTTGGCACTCAGGACACTTAACCCACAAGCCATCTGGTGTAGACTTTTTGTCTTGGGTTTTTGTTAAAATCCCGTCTTTTACGCGCTTAAACCAACTCATATTAAATCAAATTTAAATAAATATCACGAAGTTGTCGTGACAAGGTTTATGCAATGGTAACCCCTTTATCCAAATAAACGTCTTGCACCTTGTTTAGAAGTTCAATACCCTCATTCATTGGGCGTTGGAATGCTTTACGACCTAAGATTAAACCACATCCCCCGGCTCTTTTATTGATGACTGCTGTTTTTACAGCGTCAGACATATCGTGGCTTCCTGATGCTCCTCCAGAGTTAATAAGACCAGCGCGTCCCATGTAGCAGTTGGCAACTTGGTAACGGCAAAGGTCGATAGGGTGGTCAGAACTCAACTCAGTGTATACTTTGTCGTGTGTTTTGCCAAATCCGATGGCTGTGTACCCACCATTGTTCTCAGGTAATTTCTGTTTGATGATGTCTGCTTGAATGGTAACACCCAAGTGGTTTGCTTGAGACGTTAAGTCAGAAGACACGTGGTAATCAACTCCGTCTTTTTTGAACCCTGAATTTCGCGTGTAGCACCATAATATAGTCGCCATGCCTAATTCATGTGCTCGTTCAAATGCTTCTGCAACCTCAATGATTTGTCTTTCTGAACCTTCTGATCCAAAATAGATAGTTGCGCCTACAGCAGTAGCACCTAAATTCCATGCCTCATCCACGCTTCCAAACATAATTTGGTTGTAGGTAGACGGGTAGGAGAGTAACTCATTATGGTTAAGCTTAACAATAAATGGAATTCTGTGGGCATATTTTCTTGACATACTTGCCAATACGCCGAACGTTGAAGCAACACCGTTACAACCACCTTCAATAGCAAGTTTAACAATGTTTTCTGGATCGAAATACGCAGGGTTTGGTGCAAAGCTAGCTCCAGCAGAGTGCTCAATACCTTGATCTACAGGTAAGATAGATACATAGCCTGATCCTCCTAAACGACCATTATTGATCAATTGATTTAGGCTTCGTAATACCTGTGGGT
The DNA here is from genome assembly GCA_905478335.1 of uncultured Bacteroidia bacterium. GTDB lineage: Bacteria > Bacteroidota > Bacteroidia > NS11-12g > UBA9320 > UBA987. The sequence goes on along the minus strand of CAJQIC010000022.1, from coordinate 55,593 downwards.
TTCGGTTTGAAATCCCCCAAACACGGTCAATATGGTCAGGACCTGGTAAATGTAAACTGTCTTTTGAAATCGTTTTTGATTCGTGATTTAGTAAATACTCAGATTCACTTCCCAATAGTTGTTCGATAGCAGAATTACTCATGTTATATTGTCTTTGTTGCGTTCTTTTTAAGGTCGGCAAAATTAGTTTTTTTTTAAAACAATTTGCCTACCTCAGCTTGGGAATGTCGAAGGAAAGGTGAACGAATAATATCAAATCGGGTTATTTTTGAAATGAATCTTAAATTTTAGTCAAAGCAAATTGTAAAGATGGATGTACAAGTTGAAAAAGTAGAGAGTGGGAAACAGTTTGATGCCATTTTCGCTATTCGCCAAACGGTTTTTGTTGAAGAGCAAGAAGTAGATCCTGCTTTAGAGTATGACGAGTTTGAGGAAACATCGGTCCATTTTGTTGCAAAAGTTAATGACGTGTCGGTGGGTACCGCACGGTGGAGAAGGACCCCAAATGGGATTAAGTTGGAGCGCTTTGCTGTATTGAAAGAAAATAGAAACCAAGGCATCGGAGGGGCAATTGTCGCCGCTGTATTGGAAGACTTACCAGACAAAGACAACGTTTATCTGCATTCCCAAATAACCGCTTGCAATCTGTACAATCGATTCGGTTTCGTTCCTGAGGGAGAGCAATTTGAAGAGGCTGGAATCATGCATTACAAAATGGTGCTCAGATAAAGACTTAAGGTCATACTAAATATCAATGTCAAGGTGTTAAATAGTTAATGTCCTTGATACGTCTTATATTTTTTACAGCTATTGTGGCCTTTATGGCTTGCCAAACGCCTCATCAACCTAAGGTTAAAGAGGAACAAAAACGAGAAGTAGAAAATCCGTACAGTGTTAATGCGAATAAATTAAAAGATGCCAAAGCGTATTGCCAGCAGAATGGATTTAATGAAAGCATTGCATTCTTTTCTGATATGAATCTGCGATCTGGGAAAAAGCGGTTTTTTGTCGTAGACCTAAATAAAGATAGTGTTTTGCATGCCGGACTAGTAGCACATGGTCATTGTCAAAGTTATGCGTCAAGGGTGCCTAGTTTTAGCAACGAAATTGGGAGCAACTGTACGTCGTTAGGGAAATACAAGGTTGGGTATAAGTACAATGGAAGTTTTGGGACTGCCTATAAGTTGTATGGTTTAGAGGCTACGAATTCAAATGCTTTTGACCGCTTCGTTGTATTGCATGCCCATTCGTGCGTGCCAAATTCCGAATCCGTTGTGGGTATCTGTAGAAGTGAAGGATGCCCAACATTGTCGCCTGAGTTTCTTGAGAAAATTTGTGATTATCTAGATCATTCGAAGCAATCAATTTTGCTTTGGGTGTACAATGATTAAAGTTTTGTCAAAACTTTAATCGCCTTAATTGTTATATAAGTAAAACCGCGTTTTACTGGTTTTACGATTTACATTTGTGACATGGCATCTAAGCAAGAGTTTTTTCGACTATTTCAATCGCGTATTCACATCCTAGATGGAGCAATGGGTACGATGATTCAGGGTCATAAACTGACTGAAAATGACTACCGTGGTGATCGTTTTGCACATTATGATTACGCTATTAAAGGTAATAACGATCTACTTAATATCACACAACCAGCAATTATCCGAGGAATTCATGAGCAGTTTCTTGCTGCTGGTGCAGACATCATCGAGACAAATACATTTAACGCCAATCGGGTGTCTATGGCAGACTACCACATGGAAGCTTTGTCGTATGAAATGAATAAAACCGGTGCGCAGATTGCTCGAGCAGCCGCAGATGAGTTCTCTAAGCAAACACCGGATAAACCGAGATACGTGGCAGGTTCATTAGGACCAACCACTAAACTGGCATCTATGTCGCCGGATGTATCCAATCCAGGTTTTCGTGCAATCACTTTTGATGATTTGCATCTAGCGTTTAAAGAACAAGCTGAGGGCTTACTTGATGGAGGAGCTGATTTATTGCTAATCGAAACCATTACAGATACATTAAATTGTAAAGCTGCTATTTATGCCATTCTTGAAATTGGTGACGAACGTGGCATTGATATTCCGATAATGATTTCTGGTACGATTACAGACAATAGTGGACGTACTTTAAGTGGCCAAACAGTTGAGGCATTTTGGAATTCAGTTGCACACGCGGACCCCGTAAGTGTTGGATTAAATTGTGCTTTGGGAGCCGAGCTCATGAGGCCATTCTTAAAGAACTTAAGTGATGTAGCGTCTTGTGCTGTCAGTTCTCATCCAAATGCTGGACTACCCAACGAGATGGGCGAGTATGATGAGAGTCCGGAATACATGGCAAAGGTTGTGGGAGAGTTTGCTGAAAGTGGTTTGGTTAACATAGTTGGTGGATGCTGCGGTACAACGCCTGAGCATATAAAAGCAATCGCTATTGAGGCGACAAAATTTGAACCTAGGCGTTTGCAAGAAGCGCTGGTAAATGAATAAAATTATTACATGAATATTGGTATCATTTGTTACCCGACTTATGGGGGAAGCGGGGTTGTAGCGACGGAATTAGGAAAATCAATGGGTGCAAAAGGACATAAAGTCCATTTTATCAGTTACGATCAACCTGCACGCTTAGATTTTTTCGCAGAGAATCTGTTCTATCACGAGGTTAATGTGTCTGAATATCCCTTGTTTAAATATCCTCCGTATGAGATTGCCTTATCAAGTAAAATTGTCGAAATTGTAAAGTCTGCGGACTTAGACATCTTACATGTCCATTATGCAATTCCTCATGCTGCGGCAGCTGTGATGGCAAAATATGTTTTGCGAGAAGAAGGCGTTCAAATACCCATCATTACTACACTTCACGGTACAGACATCACTTTGGTTGGTAAAGATGCGACATATGGACCTGTGATCCATTATTCTTTAAATCAATCGGATGGAGTAACAGCGGTATCTGAAAGTTTGAAAACGGATACAAAGAATATATTCCAATTTGAAAAGGAAATTCGCGTAATCCCAAATTTCGTTTATTTTGGCAGATTTCAACGTCAACCCAAAGAGCATTTTAAGTTAGCGATTGCACCAAACAAGGAGCGAATCGTTATCCATACTTCGAATTTTAGAAAGGTAAAACGTGTAGATGACGTACTGAGCGTTTTTCGTTTGATTCAACAACAATTACCAGCTCGTTTATTAATGGTGGGCGATGGTCCTGAACGAGTGCGCTTGGAACGTGAATGTCGAAACTCCAACATGTGCGATAAGATTACCTTCTTAGGCAAACAAGATGCTGTTGAAGAGATTTTATCGGTAGGCGATTTATTTTTAATGCCTTCTGAAACGGAAAGTTTTGGCTTAGCTGCACTTGAAGCCATGGCATGCCAAGTTCCTGTGATATCAAGTAACACAGGTGGGCTGCCTGAGGTAAATATAGATGGGGTTACTGGCTTTACTTGTGATGTTGGTGATGTTGAGACAATGGCTAAGCGAGGAATTGAGGTGTTGCAGTCGGATGAGGTGTTGCACAAGTTCAAAGAAAATGCGGTTAATCACGCCAAGACTTACGACATCGATTCTGTAAGTCCGATTTACGAAGCGTACTACGAAGAAGTTATTGAGAAGCATTTGCAGACTGTAGTTTAGCTATTTTTGCGCCATGCACCAATGGAACAAACGATATACATTTTTAGTATGGTTCTTTGTGTTCGGGTTGTTTCAATTTCCTACCGCTTTAGGTCAAACCAGTGATAGTATTGAGCAAATTGAGGTAGTCGAGGAAGAGCTAATAGAGTCAAGTCAAAACTTAGATTATTTGGATGTAGTTCCGCCTGTGTTCGAAGAACGTCGAAAGGTTGAATATCCGTGGGTGTTTATTTTGACTGTAGTCATTTTATTGTGTGTTGGACTTATTAGAGCTCTGGCATTAAATCAACATAACTTATCGCTTCGCACTTCCTTTTCTAACATCTCTAATCTGTTTGAACAAATTGACAAGGAGGCGTCTGTAAACGCAACGGTTATCTTTCAAGTATTTGTTAGTGCACTGATTATTGCGCTGGGTCTATTTGTAACCCAACCCTTTGTCTTACCCATAAATGTCCAAGGTGGGTTTACCTATTTTCTACTCTTGTTCCTTGTCATTTGCTTAGTATATACGGTCAAATACTGTGTGCATTTTTTGGTTGGCATTGTCCTTCAATCTGATAATCTGGCCAGACTGATGGTGATTGGTTTGTCAAGTATGTTGTATGCGTTTACCCTACTTGTCTTTCCGATTATTGTTGTTTGGTACTACGTGCCTGTGGAGTCTATAAAGGCAATAGTTGCGATCATTTTGATGGTATTGTCGGTCGTTTTTATTATTTGGCGATTGATCAAATGTGCGACAATTTATTATAGGTACTTTCCATTCGCTAAAATTTATATAATTATCTATCTTTGCGCCCTTGAAATAACACCCATTTTGATTATTGGTAAATTAATCGCTTTAGGTGTTTAGGAGTTAAGAATCTTGAAAGTGAAAAGTATTTTAGTATCCCAACCAGATCCTGGGGATAAGAAGACAGCATATCATGCTTTAGCCGAAAAGTATAAGCTAAAACTTGATTTTAGACCTTTTATCCAAGTGGAATCAGTTCCTGCCAAAGAGCTGCGTAAAAAGCGATTGAACATTCTTGACCATAGTGCTATTATATTGACTTCTAGGAGTGCAGTAGATAATTTCTTTAGATGTGTTGAGGAGCTTAAAGTTGAAGTGCCAAACACGATGAAATACTTCTGTGTCAATGAAGGAATATCATTGTACACGCAGAAATATGCCGTTTTAAGAAAACGTAAGATGTTTTTCGGTAAGGGAAGAGAACCCGAATTTTTAAAGTTGGTTAAGTCTCATCCCAAAGAAAAGTATTTGTTTGTGTGTTCTGATATACGAAAACCATCGATACCTACATTTTTAACCGAAAACGAAATCAATTTTACTGAAGCGATTATGTATCGAACAGTAAACGCAGATTTAAGTGATCTTGAAAATGTGTTTTATGATGTAATCGCATTTTTTAGTCCTGCCGATATAAAGTCGTTGTTCGATAATTTCCCGGACTTTGAGCAAAACGATACCCGTATAGCAGGCTGGGGAGCATCAACAAATAAGGCCATTTTGGCTGCTAAACTGACCAATAATATTCCTGCACCGACACCAGATTCGCCGTCTATGACTGCGGCTATCGAGGCCTACATTAAGTCACTTTAATTCGTTCGGTTAGAAAACATTTAGATTTCCCGTTATCATCAATAGTGAAATGAAGGGATAAATTTCCGCCTTCTTTTATTTTGAGCTTGCCACGAATGGTGCGTACGTCATCGTGAAAATGTCGTTGTGCGATTTCAATAGCTTTTATTCCGCGACGTTTTAAGGACTTCTTAATCTCTTTAATGGATGCATCTAATTGCTCAATAATTCTGAACTGACGTCCATCAAAGTTTTCGATTTGCTGATCACTGATATAATAGAGTCCCGTTGTTTTTATGGGTGATAACCCAAATGCCACACAATACTGATTAGATAGTCCAGACTTTATGAGTGGTTTTGAAGGTTCGAGTAGTATTGGTTCTTGACCCCTGGTAGCTTTTTTTGGCGTGATGGATCCTCCACTGTAGCGCCATACCTCTGAGTTGGTAATGTTTATCGAAACGATTTCTGTTTTATCTACCACTTCATTGGTCAAATGAATTAGGACCTCTTTAACTTCATTTTTGTAACCGATTACATATAGAGCGCGTGCATTAGGGAATGTACGTTGAAGCAAAGAAAGGTCGACCATAGGGCTTAACTTGATGACCAAACAATTTGTATGTTGAAGCCATTTTGTATGGCCTTCAATTATATTCGGAGAATAAGACTCGAAATCACCTAAAATACGAGAGTCGTCTGGCCTGCGATCTGGGTCAAGATAAATCATGTCGTAGGACGTTTCAAATTGGAAACTGTCTAGATCGGCATGTATGAACTCGATGTTCTTACTGTCTAACTTTTTTTGATTGTATCTAGCAAACTGGTGTGTTTCTAAATCGCGCTCTAATGCGGTTACATGTTTAAATGATTTTGCAAAATATGTGGCATCAACGCCGAGGCCTGCTGTTAAGTCAAGTAAAGTCGTTCCGCTAAACAATGACGATTTGTATTTCGCTATTTCCCAATGCGAGCTTTGGGCGTAACTTTTTGAATTCAATGCACAACGGTTTGTTACCCAGTCTGGCAATTTTTGTTGTGCTTTCTGATACAAATGTAAGATTTGGGTAAGTTTGGGTAAGTTGAAATTGACCTTGCCTGAATGAGTAAGTGCCAGATTTTCAGGTCGTTCGTTTATGTATTTGTTTAAAAATAGTTGTGCCTCGGGTGTTTCAAGTAACTCAATTATTTCATTACTTTGCACTATATCATGTTGTGAATCGTTAGTCATTATATGTAAAGGCGTTCACTAAAATAGGGATAATATGAAAAAGGCATTAAGTATCGTTTGTGTAGGATTGTTGATGATTGGATTGCTTTCTTCTTGTGGCTCACGTCGCGGGGATAAAGGTTGCCCAAATAACTTTGGACAACTAGAGCAGAACTATCACCAGAACAATTAGGATTATTCCGAATAATTAAAGGTCACATTTTGTTTTATTGAGGGATTTAAACTGTTTGCCACCGGGCAGGTGACAGCAACGCGTTCCATTATTTCTTTTTGGTCAGTGGTCCATTGCTGGTCAACTTCCATCCTGACATGAATTTCCGATATTCTTCTTGGTCCCGACGCCATTATTTTGGTTATAGAACATTCAATATGTTCAAATGGGATGTCTCTGTCTCGAGCTGCAATACCCATAACGGTTAACATACAACTTCCTAAAGACGTTGCCGCTAAATCTGTGGGAGAGAAAAGCGCACCGTTTCCGTGATTGTCTTTTGGGGCATCAGTTGAGATTTGATTGTTGGATGGCAGGTGTATTGCGGTAGTGCGCAAACTGCCGTCATATCGAATGCGAGAAGTTATTGACATTATTGGTATTGTTTAACTTTTTTCAAAGTTGTATCTTTACGCTTAAGAATCGACATTGTTTAAGCGTTATTTACATAAACTTCTTCTAGGGTTGCTGGCCATTTGTACTAGTGCTATTTGTTTTGGGCAAACCCAGGCCTCGGAACATTGGGTGAAATCCTATGGAATAGGTGTAAAGGTAACAAGCAACGGGCTTGGCTTGGCTTATCAGCAACAGTTCCACAAATCGCATAATATGAGCCGCTTTGTATATGCCGATTTCGGGTCCTTTAAACATACCAACGAATCAAAAATAGTCAACCATAAGGCCGAGAACAAAATGCCTTTTGTTTACGGGAAATTGTTCCATACGGCTAGAGTAAGAGGATTGTATGGGGTTTCATATCGGTTGATTCAGCCACGTAAGTATAATCATGTTGCCGTAGACATTCAAGGGTCGGGTGGTTTGACAATAGGTGTTCAACGACCGGTGTATTTGCGAATTGAAACCTTAGAAAACGATCAGAAGACTGTAAAAAACATTAAATATTCTCGTCAAAATGTGCCAGATGCGGAGCCAATTATTGGTTATTCAAAAAACGGAGAAGGTTGGAAGGAACTCGAATATCGACCTGGCGCATCGAGCTTAATCAACGTGGCATTCACTTGGAACGAGTTTACACAAGTGTCTAAACGCGTTAATATTGGGGCAAGTATGGATTATTATCCGGGCGGACTTCCTATAATGGCTTTTGGCCAGAACCCTAAACTAAATGCAACGTTTTTTGTTGGGTTTATGTGGGTCATCAATCAGGGCTAATTTCCGTTGCTCAAATTGTACATTCCCATGGTGAATTATGTCTTGGTTTAAACTAGAATCCTGATAAATTTGCATTGAATAGATTTAGAAAAAAAGCATTGAATAAGTAATATGAAGAAGAATATCTACTATAGTGTTGCAGCTGCAGCCGTTGTTGTAATCGCAGGGTTGCTTACAACTGTCTCGCTCGACAATCAAATGGCGTATCAACCACGTGAATTAACTCAGTCGAATTCGGAGACATTTATGGGTGCACAAGAATACATGAATAGCCTTAGAGCTAACCAGTATACAGGTGTTGTCGACCCGCAAGATGTTGCACAGGCAAAAGCCGAATTGGCTGATTTTAGAAAAACCCATGGAAAGGCTAGTTTTCCACTATCATGGTCATTTGCTGGCCCGGATAATAGAGGTGGACGAACTAGAGCGCTCCTTATCGACCGAAATGACAATAATGTATTGTATGCCGGTGGCGTAATGGGTGGAGTGTTTAAATCGACAAACAAGGGGGCGTCTTGGTATCCAATTAATGATCAGTTTGACGACATGGCTGTTTCAAGTATTTGTCAAACACCTGACGGAACGATATACTTTGGTACTGGAGAGTCTTTTACCGGTGGCGGAGGGCAAGAAGCCTTTACTCCTGGATTCAGAGGTGGGGGGATTTATAAAAGTACGGATGATGGAGAAACGTTCGAAAAAATACCTTCAACAGGCGGATTTACTTATGTAAATAAGGTGGTTTCTCACCCAACTAAAAATGTTGTTTTTGCTTCAACCAATACCGGTCTGCGTGTATCAACTGAAGGAAACGATGCGCAGTGGACTTTAGTGCTTGGAGGAAATGCAAGAGATTTTGTAATTGATAAAAATGGTAATGCTTTGGCTTATACCAATACGGTATATAGGTCTGAAGACCCTACTACAAATGGAAGTTACAGTACTGTTGCAGGCCTACCTTTGGGAGGTGTTTCAAGAATTGCGCTTGGGGTTTCTGAGTCAGATCCGGATTATTCCTATGTAGTAATTGTTGGAACGGTAACATTCAACGGTCCAATTGGTCGTGTAACTGCGGGTTCAGGATTGGTTGGTGTATACCAGTCAAAAGACAACGGTAAAAACTTTAATAGAATCATTGGTAACGCGAGTTCATTCTTTGCTCCTTGGTGTGTTCCTACATTATCTACAGGGCCTAGTTCTATTCACTCACAAGGTTACTATGATATATGTATCGGTGTTCACCCTACACAAAAAGAGCGAATCTTTATGGGTGGTATTCAATTTGCAGAATGGACACCTGAAACGGGAGCCAGAATCGTTGGAAATAACTTCGACAGTAAGGCAAATCCTTTTGGAATCCATGCGGATAAGCACCTAATCACGTTTGACACAAAATCAGACCCAATGATTATGTACATCACTTCTGATGGAGGTGTAAGTAAGACAACAAATGCTGACATGACGAATTATACAACTTTGTATAATGGTTATGGTACAACTCAGTTTTATGGCGTTGCTGGAGGAATTAACGGTACCGTGATTGGAGGAACGCAAGATAACAATTCAATGGTTATTGATGGAAATGGCAATACGCCTCAATCTGCTGAAGACATTATTGGTGGAGACGGTTTTCAATGTGAGATCTCAAGAATTAACCCTGATATCGTTTTTGCTGAAAGTCAAAATGGAGGGATGATTCGGTCATTAAATGCTGGAGGATCTCCTTCAAGAATTTGGGACAGCAGATTGGCTGGAAGCGGAGATCCGGCTTCTTTGAATACAGATGGAACAATAAGACAAGCGAATAATATTTTCAATACGCCAATGCAACTTTGGGAAGATTTGAGTGATTCTACGAATCGATTATTCTTTGCCATGGATAATGCTGTATGGATGGCCAATGGGGCGGTATTGTCGCCTAACCCGCAATGGTTCAAATTGGCAGCAACTACATTTACACCTCATGCAATGAAAATTTCTCCTGATGGTGGGTCATTATATGTATCTAGTACAAATTCTGGAACACTTAGCAGAATAGATGGAATTCAAGCAGCAGTTTGGGATACAGCTATGTTATCTGGGGCGACAATTTCTGATAGTTTAAGTATCAGAAATATTAACTCTAATTTGCCAAGTGGACGTTCAGTGACAGACATCGAGGTAGACTACAACAATCCAAACCGTGTAATCGTAACTTTAGGAAATTATGGTAACTCTAGCCATGTATACATTACAGAGAATGCTTTAGACGATGCACCAACTTGGAGAAGTATCCAAGGTGCTTTGCCTAACTTCCCAGTGTATGATGCTGAAATTAGCGTTTCTAACCCAGCCCATATTATCTTGGGTACTGAGTTTGGTGTATACTATGCGCAAAACGGAAATGCAACTACACCGACATGGACGTACAACAAAGACAGTATGCCAACTGTTCCAGTTTTCCAAATGCGTCAAGTAGAAGAAAAGATATGGAAGAGCGGGAAAAGAACTGGTGCTGTTTTGGTCGCAGGAACACACGGACGAGGGATATGGAGATCGTCAAGCATGCTTACAAGCGTGAAGAACACAAAAAGCGCTAGTAACTTAAAGCTTCGTGCATACCCAAATCCATCGTCAAGCAACGTAACTATTGATATGCCGATTAACGGAAATGACGAATTGACGATTAAGGTATTTAATTATCAAGGGCAGGTAATGCAGTCGCGTGTTATGCAGGTGAATGGTATTCAGCAACCGATAAACTTGGACGTGAATCAGTTGTCGGCTGGTAATTACATTATTCAGGTAACTGGTGAAAAACACAATGGAGCAACTAAGTTTGTAAAAATTGACTAAGGTCGATACATCAAAAAATAAATCAAAAACCCAGGCCGACAGCCTGGGTTTTTTGTTTTGGTTAAAATGGTTGGCATCATTTATTTGGCCAGTAAAGGTAGTAACCCATCAATCTCAAGAAGCCTATCTGGAACTTGTCCTTTTTCAAGGTAAGCGCCTTTTAAACAGTCGCAATGCGAATTATTCCAACGGAAATCTTCAAACCGCATATCGAAGGCTGTTTGAAGAAGTCGATTTGGATTTGTCTACACGTCATCGGGTTTTGATTCTTGGATTTGGGTTCGGAGGAGTGGCTCAATTAATTACTGATGCCAATCCGAATGCAGACATTCTGGGTGTGGAGTCTAATACCACCATTTTAACATGGTATAAGGCCTATTGTAGGCAAAAGGATAATGTCAAGGTAATCATATTCAAGATGCGAAGGAATTTGTGTCGTTAAACGACGATACATATGATCTAATTGTATGTGATATATACGAAGACTTAGATGTGCCTGCATATTTTGAGTCTACTTCTTTTATTCAAGGCTTGAGTAATAGACTCGCAACGTCTGGAGTGTTAGTGTTCAACAAAGTGGTGCAAAACACAGATCATAAAAGTCAATTTAATAACCTCTTGCTTGAATTGTCTAGTGTATTTAGAAGCGTATTGGTAAACGAGCAATTGGGTCTAAATAGATTTATTATAGCCAAAAAATAAGACATAATGACATCTTTCTGTCGATATATTGAGTAAAAAAAGACACAATGTCACCTATTTGAGCTTTTAGACAATTGGTATAGTGGTTGAAGTAAGGAGAGTAAATAAAAACGATAGAGCAATGACACTTACAAAATTCAAAACACGAACTCCATTATTTAGCAACAACTTTTATCCATCAACATTTGATAGCATTTTTTCAGACTTGATGAGAGACACAAATAGGTCTTTAGAAGAATTTGTTACCCCAACGGCTGAGGTAGTAGAAAGCGACAAAGACTTCAGAATAAATTTGATTTTTGCTGGATTTGACAAAAAAGATATCAAAATTGATATGCAGAATAACGAATTGACTATTACTGCAGAAAAAGTAGAAAAGAACAAAGAAGAAAACGAAAAGTACCACCTAAGTGAGTTTAGAAGTGGGAAGTACAAAAGAAGTTTTCACCTTCCTGAAAATGTCAGCGCAGACAAAATTGAGGCTGAGCTGAAGAATGGAATTTTAGGATTGGTGATACCTAAAAAAGCGAAAGCCAAATTAAAAGCGATTTCTATAAAGTAAATTGAGTGTATTTTCATTTAAAACCCAGGTGATTCACCTGGGTTTTTTTATGTTTTATTTACCTTCGGAAAGTGAAAAAGCGAATTTACGAGTTGTTGAATAGGGGAGAAGGTGATAAGCTGGATTACAAGCAGAATATTACTAGTGCTTCCAAAATTGCTAAGACAATGGAAGCTTTTGCCAATCACAATGGCGGTACTTTGCTTGTTGGTGTAAAAGACAATCAGAAGGTTTCAGGAGTCAAAAGTGACGAAGAGTATTATATGCTGGATTTAGCAGCGCGATTTTACTGCAAACCAGAGGTTAGTTTAGATATTAAGCAGCATACTATAGAGGGTAAGGAAATTCTTGAATGCATTGTTTTGCCTGGCACAGAAAAACCGTATTACGCTAAAGATGAAAATGGCAAGTGGTGGGCGTATGTTCGTGTTAAAGACAATACGCTGTTAGCCAGTAAAATTGTATTGGATGTGTTGAAAAGAAATGCGTCTAGTCAAGGAGCGCTTATCAACTATACGAGTAAGGAAAAAGCGTTGTTGGAATATTTGTCTGAAAACGACCGAATAACGTTAAAAGAGTACAAACACATGATTAATATTAGTACAAGAAGAGCGACTAAGATTATCGTAAATTTAATCAGCGCTGGCCTGTTGAGATCTCACACAACAGAAAAAACCGAATATTATACACTTGTGTAGGTTCGGTATTGGTTGAGTTGTAATTTTGCCCTATGAAATTTGGAGTTGTAGTATTTCCTGGATCAAATTGTGATCATGACTTAATTCATGTTTTAGAAGAAATCAGTGGTCAATCTGTTGAGCAACTGTGGCATAAAAACACCGATTTAAAGGGATGCGAGTTTATTTTCATTCCTGGCGGATTTTCTTTTGGAGATTATTTGCGTAGTGGTGCAATAGCTAAATTGAGTCCAATTATGGCTGCTGTTGTAGAACACGCGAATAACGGAGGCTATGTAATGGGAATCTGTAATGGCTTCCAAATTTTATGTGAGTCAGGTTTGTTAGACGGGGCCTTGTTAAGAAACGAGAATCAGCTTTTCGTTTGTGAGAACGTTCACTTAAAGACAGCCACATCAAACAGCTTAATAACGGCTAACTTATCTAAGGACGAAGTAGTTAAAATACCTATTGCACATGCTGAGGGCAGATATTATGCCGATAGTGAAACGGTTCAACAATTAATTGATAATGATCAAATATTGTTTTACTACAGCGATGAAAACGGTAACGTAGATAAGGCTTCTAACCCGAATGGCTCTGTTAGCAATATTGCAGGGATTACAAACCATACCAGAAATGTTTTTGGTATGATGCCTCATCCAGAACGTGCTGCTAGTGAAAAACTGTTCAATACCCACGGCCGCGCAATGTTTGAAAGCATTTTGGCCAAAGTCTAGTTAATATTTTCTTAATCAAGTAGTTGTCTATGTCCGCATTAGTGTACAGTGTGGGAAGGTAAACCTGCTTTTTCGGGCTTTATTCGCCAAATTTGTTGCATCAAATAAACGTTAAGATGCAGCTAGAGTTAGGAATGTTTCGGACAACAAAAGGGTTTCGTACCAATCATAAATCCACAGAATTGGTGTGTGAGAATTGTAATGCAGCTTTCTTAGCGAATAGGAAAAATGCCCGTTTCTGCAGTTCTAGTTGCCGATCTCAGTTTTGGTTAAACAAGAATGAGAAAAAAGTGATTACACTAGCAGTACCTGCAAACATCGATGATGATTACTTGGAAGAAGTGAAGTCGATGTTGCTTAACTATAAAAAGGGAGACACCCTTCAGGCCATGGTTCAACCAACTGAGAAAGTAGAACCGGTTAAAAAGGAGGTTGTGTCGCTCATGAGAAAAGAAACAATGGTCTTCGATCAAATCGGAGAGTTGCGTAACTATTTAAGGGAGCAAGGTTTTGAAGACTACAAAGTACCTAAAATAGACAACGGAATCTATTACGATGAAGGTTTGTCTATCAAAAAAGTAGAAGAAGGTTGGGAGACCTTAATCTCCAAGCGTGTGAGCTAGTTACTCGTAGCTCAACTCGACATGATTACTGACAGGATGCGCTTGACAAGTCAAGACAAATCCTTCTTCAATCTCAGCATCACTCAATCCTTCTCGTTCATCCATTCGGACTTTTCCGCTTAATACTTTTGCTCTACATGTAGTGCAAACGCCAACTGTGCAAGAATATGGAGGATCCATTCCTTCATCTTGAGCCGCCTCTAATATGGTCTTGTCTGGAGATACCGTAATGGTTTGTTCGTCTCCATAAACGTCAATTTTTACTTGCTTGTCTCCACCTTCATCAACCTCGTCTGTATCTTCCTTGGTCGTTGAGGCATCGTCTTTAGCAATGGCTGTAAAGTATTCTAAATGTATATGGTTTGGCGCTACGTGGATGCTTTCAAGCGTTGATTCAACCAATTTCATCAATCCAGTTGGACCACATATGAAATAATCTGCTTTCCCCGGTGTGTTTCCAGTGAGTTTGTTAACCAGTTGGGTAACCTTCATGCTATTCAGCATGCCAGACAATCCATCCCAGTTGTCTCCTGGGTTGTCTAGAATATGAACAATGTTAAATCTATCGTTGTGCGCTTCAGTCATTTGAAGAATATCGTCTTTGAATATAATGCTGCTTTCGTCTTTGTTTGCATATATCAACGATACACGACTATTTGGTTCTTGTCCTAAAACGGTTTTTGCAATCGATATTAATGGTGTAATACCACTACCACCGCCAAACAACACGTAATGGTTTGACCTTGAAGCTTCAGGTACAACCATGAAGTTTCCCATTGGTGGCATAGCATCAATAAGTTGGCCTTCTTGCAATTGTGTGTTTAGGAATGTACTCATTCGTCCATCTAACACCTGCTTCACTGCAACTGTTGGCATTTCGTCTTCGTAAGGACTGCTACAAACAGAGTAAGACCGTCTTACGTCTTCTCCATTAATCATCGAATGTAGTGTAAGATATTGACCAGCTTTATAACTGAACATCCCTTTTAAAGGAGGAGGAACAAGTAAACGTATGCTTACTGCTTCCGGCGTTTCTCTGGTGATTTTGTCGACTTTGAGCTTGTAAAATCCGTTAGGCATAATGAGCTATTAAACAGTTGTTTCTTTTTGAATTAAATTATTTGCAGTGATGTATTCTGCAATTTGTACGGCATTTGTAGCAGCACCCTTGCGTAAATTGTCAGCAACAATCCAAAGGTTTACTGTGTTTTCGGCACTATCGTCTTTGCGAATTCGGCCAACAAATACGTCGTTTTTACCTTTTGCCATTAACGGCATTGGGTACTGGTTATTTTTAACATCATTTTGAATGACCACACCGTCCATTTCTGAAATTGTTTCGATGAGTTCTTCCAAAACAAATGGTTTTTTTAATTGCGCATTCACCGATTCAGAATGGCCTCCGTCAACAGGAACACGTACGGCAGTTGCTGTTATTCTCAGGCTTTGGTCTCCAAGTATCTTTTTGGTTTCATTAACCATCTTCATTTCCTCTTTTGTGTACCCACTATCAAGGAAATCATCACAATGCGGAATGCAGTTTTTGTCAATTTGATGCGGGTACGCCTTATCTTCTACATTGCCAGTCCGTTCACCATTTAATTGGTTTACCGCTTTGTAACCTGTACCTGAAACCGATTGATACGTGCTTATAATCAGTCTGTCTATTCCATATCTGTCATGGATTGGTTTTAAAGCCATAACGAGCTGAATTGTGCTGCAATTTGGGTTGGCAATTATTCTGTCGTTAGAAGTAAGATCTGAAGCGTTAATTTCAGGAACGACTAACGGCGTATTTTCATCCATCCGCCAAGCTGAAGAATTGTCTATAACGTATGTGCCTATAGCCGCAAATTTTGGCGCCCATTCGAGAGACACATGACCTCCAGCAGAAAATAAAGCGATATCGGGCCTTACTTGTATTGCGTCATCTAAACCAATACATGTGTGCGATTTGCCTTTAAACTCGACCTGTTTACCAATAGACTTCGCACTGGCTACAGGTACAAAAGAGGTAATAGGTAATGTACTTTCTTCAAGTACGCGAATCATTTCAGAACCAACCATCCCGGTTGCTCCGACTAAGGCTATTATCATGTTTAAATTTTTTGCAAAGGAAATCGAAAATTTTCTAAAAACGTTAAGTTTCCTAAACGTTTACGATTTCAGGTTTATTGGACCAAGAGCAGGTCTTTCCAACGGCGTTAGCCACTTTAGCAAAATCAGGTAGCATGTCGCCTAATTGATCAAGATACAGGGATTGTGGTCCATCGGATAATGCTTTTTTAGGGTCGTTATGCACTTCAATCATAAGGCCATCTGCCCCAGCTGCTATAGACGCTAAACTTGCTGGTTTGATCAGTTCTCTATTGCCCGTTGCCTGACTTGGGTCAGATATAACTGGAAGGTGAGAAAGTTGTTTGGCCAAAGCGATACCTGCAATGTCAAGCGTGTTTCTGTTGCTTGTATCAAAGGTCCTAATACCACGTTCACAAAGGATTACGTTCTCGTTTCCGCCCAACAAAATGTACTCAGCAGCCAATAGCCATTCTTCCATAGTGGCATCCATACCACGTTTCAGCATAATGGGTTTGTCTGTTCTACCTATCTCCTTTAAGAAATGGTAATTTTTCATATTACGCGAACCTATCTGAATGATATCAGTATATGGGTATACGGTATCAAGCAAACTTAAATCCATCACTTCTGTAATGATGCCTAAGTTATATGTGTTAGATACTTGTTGTAAAAGGGATAAGCCTGTTTCTTTTAAACCTTGAAAACTGTAGGGTGACGTTCGTGGTTTAAAAGCACCTCCTCGGATAAATCGAATCCCGCGTTGGCTAATGTAGGCAGCAATTTTGTCAATTTGTACTTCTGATTCAACGGCACATGGGCCAGCAATAAGAAACAAATCGTCACCACCAATTTGACACCCTTTTACATCGATAATGGTTTTTTTATTCTTCCATTGTCGACTTGCTAATTTGTATTTAGGTATATCAGTCAAGACTCTTTTCTTTTTGCAAATAAAACACCAAGATTTAATTAAAGTTTGGTGTACGTTACTTTTAACTGGATATTTTTGATTGAACCACTATTGTCGGTATTCAAGATAACCCTACTTGGCGTAATTGGGTTGTCTGAAGGAATGATCAAATAAAAGCCTCTGTTGTTGTCTTCTCCACTATTGATATAGTTGTCAAGCAATAGTTGAAGATGTCGTGTTACGCCAAAACTATAGCTCTTGTCTGTGGCATTATACCCTCCACCATAACTTGTAAATCCAACCCACGACTGTGACCTTGGAAACAATACATCAACTAAATCTTGAATAAAGGCATTTGTGCCATCTTGTTCAGAAGGTTGAAGTAATAACATTCTCGAAGGCGCAGCATAGGCATCTGAAGTTGAATTATCCTGAACGTTGAAGGTCAATTTGGCTTCATTAACAACAATCCCTTCTCCATTGTCTACTAGCTTAAGTAAATTTGATATCTCGATACGCGTTTTACAGCCACCCATACTCTGCACGTATGTTTCTGTATAGTGTGTACCTGGATTGTCGAACTGCGTCGTAATAGAAGAAGGTGTGTTGCTTAAAGAATACGTTGAAATGTTTTGAGATTCAGGGTTGATTTCAAACTCTTTTCTCAAACCTCCATTGTAATAAATGATAAGTTTTGATTCGTCTGAATACTTGTCAATAGCAATTATTGCTCCCTGGTCGGTACTCAAATTTGACGGGTTTGGGATAAGTGCAATGCCATTCAAATAGTTCAGGAACACTTCGTTACTTCCAAACTGGCCATTGGTGAAAAAGTCTTCACCAAATGCATTGTTAAGTGGAATACGTAAGGTGTTGGTTTGGTATTTAAGATTTCCATCTTCCTCAAACCATGCGGTATCAGTGGCATTTATTTTCCCTGTCCATGAACCTATTTGGTTGCCAACGGCAGGTATATAGTTGGAATAGTATTTTTTGTCTTTGTCAATGATCTCATCCATTCGGAAAAGGTCGATATCCAATGTCGAGTTCTCATGACCATAGGAAGGCACGTTTAAATCCCGAGCTAATGACAGTATCACAGAGTCGATAGTTGGGTTTGTGCCAAAATCAACATTGATTTCGCGCAGTAAAACCTGGGTATATAAACTGGCTACGCTAGTGCCAAATGCACCGTCATTTATTCCACCAAGCAAATTAGAAGTTAAAGAATCGATTTTGAGCGAGTCTTCGCGCACAGTATACGCCTTTATGTCAAAAGAATCGACGACAAGACTTCCATACTGATTTCCTTTAGATATAAAGTCTACCCCGATTTCGTCAGTTGCTTTTTTACAGGAGAAAAAGGATACGGAAAGAGTGGTTACTAATAAGGCTGCCCTTTGGACAGCCTTATAGTTAATTTTGAGACAATATCGTGTCATAGAATTCGGTGTACTCTTCAGCGATATTATCGCCTCTGTGTTCTAAAACCGGTTTCGTTTTATCATTTTGTAAGTGGTCAATTACCTCAGGAGATAATGACTCTTGGCATTTAACTACAGCATCGGCATGCGTAATTGCTCCGATGTACATGCTTGTGCAATCTGCATTTGCAAATGGCTTCATTTCGTCATCTTGGATGTGATTTAAACTTGCTTTTCTTGAGAAGTCTTCTCCAAGTGATGCTTGAAATTCGTTGTCAAACACGCTGTAGACTATTTTGGCATTTTCAAAGACTGGTTCGTCTTTGTAAATCGTCTTTAGGTAAAGTGGAATCAAAGAAGTCATCCAACCGTGGCAATGAATGATGTCTGGGTACCAACCTAATTTTTTAACAGTCTCTAACGCACCTTTACAGAAGAATATCGTTCTTTCGTCATTGTCAGCAAAGAATTCATGCTCTTCATCACCATATACGCTCTTGCGGTGGAAGTAGTCTTCATTGTCTAAAAAGTATACCTGCATCTTCGTGTTAGGTATCGAAGCAACTTTTATAGTAAGTGGGTTGTCGTTGTCGTCAATGGTGATGTTCATGCCTGAAAGACGAACCACTTCATGTAAACGGTTTCTTCTTTCATTAATCACACCAAATCGGGGAACCAGAATTCTTACTTCGTTGTCTTGCTCTTGAACCGCTTGTGGCAACATTCTAGCAATGTCAGACAATGCGTTACTTTCTAAAAAAGGACTCATTTCTGAAGAAATGAATAAAACTTTTTTTCTGTTGTTTTCCATAAATAAACTGTGTTTTTACTATAATGCGACTGCAAAGATACCCCCTATAATTGGCAAATTTGCGTCTTCTTCTACTTGTATCTTAAGTATTTTTTTTGTATATGTTTATATTCAAATCGCCTGATTTACTGCACGCAACGATTTTAAATCGCAAAAAACAAGGACAAACAATTGGCTTTGTTCCAACAATGGGTGCTTTGCATCAAGGACACTTATCTTTAATAGAACGTGCCAAGGCCGAAAATGATACAGTAGTCTGTAGCATTTTCGTTAATCCGAAACAATTTGACGATAAACTGGATTTAGTGAACTACCCTAATCCAATACAAACAGACATCGGCATGCTACAGTCTTTGGGTGTAGACATTATGTTTAATCCAGAAGCTGACCAGATGTATGGCGAAGATTATGACAACACGGATTTGGATTTAATAGGCCTGGATTTAATTCATGAAGGCAAACAAAGACCAGGACATTTTCAAGGCGTGGCCAAAGTGGTTAGACGATTCTTTGAAATTGTCGAGCCGAACAAGGCCTATTTTGGGCAAAAAGACTTTCAGCAAGCCGTTGTTGTAGGTCACTTAATTAAGAGCTTTAAGATAAAGACTGAGTTAGTTGTTTGTCCTATTGTGCGAGAACCTCATGGTTTGGCCATGAGTAGCCGAAATGAGCGCTTGTCTGAGGACAAAAGACTCAAAGCAGCATTTATATATAAATCACTTTTAAAGTTCAAGGAGCGCTGTTTTTTCAAACCCTTGGATGAGGCCCTTGAAACCACGTTAAAGTATCTGCATTCAATCGATGATGCAACGGTTGAATATTTTGTTTGTGTAGACGGCGAAACAATGCAACGCGTGAATGACTTGTCTGAGTCGAAGTACATCGCTGTTGTTACCGTGGTGCGTTACGACAATGTAAGACTTTTAGATAATATGGTGCTCAAAGATGAGCGATAGCTTAGACGTCGAGTTCGAAAGGTAGTCGGGCAAATTCAGTGCCATTCAATATGACAGAGATAAAGTGTTTTCCTGGGTGATAGACACGCGTTGTTATGGGTTTAAAATGATGGCCCTTTGAAATACTTACCTTGTTTTTTGGAATGGATCGTTCACTAATCTTAAATACTTTTTTACTATGGCTGCCATTTTTTTTAAGCAAATAGATGGCAAATTCAATGCGGACTGTTCGTGGCGATTTTTGTTCATTCTTGATATCAAATGAAAAACGTAAACGTTCTCCCATCCTGATTTCTGGTGTAGCCACTGTAAAATGATCTATGTCAAGACCATGTGCGTCTAATCCAAACAAGGTCATGATTTCCGAATCACCTTGTTTCAGCAATGTTCTTACCCCATGTTTAATGAGTGCGTCCATCACATCTGATCTTCCGTACCATTTGGTCGCAAGTGATTTGGCTACTTCAGGATTGTCTTTGCAAATGTCATTGAGGTGATTGGCAACACTTCGTCTAACCACTTCATCGCTATCGGTTTTTAGTTTTTCTAGGATAGGGATAGCTGGAGAAGGATCGGATTTTAATTGAGGCAGCGCCATTGCCCATGGAAGCCTTGGTCGAGAACCTTCGCTAGCCAACCTTCTAATTTTAGATTCGTCATTTGAAGACCACACTAACATTTTAGCCATTGCTTCTTTCGGGTATTTAATGATAAAAGGACGAACCGCGAACTCTGCACTTGTGAATGAAGTGGTTTTGGCTAGTGTGTCCATAGACATATCGAAATCATCTAGGCCATAGGTGGCTACATAATCCGGTAGGAACATATACTCGAAATTCTCGCCAACGCCTTGAAGCTTTAATTCCTCTGTAATCTGAACAATTTGATTACATGCGATGTGGAAGTCTTTGGATAGCATGCCGTTTAAAACTGTGGTTACATGGTACATGCGTTGTTTCAATTCGTATTCCTTGAACTGATCGGTAAAAATATTGGCAATGAAACCTGAAGTGTCTACCAAAGGCGTTACTTCTTTTAGTGCTATGGCAAACGATTGAAAGAAGTCGAGATTGTAGCGGTCTTTTAAAGCAGTGCTCATGTATTATTAAGCAATTATGGATTCTTTGTATCCACCCATTGGGGTTCGAGATTGGGTATGTATGTTTTTAGGGCGTGCATGAATTCATCTGGTCGTTGTGTGCCTATCACAAACTTTTGATTGCTGGTTAATACAATTTGAATTCCCATCCGACCTGAAATGTTGTACACGATGCCGTGTTTTTTACTGTACCTAAAACCCCATCCACCAAGAAAGCCATAATCCACAATTTTAGCTGAGGAGATTTGACTCCATAAAATTTGTTTTTTAAAGAAGGGGGCGTAATGCATGGTTATGCCATCCCAACCGACATCGGTTTTGAGGGAGACACGTAAAAGTAGAAGGGCAATCAGAATCATAAAACTGGCTAACAACAACAACAACCCATCAGAGGCTGGATTGTTGCCAAAAGGCTTGCCTAAAATAATTTGTTGGTATACACTGACAAAAGGGAGCACCAATAACAATAGCACAATCAAAATCATCCACCACTTACGATATCGTTGAATTTCTTTAAATGTTTCTCCCATAATTTAACCTCGTGTCACCAAATCAACTTCGTTATTTACTTCTAGTATGCAGAATTATTTACTTCATTTTTCGTTTCGGTCTATAAATTGACCTAGGGTAGTCTGAACGCCTCATAGAGTCATCTGTCAGCTCTTTTAAGGCATTATTAGCAATCCATTGAGCAGTTTTGTTATGCATTTGGAGTAAGGCGTGTGCGGTATCTATTGCGCGATAATTCAAATCCAAGTTCCGTTTACCCATGTTTCGCAACGCCCAATTTACAGATTTGCGCACATATATCCTGTTGTCCCAAGATTCGCGTACCACTGCATCGAAGAAAGGCTCGAAAACATCATTGTCTGCTTTTTTGTTGGCCATACAGAACGCAGCCATGGTTGCAAAGCCTGCTCGTTTTTCAAATTCTGCTTCACGGTGCGACCACTCAAGGGCTTTTTCAATGGCAAATGGACTGCGCGCAAAAAGCTTCATCGAAAAAGAATCACAAGCCTCCCATGTTTGAAATGAAGATACAAATTGCTCCATTAAATCTTTGGTCAGGTGCTTTGGGTTGAAAATTTTACTGGTTAATATTTGGGCATCGTAATGTTCAGTTTCGAATAAGGCGATTGCTAGGTCGTTGTTTTTCCCTATCTCCTTCGCCAACATATTGATGTCCTTTTGAAAAACCCCAAACGTATTTTTTGGTGCGACCCCAAACTTGTCACGCTTTGTTTTGATTGTTTCGGGGCTTCCTAGCGCGCTAAGTGCTTCAAGCACATCATCTACCTTAATTTCTTCTTTGTTATTCAATATGTTCTATCTGTTTCCAATTACACGGATTAATCCACTCTTCATGACCCCAAACATGCCAAGGCGCTTTAGCCATGTCAACAGTTGGGTCAATAATTTGTCTAAATGGCCTGTTGTTCAAACTTACCCAAGCATTTACATAGATCTCTATATCGTCTCCAAACAATTTTTTTAAATATTGACAATACTGCCAAATCATATCTGGGTGCGTTGAAAGCAAACGGTATTGACTTCTGGTTAAGTGCTTTTTAGCATCATGCTTAATCGGTTGACCTTCTTTTAAAATCTTAAAACCAACGTTACCCACTTTTACTCGTAACATCATCCTCCAGCTTAAACGGTGTCCTTCTTCAGTGTAAAACACATTGCCGGGTATAGAAAAATGCCTTAGCGGCAGCACGACTTGAATCAACATAAACAAGCAAAACAAAACGGTAATCAGATGCTGATGCTGAGGCCCAGGTCCCGTTGGTTTAAGTGCTACCTCGGGTTTACGTATTCTAAACACCTTTCTGATTGTTTTTGGAGGGAAAAACAAAACGGACGCACCTATCATCATATAAGGGAAGGTGCCGATTTGAAACGTAACTGAATTGAAGATGTGAAATGCGATGGATACTATAAAAGCGAGCTTTCGGGTGGGTTTGTAAAGTAGGGCCGGGATAACCACCAAATCGTATAAGATGCCACCCCAAGCAACAATTAAAGGGGTAAGCTCCCAGCTGTAGATTGAGCCAAGCAACGGCATGTCTTTTTTTGCCGAAAACATGAGTTCAGAAACACGTCCAGACATCCAATCGGGATACCATTTTGCAACACTAGCATAGGTGTAAACAACCAGAAATAAGCACAAGAACTGCCACTTAAATAAGGCTGGGAGTTGATGTAATCGTTTAATGCGTCCTTGCTTTGCGTCTACACTTAAATTGGCGTGTGCCGGTGTGAAGGTCATCAAAACACACAGCAACAGAATCAGATAGTGGTGGTTGTTGTAGCTTGTTTTGTGCATCAAGTATAACCCCGCCCAACCAATGGTAAACAGGGGCATCACTATGCGATAGTGCCAACCCAATGCGATGGCAATGCCAAGCAAGCCCATTATCCCAAAGTATACAAACATGCCGTATCCCTCTAATGGTTGTAGCCATTCAAACCCAATAAAGTTAAATGTCATTTGAGGTGGGCTGGTGAAAACCTCTTTGGTCCAACCGACTAGATTTGAGCCAAAACATTCGAACACAAGCACCAGTCCAAACAAAATTCGCCAAACAGTTATTTGGACATGATCGATTGGTTTGAATAAGATGTTCTGAATTCGCATGTTATGCGGTCAAAGATATCAAAAACCAAAATCAGATTGTTTTGAATCTAACCCGTACATATATATTTGTTTGATATGGATGCTTTATTTGACCCAGAAAAAATTATTGTCACAGATGGTCGTAATTTTTCACTCAGTGACTATCAGACGGATTACACAGGAAGCTTAAAAAAGAAGAAAGACGGTTTAAAGATTTTAGAGGCAAACAGGCGTAAGCTACACGATTTGCAAAGGATGATGTATGCAAATGATTCACATGCAGTATTACTGATTTTTCAAGCGATGGATGCCGCAGGGAAAGATAGTACAATCCGAAAAGTATTTGCCAATAACTTCCCTCAAGCCAGCAGCGTAAGTAGCTTTAAAGCGCCTTCGAAAAAAGAATTAGACCACGATTATTTGTGGCGTTCGGCCAAGGTGTTACCCGAAAGGGGAACATTTGGGATTTTTAATCGATCTTACTACGAGGAAGTACTTGTTACCCGAGTACATCCTGAATATATAATTGGTCAACGAATACCAGGCGTGGATGATGTATCTAAAATTGATAACCAGTTTTGGAATAAACGGTTAAGCGCAATAAGTGACCATGAATCACATTTAGCCGAAAACGGAACAGTCATTTTAAAGTTCTTTCTGAACGTGTCAAAAGAAGAACAAAAAAGAAGGTTTTTGCGTCGAATTGAATTGCAAGAAAAGAACTGGAAATTTAACATCGGCGACTTGAAAGAACGCGCAAGATGGGATGACTACATGGCCGCATATCAAGCGGCAATAGAGAAGACGTCGACAAGTTATGCGCCTTGGCATATCATCCCAGCCGACAACAAGTGGTTTATGCAAACGGCAGTGAGTGAAATTGTTGTCAATGCGCTGGAAAGTTTGAATTTGAGCTATCCAACAGTGAGCGAGAGCGACCAAGCTGATTTAAAGAAAGGCTTGGAAATGCTGAAAACGGAGTAATAGGTTCTTGTTGAATTGTAAGTTTTTTGTAATTTAGTCGACGGTGTTTGAAGCATGGCTGATAAACACAAGGCTAAGTAGTAGAAAAACATACAAC
This sequence comes from uncultured Bacteroidia bacterium, assembly GCA_905478335.1. Classification (GTDB taxonomy): domain Bacteria; phylum Bacteroidota; class Bacteroidia; order NS11-12g; family UBA9320; genus UBA987. The sequence goes on along the minus strand of CAJQIC010000022.1, from coordinate 30,630 downwards.
ATGAGACAGACGGTTACCCTATTCGTTTTTGCATTTTTTATCCATATCGGAACGGCACAAGCACAGTGTGTAGACAAGTTTCCGTACACCTACGATTTTGAAAATTTTGATAGTCTTCAAATCGATGCAAGTTGTGATGCCACAATTAAAGGTGATTCAGCAAATGGTTGGTTTCAAGATTCAACTGATGGCGGAGAATGGCGGGCAGATACAGCAGGAACAGGGTCGTTTGGAACTGGTCCTGGCAGTGATGATAACACCAACGGCGTTGGGGTAGGTAAGGATTACTCACCTGGAACAACAGGTGGGGTTTATTTGTACATGGAGGCCAGTTCTGCAACGGGATGCCCCGGTAGTGCCATAAATCTTATTAGTCCTTGTTTTGACCTTACAGGCTCATCATATTATCAACTAGAGTTTGCGTATAACATGCACGGTACTGAGGGCATGGGGCAATTATTTGTAGACGTGTTTCACAATAATGTTTGGGAAACGGATGTCTGGAGTCTCAGAGGTGATCAAGGTGAAGGTTGGAAAATAGCCAAAGTGAATTTGGCAAAGTATAAAGGGAGCTCTGTGCGTTTGCGTATAAGAGGTGTTATGGGTAGAACATTTGTTGCAGATATGGCCATTGACGCAATAACAGTGAAGGCCATTACAGCGGTAGATTATGACGGTGAAATTGTTGGTGCGCGTGCACATAGAAATGATGGATACGGCTTTATACCCAAATTGCAAGCCGATTCTATTCTATATGATGTGTTTATACGGAATAACGGGTTGAAAAAAATAACTGGGGTAAAATTGGTTGTCGAATTGACCAATTCTAAAGATACCTTCAGCTATGGTGACTTGGATGCATTTACATCTGATTCGTTACAAAGAATTGTCGCTCAATTACCCGTGAAAAGTGACCAAGATATTAGCACGATTACGCTGTTATTGAATGAAACCGATGGCAACACGTCTAACAATTCAATCAAAATCCAAAACTATCACAATGATTCTATGTTTAGTCGCGACAATGGAACTTGGTACGGTGGAGTAGGGTCGAATGCTGGGACTGTTGAAATAGGGAACTTATACGAATTGCAAAAAGATGATACACTTACATCTGTTTCGTTTTTTATTAACGGAGGAATCGCAGGTGATTCTGTGGTGGTAAACTTATATAACGTTTCGGCTAGTAAGCCAGCTGGATTAATTGTTAGCTCAGAAACAATTGTGCTAGATGGTTTTGTTCGATGGTACACCGTTGAGGTGGGTTGCGACAGAGAATTGAAAGCCGGAGAATACTTTATTGCTGTTCGTCAGTTAGTGAATGGTTCTAATATGGGGTTGGGGTACACCCGCGATTTTTACGAACGGAACAAGTGCTTGTATTCCGGAGCTGGTTGGCCAGAGATGGTATTATTTGACGGAGAGTCCGTTTTGATACGTATGAATTTCGGAGAGGTTAAGAAGGCGAAGATTAGTATAGATTTAAACGATACGATTTGTCAGAGACAAGATTATATTGTGACCGCCAATGGAGCAGCTTCTTATGTATGGGAACCATTCGGTATTGTACAAAGCAAGACCGGTAACATCGTTAAACTGAAGGCCGTTAAAGATTTTCGATTGAAAGTCACAGGCACAGATGTTTGTGGCAAAGTAGCGGTCATTGATCAAGATATTAAGGTGATAAAAACACCTGATATAACCATTACTTCAGATACTACGGTATGTGAATTTCAAAGTGTTCTGCTGAAGGCAAATACCAATGCAAATTACAAATGGATAGGAGGGCCAACGAACAACAACTACGGCGTCAACCCGTCTAAAACCACTACCTATGTGGTTGAAGCAGATTCATTTTTTGGATGTAAAAGTTCGCGGAATGTGACAGTGAATGTGAGCAAGCCCGTTCCTAGTATTACACCGGATACAACAATTTGCCAAGCACAACCTTTAGCCTTGACGGCATCGGGTGGAACATCTTACCAATGGACGTCTGGTCCTAATACGGCTATCTACAATGTTAATCCCAATGCTGATACCAAGTATATTGTTAAAGTGACGGATAGTTATAATTGTTCGGCATTTGATACGGTGCAAGTAACAACAATTCCAGGCCCTCCAATGTATACGTCAGGAGATACATCAATATGTTTCGGCAATCGGGTTTTAATTAAAGCATTTGGAGCAGATTCTTACGAGTGGATTGGTGGCCCCAAAACGGCTGAATACAATGCTTTGCCATTATCTTCAAAAAACTTTTTGGTTAAAGGTTTTGCGGGAAATGGATGCTACTTGGTTGATACTGTCAACGTATTTGTGGCGAAAATTCCTAAGGTAGAATTAAGAGCTGATACAACTATATGCGAAGGAGTGTCCCTCGATATAAAGGCAAATACGTCAGATGATGTTGATTTTGCTTGGCGTTCTGGCGAAACAAGCCAAACGATAAACGTTAGCCCTAAAGTAACCACCGAGTATAAGGTTGTGGCAACAAACTCTACAGGATGTTTTGCCGAAGACTCGACATTAATCACAGTTGACCCATTACCGGTAATTGACTTTAGCATGTCTCAAAGCCATAAGACGATTACCTTACTGAACAACAGTTTGCATGGTGATACGTATGCTTGGCATTTTGGTGACGGTGATAGTAGTAAAGAAAAGAGTACAACGCACAAGTACCGTGTACATGGTGATTATGTTTTGACCTACAAAGTGACTAACAAATGTGGATCTAAAGACACATCATATACCGTTGTGGTAGAAAATTTGGCTGTCGAAGATATGCTTGACAGCAAAGTTTTTGTTTATCCTAATCCAACCACACGGAATGTTACGATAGAATTTGCAACGCCTATTGGTAATGCAGTGACGGCAAAATTGTTCTCTATGGAGGGTGAAGAAGTGAAGACTTGGCTACTTGACAATGCCAATGGAAATAAGAACAACATTGAGCTTCAAGGAATTGCAAAAGGGGCATATCTGCTTCATATTCAGACGCCAGATGGTTTGATTACGAAAAGAATAGTGAAACTCTAATCTACATTTAGGTGTATGCATCATGCACCTAAATTTTCACTACAAAGTAATTTTATTTTCAGAAATAATTGAAAGTTTAAAATATTGTATTACTTTTGACTTGTGAAATTAGAAGAAGCGCAGCAGAAATTTATTCAGGGATGGGGGCAACTTGGGGCAAGCTGGGGTATTAACAGAACCATGGCTCAGATTCAAGCTGTGCTGTTACTTTCACCAAAACCATTGTGTACGGATGAAATCATGGAGAAACTTCAGATTTCTAGAGGCAACGCCAACATGAATATTCGGGAATTAGTTGCCTGGGGTGTGGCGTATAAAAGTTTCATTAAAGGTGATCGTAAGGAATATTATTATTCTGAAAAGGACATGTGGGAATTGGCCAAAAAAGTGTCTAGAGAGCGCAAGAAAAGAGAACTGGAGCCACTAATTAAAATTTTAGGCGAGTTGCAAACCATAGAAGGCAGTAGCGAAGAAGTCAAGGAAATGAACAAGGTTGTGAAATCTGCCGGTCAAATGGCTAAAAGAGCTGAAAGCATGCTCGATTTAGTGATGAAACTAGAGGAAAAAGTGTTTTTTAAATGGTTTAAAAGAAAGTAAAAAATTTTGCAATAAACTTTCAAACGAAATTGAAAATATAATAAATACAATATGTTATGAATGCCAATCTGCTTACTTATTCGATTTATTTGGGGATTACGATTTACATCACCGTCGTTGTCGGGTATGCATTTTATAAGAACGGAATTCATCTCATCCTTGATCTATTTAGCCCTAATCATGCGGGTGCACACGCAATCAATAAACTCCTACTAGTAGGATATTATCTAGTAAACATCGGATACTTAGCCATATCCATTAATGGTTGGCCTGCAATCGAGTCGTACCAACATATGATATACATTCTGTTTAAGCAAACGGGTTTCATATTGTTAGCCCTTGCGGCACTTCATTATAACAATTTGTTTTGGTTGAATTACCTCTCAAAAAGAAAAGACTTTATAAAATTTTTAACTCATTAATAATTATCAATTATGGAAAATTTAATTGTACGCGCTTACATTGTTTATCTACCTGTTGCAGTGTTCTTAACCTTTATTGTTGCCAGGATCTTTTTTAAGAATTCACGTATTTTTATGTCTGACATTTTTAAAGGACGCGTGGAGATTGCAAGTAGTACGAACACACTTTTTGAACTTGGTTTCTACCTCTTAAGTTTGGGTTTTGCCTTGTCTATCATGGAGATCACAAGAACCACTATAGACCACCAACAGTTCTATGAGATACTCAGTGAAAAAGTTGGTGTATTGAGTGTTTTCCTTGGTATAATGGTATTCTTTAACTTGTATATGCTGTTTCGTGGAAAGAAAAAAACATCAGAAAACCAGAGACTTAAAGAGCGTCTTCAGAATCAACAGAACAGGTCTCAAACGCTGGGCATCCAAACTAAATAATTTACTTTAATCGCGGCGGGATATTCCCGCCGCTAAATTCAAAAACGTATGAAATTTCTATTACAAACAAACGTCGTCATGCAGGCTTTATGGATTTTAGCTATTGTAGTAGCCATCGTGCAGCCTATATTCATCCTTTACATTGCTTTCTTTATGGGAATCAACCACATGGTATTTTCGTTGATACTGTTAATTATTAAAAGTCGTAACTCTAAATTGTTGCACCACCTTTTTTGGAGCTCTGTATATCTGGCCTTGTTTATCACCTATGTTTCTTATGACCAAAACATAGCCATAGCCAACGAAATGTTAACCTACGACCAATTACAGGTTGCCGCATGTTTACCACCCATCGTGCTCGCATTACATTATTGGTATGTAACATTTGTACAGCTGAACCCTTTTAAAAAAACGGAACACCACGTATTTGACATATGAAAGTCCTTTGGTCGGTTTTGCCAATATAGGTAAATCGGGGATGTTCAATGAACAATATCAGTCGAACAGAAATCATCTTACGGGTTATATTTGTCCGGCTAATGGACAACAATTCAATTACTTATCGAGGAGAACAACTAGAATGGCCTGCAGTCTATTTAAAGATGTTTTCTCCAATGATGATTGTTGTTCTAATAACCATAGGTGTTGATGCATGGGTAGAATATTCCACAGGAGGACTCTCCCCTTTTTTCTATAAAGACCTTGTGACCATTGGCATCATTGCGTTTGCTTACGTTTTGTTTTTGTTCAAAAAAATACACAAAACCATGGCGATAAATGTGACTGTGTATAGCATCGTTATTGGGATTATGGCATTATTGCCATTCCGGTTGGACGTTGAAGACTTTCATTTTGAATCATACTTCTTGAAGGTTGAAATTGTACTTGTGATATTGACTTATGCCATTGGCATTTTAGTGAATCCATGGCACATTTTGTACCTGTTAATTCTTAATTTGGTATTCATTGCTTTTTGTATTTACGGGATGCAAGGAGAATATCCGATTGCTAAATTTATATTTTATATCATGCTGATGACTTGCACCAGTCTACTCGGATACAAGTTGAATCGTATATTTTTTGACCTGAATCACCAGGTCTCTGCAGCCAACGCCTTAATTCAGAGTCAGAACGAAGACTTAAAACGTACAATTGCGGCAAAAGATCAACTTTTTGAGATTCTTGGTCATGATTTGAAAGCGCCCTTCTTTCATTTATCCGCACTTTTGACTCTTTCAGACCATACAGAGGATCCTGAGAAAAAGAAGGAGTATAAGCAGATGATGAAAGATGCGATAAAAGAAGGAGACCAGTTGGTTGCTAGTATTCTTGATTGGGTAGATGTACAAAGCACCTATATGAATTTCGAGTTACATGAGGGTAGTGTCAATGAAATTGTTGCAGATACTGTGTTGTCGGAACAAATCAGGGCCAAATTAAAAGACATACAAATTGAAACAGATATAGAGCCGGAATTACGGATGCAGATGGATAGTCAAATGATGGCTACGGTTTTGAGAAATATAATTTGCAATGCAGTTAAATATTCTCACAGAAATAGCACAATTCAAGTGGTTGGAAAGAAAGGGCCAGATCACATCATTCTACAGGTTATTGATAAGGGTATTGGGATGAGTGAGGAAATAAAAAATGAACTTTTTATGTACGGTAAAATCTCAACCCGCGTAGGTACTGAACAAGAATCAGGAAGTGGTTTTGGGCTAAATATTTGCAAAAAAATGGTCGAGAACCAAAATGGCACCATGGACTTACAAAGTGTCACCGGTAAAGGAACAACGGTCACTATGCGATTCCCGCATGCGCATGGATAACTTCCTTCTGTAAATACCTTGATTCCACTTTCAATGTATTTTATTTGACGTTTACAATGCGCATCTTTTGGAAAAAATATCGAAAAAATAAATTAGCCGTTGCGGGGTTGTGGTTTATCGTTTTGTGCTTTAATGTATCACTAGGGGGCTATATGTTTACTCCAGACAAGTCTACTGCGTGTAACGAGATGCAAATTGAAAATGACTTAAAAAAGCCAAGTTATAAAGCCTGGTATCTTAAAGATTCAATTGCCAATACGTCAACACTTTCTGAGTTGTTATGGACGGGTCGAAAACCTGCCAATCATTTGTTTTTATATGATAACAACGGGGACACGTCGTCGGTTAACATGCTGATTGCTCAACCCCGCCTGAAAAAATCAGATATTATAACCAAACGCTTTCGATTGGGAACGGACGTGTTTGGCCGTGACGTACTTAGTCGCATAATACTCGGAACCAGAATATCATTATCCGTTGGTTTAATATCTGTCTTAATCTCACTCTTTTTAGGAATATCACTCGGCCTTGCAGCTGGTTATTTCCGTGGATGGGTAGACGCAGTGGTTATGTGGCTCATAAATGTTATTTGGTCATTGCCCACTTTGTTACTCGTTATTGCCATCACATTTGCATTAGGAAAAGGTTTCTGGCAAATATTCATAGCCGTTGGTTTAACCATGTGGGTAGAGCTTGCCAGAATAATAAGAGGTCAAGTTTTTAGCTTAAGGGAAGCAGAGTATGTACAGGCAGCTAAAATGTTAGGTTTCTCGCATATACGAATCATGTTTCGCCACATCTTGCCCAATTGTATTGGACCCATTGTGGTAATCTGTGCAGCCAATTTTGCTTCTGCTATATTGTTGGAAGCTGGTCTTAGCTATTTAGGTTTGGGTGTGCAACCACCTTTCCCAAGTTGGGGGCAAATGCTCAGTGAGAACGCAGATTATATCGCATTGGGCGCACCGCATTTAGCCCTAGCTCCAGGAATTGCCATTATGTTGCTTGTGATGTCTTTTAACTTTGTAGGAAATGGATTGCGAGATGCACTTGACGTGCAACTTTAAAACCTAAAACGTGCACCAAGTAGAATCTGACGTGGTGCTAAATAACGCGCTGGATTTGTTGGAGGTTCTCCTGATTCTAAAGGACCAACATAACGGGGATCTCTCCAGTCATTAGGCACGTTATCACCATCTTCATACGCATTTCCAGTAATCGGATTGATGAGTTGAGGGTTTTTGTTATTAAACAGGTTTCTAACCTCAAAACTCAAGGTAATACCGTTCATGTTTTTATCGCTGATACGAATTGTTCGATTGATCTTTAAATCGGTGTTATACCAAGGCTTTGCACGAGACTGAAGGTATTTGTCTTGCAAAGGTCGATACAGTGGTCTTCCTAAGTCGTTGTATCCCTCAAGAACTTGTGGCGTATATCTATAACCGCTTTGGTAATTGCTGGATATAAAGAACTGACTGTTTTTAAACCATGTTGGTAGTCGTTTTAAAGAGGTGTCATAGGTTAACGCAATACCGATGGTTGTATTCCATGGCCTGTCCCAAGCAAGATATTGTTCTGTGCTTAACGGCACTTCACCAGTTTGTTCAATCTGTAAACTTGATTCTCGGGCAGAGTTAGATTTACCACGAGCCACTTGGTAAGAAATGTTCCAGAAAATCCGCATAAACTCTTTTACGCGATAGGTGGTTGAGAATTCCGCACCGACAATCTTTGCGTAATCCTGATTGATGTACATCACCTTGGTCACAGGCCTTCCAGTTTGATCTTTAACAATAACACGCCGACTGACGATGTAGTCAAATCGATTGTTGTTGTATGCTGATAAAGTTATCCCAAAATCTTTGGTCACTTGTGTCTTATAACCAAGCTCATATGATACATTCACCTCGGGATTTAGATCTGGATTTCCGACGTTAGACAAGAATGAACGGTCTTGATAGGTCGGGTCTAATCCAGCGTATAAAAACCTTGGATGAGGCAGGCGCATGGAATGAGAGTAATTAAAATACAGTGAATTGTTACTGGTTACCGGGAAACTAACATTGACCTTAGGAAGTAATCTCACTTTATAGCGCATCCCAAACAAACCAAAGGTGTTTTCCATATAGTCCGTTCGAATCTGATCAATTACTGGAGCAGAGGCGCTATTTACCGCATCGTCGGCAAATTTGCCTGGAGCCCAATAGTTTAAGCGTAATCCCAAGTTAGCAACAATGCCTTTGTAGGTTATTTTGTCGATTGCGTAAAGCCCTCCGTTATTCGGTTTCACTTCCCAAATGTCGTTGCTTGAACCTATAGATATTGACGCCGTGTAAGTAGTATCATCAATTTGAATTGGAGCCCCTACCCATGGTCTAGAAACATCAACCCATTGGTAATGATTGAATTTTTGCTCCCATCCAAAAATGAATTGATTCATCTTGTTTTTAGGGTAATACCTCAAATTCGCTTTAAGCGTGATTTCCTTAGCGAAGTGATCGTGCCACGTACCAGAAATCCCTCCATTATTGATTAAGCCAGGTCCTGGCAATACAAATTGAATATTAGAGGTTGGATTGAATACTTCAACCGGATCCGTTACGATGGAATACTCGTCATACAATTGGTCCACCGTTTCACTTCTAAACGGTCTTCCGTTTGCATCAGCTCTGAGGTTGGTGAAAAGTCTCCCTATAGTAGCACGTAATATTAACTTTTCATTGATACTGTGCTTAAGGTTCAATGCCGTAAGGTTGGCAGCGTGGGTGTATGTTGTTGCATTGTCAAGATTGAGGCTTCGGTCATACTGAAACCCCGGTCTTAATATGGCATCAAATCCGACAATTTGCAGCGTTCTCGTGTTTTGATTAACCGATAAACTGTGCTGGTTAGACACGGTTATTTTCGTTCCTCGTTTTAACTGATAAGCAATCTTAATGGTATTGGTAAATTGATTCTCTTGTCGTGGTGCCCAAAACGAGTCGTTTGTATATAAAGAGCTGTGTAATTGATTTGCCGTTGCACCAAAATAGGTATCGCTTAAGCGCATCGTGAAGTTGGTGAAATACGTCACTTTTTTCTTAGTGCCAGGCACTGATCCAGCGATATTCAAGTCAGCAATATCAGATTTCCATTGCGCCGCACCATTGTATACACCCATATGGTCACTTTGCCAACTTCCAGCAATCTGAAACTTATCGCCACCTTCTTTAATGGTTGTTGAAATTACACCTGCCGATCCATCACCATATTCGGCACCTGAACCTCCTGTGGTGAGTTCCATTTCTCCAATCGACCCACTTGCCACTTCAACACCAAAACCTGTTCCAGCCAAAGGATCTTGCGCAGTGACATTATCTACTAAGTAAAGCGTTTCATACACGCGTGCTCCCCTAATTTGCAAGCCATCAGCAGTTTTTGAAACTCCTGCCTGCATAGCCACAACTTCTTGCACATCACGCACATTCATGTCAGCAATGTCTTTTTGCGTTACTTTTACTTTGGTATCGGCTTCATCAAGGTCAACAATACGTCTGTTACCAACAATCGTAACAGTTTTGAAAGTGTTTTTTTGGGACTCTAGCTTTATGCTTAGTTTGGTTGTTTTTCCTGCTTCTACGCGGATACCAGTAAATACCTTTTCGACATAGCCCACGTATTGAACCTTGATACTGTAATCACCCGGCTTAATGTCTGTAACCAAGTAATCCCCATTACCAGAGGTCGTGGCGCCGTAGTAGGTGCCTATTAAGTAAATGGTAGCTGCTTGAAGTCCTTCCCCAGTCACTTCATCTGTCACTGTTCCTTTAATATATCCAATTTGTGCTTGGCTACTTGCGAAACACAAAAGACAGGCGATGGACAATATGAAGTGTTGAAGTTTTACCAATTGAATTCAGCGTTTAAAACTTTGTCAAATATTTTATTTAAGGCAACCGGGTCTTTGTCGAATCGGTAAAGCTCAACACTAAAAAACACTTGATTCGTGTTTCCATTTTGCTTCCGTATTGCACCAACTATATTTGGGCCTTCCCAAGCACCAAACGTTGAAATTTGTGCGGTGTAAATGGCTTCCCCATCAATGCTCGGAAGAAAAGGGTCCAAGCCTAAAATCAAATTCTTTGGTTGAATATTTGGCCAATCACTGTTTGCTCCAACCAAGTTGGAATCATTGCTTACAACGGCCTGTCCACTTGTTGTACTTAAACTGTCAATGGGAATTGCCCCTCTTAATTCAGACGGAACAAACCCGGCCGGGAAACTCGTTATCACAAATGACTTTCCTCCCGTATTGGTGTAATTTTGAAGTACAGGTGAGGCAAATTCTAAAAGTAATCCTGATTGACCAGTGATTGGGTTGCTGAACAAGCTTTGATCACAATTAAAGACCAACTTGTCGTACAGTGAAGTTAACAATGAGAAAGTTGGGTTCCAAAACTTGGGTTGGTACTGACCATTGTCAAGGGCAAAATCGATAGCGTCGATCCCGCCGTTGTAATTGTCACCAACGAGTTTTTGATATTCGACATTAACCTCTGGTGGTTGTCCACTGATTAAAAGAAGGTCTGACGTCTGTTTCTTCAAATAGATATTCTCGGAAGTATCAACCGAACTTTCGGAGCCAGCAAAATCTATAACTTTCAAGTAAAATGTGTTGCTGCCTTCATTGTTTAATCCGTCAATAGTTACGCCTGGGTTTGAGATTTCAGTATTGTAAAAGACGTCACCATCAACAACTCCAGATTGCTTGGTGTCTTGCGGTCGTATGCTAAGCATAAACTTACTTCTGTCTATCTCTGTCCAAGTACCTTCATTGGCCTTAATCAAGGCTTTCGTTACGGTGTTGTCGCCATCTGGGTCACTAAAACGCCAACGAAACGTAACAACACTAAATGCGGTATCAGAAGGAAACGATTCTTCGATAATCGAAACTGAAGGAGCTGAGTTTCTTAGCGGTATAGACAAAAATGCAGGACTTGGGTCAACATGACCATCATTGTCTGTAGATCGAATGTAAAATGGAATGTCTGTTGTGTCTTGCCCAGGATCTATAGGGAACTTAAATAAACTATCTCTCGATTCGGTAAAGAACCAGTTTACATTGTCGATGGAGTATTCATACGAAACAACATGACCATCCTTATCTGTACCAAACCACGACAAGTAAACACTCGAATTCAATCGGTTTTCGCCAGTTAACTCTATTTTTTCAATAGATATATGCGTGTCAGGAGGGAGGTTCTCAATGATCTGATCTTCCTTACATCCAGAAAACGCTGAAATAATAAAGACTGTCGTGCAACATAACACGACAGTCATAAACATATTTCTTTTACTGATTCGCAATACTATTTCTTAACCAATCGGAAACTTCCTAAAGCAACGCCATCATTTGTGCAATGGATGATATACATCCCAGATGACAAGTCAGTCACTGAAATAGAGTCAAATGGACGAACAGATTGTGTTAATACAACTTTGCCTTTTAAGTCTGTGATGTTTATTTCAACGTTTTGTAGCGTCGGATCGACTACATTAACCGTTACAAAGTTTTGTGCAGGATTTGGATAGAATTTAATTCCTGTAAGTGTTACTGCATCTTTAACAGAAACAATTTCTGGGTAATCAGTCTCCGGTAACACAACACTTGAACCTTTAAAGTCATCATTGTTTCTTGGGATTACATTGTAGTTGCTAAAACCGTAATACAAAATGCCAACAATGGTGTCGAATGACATACCTTGAGTAGCCTCGATTGGAGCAACATTCATACTGCCATCTCTATCCTTAAGCGTTGTATCTGATACAATAGATACCCATAAGCTACTGCTGTTTGTTCCATTTTGAATACCTGCCTGAACGCGTCGAGATTTGCCATAGGAAGCATTTTGATCCGTTGAAACCTGGTACTCCCCAAAGTTGTTTAAACGTGGGTTTGAAACATACACCTTACCTCCAGCAGGGTTAACTAAGCCGACTAGCATGCTTTCATATGCTTCTGCATTTTTGCTAAAGTAGAATGCACTATCTGATGGATCTAAGGTTGCGATAGGTACAGATAGTACTTCACCTGTTTTTACAACATTGGTCACATTCAGTACGGTATAGCCAAAACTTTCGGCAACAGTTCCTGTAACCGTAACCTCTTGGCCTCTAAACAACTTAATTAGGTCTGAATTCCCTTGACATTTTATACCAGCCCACATAGTGGCGTTAGGGTCTTGAATATAAATTTGTTCAAGGTCATATGCTTTAGCACTAGCCGTAACTACACCAGTTACAGTTACTTCTTGATTCTCAAACGGAGAAGCGTCATTGGCAACATTTAAAACGCGTTGAATATCAGAAATGGTTAATCCACCATTTCGTACTGTGTAAAAAATGAAATCCGGATTGGTTGATGAGTTAGCAGAAAAAGGCATATAGCTTTCTTGAGCAATGTCGTCGGTCGCATATAGATAGTAACGCACAATGCTGTTTTCTGATCTGCCAGGAATTTCAGCCTCGTACGTGTCAGTAGTTCCCATCTTTAATGTCATAACGACTTCCGTAAACTGATCGTAGGTATCTGTTAGATTATCTGAGTAAAAGAACTTGGCAGAAGCGATAGTGCCATCAAAGTCAATAATTTTAGCCGATATCTGTACTTTTTCGTCTGCTTTAGGAACTAATGGAGTTCTTACCACCGCAGAAATGTTAGGAGGTGTTTTTCCGACTTTATAATCGCCTGGGCGCGTCGGGTTAATTTCATACCCACGGCCATTTCCACCAGAGCAACCATTTTCAGAATGCATGATTATCCCTCTGATATGGTCAAATTTTGTTCCTACTACGGGTAGCTCAAATTTTCCTTGTTTTTCAGGTGCACTAGATCTGGTCGTTGTGTACGACGTCGTTTTCTGAGCGAAAAATCTGTCAGAAACGTTTATCACATTGCCATTGCCATCGGCAACGTCGAAACTCACACGATTACCACTAAAAGTTTGCGTCGCGGTTACCGTAACGTTTTGAAGTTCAACATACGAATCTTCGTATTTTTCACCTTTCTCAATGTTGTTGGTTCTTGTATTGTCGTTAAGGTCGCCAAGGTTCACAGTAATTGGAGTTGGTTTAGCTTGGTTGCCAAGTACATTTATGGATGAGTTGTTTAGAAGGGCCAATTGCGTCTCCCCTTGATATCTACCAACAATTCCAGTTAATTCAACAACCATACCTGCATACAAGTTATATATGTCTGTAACTGGAAGTGAATTCCCACCAGCGTCTCGGTAAACACCCATTACCTGAAGACCATGAAAATCTCCACTTGCGCCATTGTTTTGTGTGTCCAACACGTGAACAAAAGGTCTAAAACCACCTTGAACTGAACTAGAAGGAACATCAATTAAGTTTGCATCTTGGGTAACCACTGCAACAACCGTAACTGTGTCGCCAAAGTAACTCGATGAGTCGTTACACAATGCTAACTTAGCACTAGAAACTTCTTGAAGTTGTTTCACTGTAATTTTTGGAAACTGCGCATTTACAGCCATAGCTGCTGTCGTCAATGCGAGGACAAGAACAGATTTTAAAAATTGCATTTTCATATTGTTTTACTTTTTGTCATTTTAATACGGCAAACTTTCCTTTAAATGTGTCGCCGGTGTCATTATCTTTCACGGTGAAAATATATATTCCTCTTGCGATTATTTGCGATTCGCTGGATAGTAAATCCCAGGCATGCTCACCACCACTAAAAACGTTTTTGTCAGCATCTTCAGCACCAAACGTCGCATACCACCTGATGTCTTCTCCTGTATAGGTGTCATCATGTTCTATTTGATCAATAAAATCACCAGCAACGGTGAATATGCGAATCGTGCAATTCTTTGGTAGGTTAGCGAAATATAACTTTCTGCTCTGTTCCTGGAAATTGCTCTGACCCTCCCAAGCGGCACCAGCGTAATACGGGTTTGGATAAACAAAAGGAGCATCTTGCGTAAGGTTTGTATTTGCTGGCTTACCGGCAAATGCACGGTAGTTATTACTCAATAAGCTACTTTCCAAAGATTCTAAATTGCTGTTTTCGTTTCCTCTGTCATAGGCAGAGACTGAAATGGCGTATTGCCACCCATTTTGAATATTGTTTAACGTGTATTTGTAGGCATACACTGTTGGGTCGTTTTCAAATCGTGTCGGTTCTGTAAGCTTGACGCTAGAAAAACCAGTCTCAAAAAACAAACCATTTCCTTTAATGTCCCAATCACCAATTTTCTTTAAATCCGTTGCCAAACTCGGTACCTTCGTTACGTCGAAGCCAAGCTGAGTCATGTAAATTCGATATCCTTCAAAATCTTTTTCCAGCGTAATGGGGTCAACGCTTTCCTCGGCATTATCTGCCCAGTAAATGTCTATACTGTTTTGATTGGTTACAATTTTTGTCTTGGGAATATTGGGTGGAGCAGGAAGAATGAAACGTGTAATTTCGCCATCGTTGTTTGCGTCTTCATCGGCATCCAAAACACCGTTGAAATTTTTGTCCTCACCATTGTAAGCCACTTGAGCCCAATCTGCATTGTCACGAATTATTGTTTGCTGGTATTGGCTGTTAACGCTGTTTGGCTCACCATCTTCTAGTTTTTTAGCTAGCACAAAGGCATATGCAACTTTAATGGTTTCTCCTGGCTCCATGCTTCTGAAAGGACCCACAGATAATAAATCGGCTCGATTGCCTGCTTCATTTAATTGTTCTTTAAATGACTTAGCGCCGCAATTACCATTTTGTGTAGAGTTTTGGTCCCAACACTGGTGGTGGTTAAGACCAGCAGTCAATTTGCCATAACGTGCTTGTTCAGAATTGGGTAAGAAAAATACAGGGTTTGTGGTATTGTTAAACTCCCACGCATTGTAATGCGCTTTAAAACTTGGATCTAAAGATGGGTGTTTGAAACCTGTTTTGTCTTCTGCTCCAAGAAACTTTTGACCAACATAACTTTCAGTAAACCCAGCATCACCACTGTGGTCGTAACAGTATGCCATATTGAAGGTGTCGATAAATCCGTTACCTCCTTTGTTGTAAAAAGCAGCTCCACCACTTCCCGCTGGCGTTACATTGGTATTGCGTACTACGGTATTTGTCCAAAGACCAAAGTAAACACTATCAATAACACTACTACTGGTGTTGGTAACCTCAAAGTTTAGAATAACAAAGAAGTCACTGAACGAGTAATTCCAATTGAAGGTTTCCATGGTTACACCTAATTTCAGAGGTTGTGTATGGTTGTTAATTGGAATGTTGGTGCCAGGCACTAATAAGTTGGAGTCGGAGAAGTGTGCTACATAATCTTGATGCGAAACTGCATCTGGCGTAAAAAAAGGACTGTCGAACAAACTTGAACGTTGTTCAAGTGTACTGCCAACTTCGGCGGTAAATTCAAATCCGCCGCGACCGGTTGCGTATCCACTTGGGGCATCATAGGCTGAAGTTGATACAGCGACAAGCGACCCGTCAACTAATCCGCCTACCCAAATACCTCCTTCAAACAAATGTTCGATGCCTGACCCGGCAGGGAATTCGCAGCTTTGGTTGCCGCTGCCATCTCTATACCCTCGAAAGGCATTGCCAAAAGTGCCAACATTACTTACGTTTAAACGAACATTACTTGCCGTTGTTACCTTTTCTGAGAAAGAGCTTTGCGCCCCGCAGGAAAGATAGACCAACAGTCCGATTATAAGTGTTTGATAGCGCATGTACGACGGATGCAAAAATATATCTTTACACCTAAGAAAAATAGGAATCTTGTGCAGGTATTGTCAACTTTTTTCACTCATTTTAGGGTTGACGAAATGAATTCAGAATTAGTCTGTTGTAATCTCTTGAATATCACCGTCTGCCCATAAATCTTCAAGCGCATAGAACGACCGCATATCTCCTTTGAAAACATGAATGACTACGTTTACATAGTCAACCAAAACCCATTCTCCAACCGAATAACCTTCTTTACTAAAAGGGTTTTCGCCAGTGGCTTTCTTTACCTCATGAATGACGCTTTCGGCAATCGCAGAAACTTGACGGTCGCTTTCTCCATGACAAATCAACATAACGTCGGTCACTGCAGAGGTTAAATTGCGCAAATCGATTTTTACAATGTTGTGTGCTTTTTTTTCCAACATCCCGTGAATTGCAATGTCTGCTAGTTTGTCAACGGCTGGATTTTTTTTCGGCATAAATGAGTTATTGCGTAATTTGCCGGCAAAAGTCGGGAAAATTTGTTGAACCTAAACCCCCAATCGCTCTTTGTTGGACAATCAGTAATTTTTGTTCAAGAGATAGATTCCACTAACGAGTATCTCAAAAACTTGGCAAAGCAGCGTAATTTAACGGAAGGAACTGTTGTGGTAACTGAATTCCAATCTAAAGGTAAGGGGCAGCGGGGTAATACATGGCAAAGTGAAGCCGGGGTAAATGGTTTGTTTAGTTGCTTGCTTCAGCCCAAAGGCTTACGTCCAGATCAATTGAGTGCCATATCATTTTTGGTAGGTTTAGCCGTGCGGGCAGTGGTTCAAAAATATGCGCCCGACAAAGTCGTAACCGTAAAATGGCCAAACGACATCATGGTCGAAAACAAAAAGGTTGCTGGGATTTTGATTGAAAATATGTTGGGTGAACCTGTGAACTCAATAATCGGAATTGGCATGAATATCAACCAAAAAGTCTTTAATCTATTGCCGGATGCAACATCTATGTCGCTGGAGTCGACTGATAAACTCGATGTTGCCTCAGTGATTTCCGATTGTCTGACTTTTGTAGAGAAATACTATCTTTTGACGAAACGTGACGGCGGTGTGAAACAATTATGGGAATTGTACGTATCTCAACTGTACAAACACGAAGAAACAGTACAAATAAACGGAGAGGGTTTTAAGGTTATTGGAGTTAAAGAAACTGGAGAATTGATAGTGAGCAACAAAAAGGGCGAAAGATTGCTCCAACATAAAGAAGTGGATATACAATGGAATTAGTTATAGATATTGGAAATACGCGTGTAAAAGCTGCCTTGTTTATCAATAATGGTATTCACAAAGTGCTTCGCCATGAAGAAGCAGGGAAGGATTTGTACGACGACGTTAAACGTTTTAAAATCAATTCGATAATAGTGAGTTCCGTGAGGAAGCAAAATGCTGAGCAAATCAGTTTGTGGGAGTCTGTGGCACCAACAATATGGTTAGACCATAAGACACCTTTGCCGATAAAGAACGACTATCAAACGCCAGAAACTTTAGGGCGAGATCGAATTGCTGCCGTTGTTGGTGGAAGATTTTTGTTCCCCCAAGGGCCGGTTTTATGTATTGACGCAGGAACGTGTATTACGTATGATGTACTGACCGAAGCGAATGTTTATGTCGGCGGAAATATCAGTCCAGGAATCCATTTGAGGTATCGTGCAATGGACGAATTTACCGATGCCT
The DNA here is from genome assembly GCA_905478335.1 of uncultured Bacteroidia bacterium. Taxonomy (GTDB): domain Bacteria; phylum Bacteroidota; class Bacteroidia; order NS11-12g; family UBA9320; genus UBA987. The sequence continues at coordinate 12,857 of CAJQIC010000022.1, read as the reverse complement.
TGCCTTTGGTTGCAGAAGTGGAAGTCAATTCACTTTTTGGAAAATCAACTCATGATAGCATGTCAACTGGCGTGATTACAGGGATGAGCGCTGAAATAGATGGCATGGTAATGCGCTATGAAGAGGCATTTCCTGGCATACAAACAATCATTTGCGGAGGAGATGCAAGGTATTTTGTGAATCATGTTAAAAAGAAGATATTCGCGAACCAAAATTTAGTGCTGTTGGGCCTGCATAAAATCTTATTATTTAATGAAAGAAGTCTTACATAAACTGCTCGTTATTGCAGTTGTTTTATTTGGATGTAAGCACTTTGCTTATACTCAGAATTCACCTTATACTTTAGGTAGTTTAGGGTTAATGCAATCGTCTGGCTTTACCCAACATGAATTAATGGGCGGTTTGTCTGGAAGTCTTAGGAGTAAAGGTGATTTTTCGCTTGTAAATCCAGCATCCTTGTCGGCCTTGCAAGAAACGAGTTTACAAACAGGCAGTTTTGTTAGTTTGATTGAACAGAAATCAGCGTCGAAACGAAAAACAGACAATCATGGCGATTTTGGGCAGTTTGCACTTGGATTGCCAATATCCGTTAAAAAACACATCTCGTTTGCGGCTGGTTTAAATAGAATGACGTCTATGGATTATACAATCCCGAATACAACCACCGAAAATGGCGCAGACGTTTTAAATATTTTTGCTGGACAAGGCGGGGTTAACAGATTTCAAACAGCCGTTGGGTTTCAGATTGCCAAAGGGTTGTCACTTGGGTTAGAGTCGAGTTTTATCTTCGGGAATACGGAAGAAATCGTAGACAAACAGTTTACATCAAACCGAAGTATTTTTAGCACGCGAAACACAAAAACCAATTATTATTCTGGTGTTAGGTATACTGGAGGCGTTCAATATACTAGACAATTTGGTAAGTCAAAACAGTTCACATTGGGGGCTTTTGGAACACCGAGTTCTACAATGACGATGAGCCGAGATGAATTGGTTCAAACCTATAATTATCAGGGTAATTTTTACATTGATACAATCTCCGATAGAAAGGATGCTCAGTTTTCGCAAGAGTTACCAATGGAATTTGGACTTTCGCTTAGTGTAGGTAAACAAGACGTTTGGAACCTTGGTGTGGAGTATAGCTCAGCTCAATGGGCCGATGTTGCACCTCGCTCTAGTGACAACAACTACTTCAATCAAGATGCTATCACCATAGGAGGGTATTGGCAGGCAAAGGCTGAGATGAATAGCCAACATGCTTCAAAAACGGAAAGATTTAAGGATTATCTTAAAACTTCTCGGGTGTATTATGGTTTTAGAATGCAGAGCCTTTACACCGGTGTGGTGAATAACCAAGTGAAAGAATCTACTTTTAGTTTGGGTATTGGTTTACCACTTTCAAGGCAGTATACCTTGGAAGGTATTAAGTATGTCATGATATCCAGAATAAACATTGGAGTTGATTATACCATTAGAGGGAACACAGACCCAGGAATGATACAGGAAAACATAATTGGCATCAAATTTGGATTAACCTTATCAGATAAATGGTTTATCCAGAGAAAATATAAATAAGTATAAAAGTAAAAAAATAGAAAGCGATGAAAATGACAGCAATTAAAAGTATGATTCTTGCGACCGTAATGTCATTCACTGCGACCCTTGCACTTGGTCAAGAGAATTGGGACGGACACAAATACGGTACAGACACTGTAAAAGCGCAAAAAAGTGAAGCAATGTTTAATCAATACTTCAAGGCGCGCGACTACCAATCCGTTTATCCCTATTGGAAATACCTGTTTAACAATGCGCCGGTTGTTAGTAAGAGAATTACATACAATGGAGCGTTCATCACGAAAAAGTATTTAACCTACCTTAGAAAGAATGACACGGCTGCTTACAAAGCACGGTTGAGTGGTTTAATTGATACGGTGATGTTATCCTACGACATGAGAATCAAATACTGGGGAGATCGCGATATCGTATTGGCCCAAAAAGCCGCAGATATGTTTACGCTTCAACCTCAATACCGAGATTCGGCAATGGAAATGTTTAAAAACAGTGTCGAGAATCTTGGTAATAAAACAGAGTACAAAACTCCATTGTACTACCTAAAGTCGGCAATAACCGAGAACAAACGTGATAAATATGGCACAGATAGCTTATTTGATCTGTATTTTGAGTTAAGAGATATCATTGACCACAATTTAAAAATTGAAGGAAAGGCACAAAAGAAGTGGGTAGCATGTGACACATTAGTGAATAGGATGATGGGCCCTTATTTTACCTGCGAGAAGGTTGAAGAGTTTTTTAAACCTCAAACTGATTCTACCCCAGATAATTTAGCGTTGTTAAAAAAAGTAACTAAGTTGCTTGATAATGCAAAAAACTGCAACAATTCAGGGTATGCGTTGGACGTGGCTGTAAAGGTGTATGAACTAGAACCTAGTTCTGAGGCTGCAATTAGTATTGCTAAGTCTTATAAAGGAATTGGCAAAGGCGCTGAAGCAATTCAGTGGTACAATAAAGGTATCGATGGAGTTACTGACACAACAGAACGTGGCGAGATTTACCAAACCTTGGCCAGCTTAGAATATGCTGCTGGAAATGTTTCTAAAGCAACAGGTTATGCCAAAAAGGTTTTGGCAATAAATCCAAACAATGGTGCCGCACATCTAATCATTGCAAGTGGTTATGCAAAAAGCAAAACATCCTGTACTGCAGATGGTATAGACGGCAAAAGTGTTTATTGGGCTGCGGTTGACAGAGCTGTAAAAGCTAAAACGGTTGATCCAAGTGTGGCTGAGCAAGCCAATAAGTTTATCAATGTGTACTCTGCATATTTTATTAAAGGAGAGCAAGCATTCTTTAAAAACTTTGCTACGCAAGAAGGTGGTACCTACACCGTTCCTTGCTTAGGCGTTTCTACAATCGTAAGATTTAGTAAATAAGCTAAACAAGATGATTCAAAACCGGCAATACAAATTGTTTTATGCAGTTATGATTGCCGGTTTTTTTATGGGCTGTCGGCAAGCGGATAAATCCAATATTGAAAAATATCTGCAACAGTCGGAAGATTTAAGTGTAGAAAAGGTGGAGGACGTTGTCATTCGATACACGGACTCAGCACAGGTAAAAGCAACCATTCGCGCTCCCCAGATGATCCGGTATCCGAACAAAGAGGAACCTTATACTGAAATGCCACTGGGTTTGTTCGCCACGTTTTACGATGCAAATGGCAAAGTAGATAGTAAACTTTCTGCGGCTTATGGGATTAATTACGAAGACAAAAAACTAATCAAACTCACAGACAGTGTTCGTGTAGTTAATGTGAAAGGCGAGGAGCTTAAGAGTGAGGAACTGTTTTGGGATCAAACGAGTAAGAAAATCTATACCAATAAGTTTGTTCGAATCGTGCGCAACGGCGAAACGTTGCGTGGAGACGGATTTGAAAGTAATGAGTCCTTTACGAAATATAGAATTTTACGTCCTGCAGGACCTGTAAGTGTTCAAGATAATCTACTAGAAAGCAATGAAGAAGTTCAATAGATTTATTCAAATTATTTGGTTAGGTGTTGCAGCCGTAGCTGCTTGGGAGGCATACTTAAGCTATTACAATACGAAAATGTTTAACGGCAGATTTTGGCTAATGATAGGCGCATTTACTGCGGCCATCGCCATGTATTCTATACGTAAGCGACAAGGTCGAAGTATGAAGTAATTACTTCTAAAACGAACATTAACCAATCCGCTACCCAAGTGATGCACATCCGGCGAATTTGTCGTTGGCCACAATGCGAAAATGTTCAATAGGTGAATCTACAACCTCCGGTCTTTTTCTGAAATCGCTTCGTCGTTTATGCTAGCGAACCTTTTGGCCATTAATCCGTTTTCGTCAAACTCCCAGTTTTCGTTTCCGTATGCACGAAACCACTGACCATCAGGGTTGTGGTATTCATATTCAAAGCGGACTGCAATACGATTATCCGAGTGTGCCCAATAGGTTTTTTTTAATTTGTAGTCAAGTTCTCTGGACCACTTATATCGTAGAAAACGAATTATTTCATCTCTACCATTTAAAAAGGTACCTCTGTTTCGCCATTTGCTGTCCATGGTGTACGCCAAACTGACTTTATTTGGGTCTTTTGAGTTCCAACCGTCTTCGGCCATTTGAATTTTTTCTTTGGCGGTTTCTTCGGTAAATGGGGGTAAGGGGTGCTTCTTATCCATATTGGTTTGACTATTTTTTTGGTGGCAATGCCGTTTTCCAACCCGCTTTCAGTTGAGCGGAAAGGTTAATTATCTTCTGGCGGTTTTCTGGTTTATACGCAATGTTTTCATTTTCATCCGGATCGACCGAGTTCTCATATAACTCACAAGTAACGGAATCTTTGCGTTCACCTTTACTATGGTCCCAATAATACCACTCCACATAATGGTGGTCCTTTGTTCTTATGGAATAGCCCATATACCGTTTGCCATCCGGAGTAACTTTAGGCCGGCGATGAAACTGACTAAATGCAGCGGTTTTCCATTCTTGCTTAGGCTCGGTAATTAAGGGAACAAAGCTCGTGCCTTGTAAATACTTTGGGGTACTAATCCCAGCCAATTCGCATAAAGAAGGATACATGTCTATCAACTCCGTAATTTCAAAACTTTGATGACCTTGGTTTTCTATTTTAGGTGAATACACCACCATCGGAACATGAATGTCGATGTTATAATTGGATTGCTTACACCACCCATTATGTTCTCCTAGTTTCCAGCCATGATCTCCCCATACAATGATGACTGTATTTTCAGCAATTCCGAGATCATCAAGGTGCTTAAGGACCTTACCAAATTGTGCATCGATGTAGCTGACGCTTGCATAATACCCTTGTTTTAAAATCCGCGCGGTATCTTCATTCATTGTATATTCCGTCGGGTGCTTGATGTGTTTAAAGCCATCGTAACCGCGCAATTCATACATTGAATTCATAGTCATTACCGGAGAAAGATGGGGCACATATGGATTTCGAGCTAAAGGGATGCTGTCTCTGTTATACAAATCCCAATATTTTTTTGGAACAGCAAACGGAAGGTGTGGTCTGAAATAGCCCAATGCCAAATAAAAAGGTTGGTCTTTTTTTGCCAAACGTGTCAACGTCTTTTTAGCTAACTCCGTTTGAGCCCCGTCAAAATACATGGTGTCATGAACGTCTTCAATCTCCCACGCAGGACCATTATTCCAGCCGTCGGCATAGTAGTTTGGGCGGAGTTTAACCAACGAATCGCGTTTAATTTTTTGTCTGCGTTGCGTTTCTGAATTGACATAAAATGTTTCTCCATCTCGTTTCAACCATTCTTCACGGAGGTACCTAGCGGGTCGTAAATCTGGTTCATCCCAAGAAATCGAATCAGGCATATAATTGTGAAATATTTTACCAATGCAAACGGTGTAGTATCCGTTGTCGTGAAAATGCATTGGCATTGTAATCATGTCTGGGTGAAGTTTTCGGAATTTATCTCCCAAGTGCCAAACGCGTGTTGAATCAGGTCTAAGGCCAGACATTAAACTCGCTCTTGATGGTGCACAAACGGCGGCTTGGCAATACGTGTTTCTAAACGTCGTGCCTTTATTGGCGAAGGCATCTAAGTTTGGAGAAACAATATATGGGTTGTCGTACACACCCAGGTTTGGGCCTAGGTCATCGATGGAAACAAACAATACGTTTAGTTTTTTCTTCTCCTGCGCCTCTGGTGTGCTGCACGACGATAAGCAAAGGGCCAATGAGAAAAAGAAAAGTATGGGAATAGATTGAATTCGTAGAGTCATAGGGCTTGTGTTATTCAGCATTTCCTGAAGGCATAGTCAACCAAAGGTATAAAAAAGAAATAGGTAATATAACGGAGCCCCTATGGTCTTCAATGACATGATATTGTGTCCGTTACTTTGGCAAATAAACAACTACTCAGCCTCTAACCCGTAACTGAGGATAAGTTTTGAAACCTCAAAAAACAATTCCGTAACATGTGTCGGCGTTTTGGATAATTCAGAAAGTGCTTCAAAGTTTCTGGTAAATTCTTTCATTTCTGATTTAGCGTTTGACTCATTATTTAGATCCTGAAAAGCCATGTTCCAATTGTCGAAAAGTCTCTTTTCCTTTTCTCCTTTTCCAAGCAGCAGCACGTAAGAATGTCGTTTATCACGTTTGATGTTTTCGTAAAGGTCAAGCACCTCTGTTTTGTCGCCTTCTAGCAATTGAACAAATTCATTGTTGTAATAAAGCAAGCAACCTGTGATGTCATGTGCGTCATTAAACTGGTTAGCCGTATCTAAAATTGCACGAATGTCATCCATTGTTAACGATGGAGAAGCTTTTGAACAGCATACAAGTTCAAACATATTGGGATTGTAATTAAGTTCAAGTAATCAACTTCAAAAATACACATTGAAAACAAAGATATTTATGCCAAAAATCAGTGAAGATGATTTTAACTAACAGCGAGCTGTTTTTCTTTTTTTCCCGATTCGTCCTTTGTTTTCTACTTTTTTGATGTAATCAATGGCCAAAGGCACTTTGCATGCAGCAGTAGCCATTTTTACTTCAACTTTGCCCATGTTCTTTGCCGTTTCTTTTGCCTTTTCTGTTAAGGCTGGAATATATGAACCAATCGCAATAACGAATCCGTTCATCACAAAAGGTAGTCGGTCTGGCATGTGATGCACCTCTCGTTCAACCCGATCCAACAAGGTGGCATAGGTGGCAATATTTAATTTGTCATCGCTATTTACGGCGGCATATGATGCCAAAGCGGCCCATCCACAGGCCTTCACTTGGTCTTTGTTAGAGTCAATCCATTTTAAGCCAATATCAAATCCAAAGTCAGTATCGCCAGCTACCCACGGTACTGCATACTCATTTAGGTAGTACCAATATGCTTGTTCTGCCCAATCGTCTAAAATATCAGGAGTCATTTTATCCTCGTCTGCCGATAAGGCTGCTAGATACATGGCATCAGAATTTCCGGTGGCATATAGCTGCAGGGATAGTTCGTGGTTCTTTTTGGTTTTTTTAAGGATTTTCTTGAGTTCAGCGACTTTTACACCGAAGTAAGGTTCTTTGGCTCCGTGATTACCCAATGTTTTTTTTGTTTGTGCATCGCCGCATGATTCCAGCGTGGTCATTACTTCTTCAAATGTCATTACTGTTTGTAGTTAAATGAATACCGCAATTATTTCAGCCAACCCTTTTTAAATGCTTGACTAGAATACCAAATGGCAAAAAGGGCAACTAAAATGATGATGGCTGTCATTCCGATTACGTCTGGAGTGAATACTTCTGCAGGGCTAGAAAAAATACTCTGACCAAATTGTATGGCCACCCCAACAAATGAGGCTATAAAAAAGGTGCCGGCAAGTTTATTCTTAAGCAGCAGCGCAATACTGCCAGCAGTTCCAGCAAAAACGGCAAGTCCGAAAGCAATGTTGACCCAAGACGGCCTGTTCTCAATTAAGGTCTTTTGTATGTCACTCAGATTATCCATGGTTTCTTGTGACATATTTACTTGGCCAAGGAAGTTCATTATTCCCATGATATTCCAAAGCAATAAAACAATGGAAAGAATCCAGAACCAAATTGGGGGTTTTTGCTCGTTTGTTGTCATAACACCAATATTTTGTGTATGCCAAATGTAATAAAATACGCGCAGAGGGCTATCTATCGCGCTTCGTCAGGTTTGAAGAGCTCACCACAATCCTTGCACTTATGAACTACATCATAATGTAAAGGAGGGTATGTGCTTGTCAGAAACGATAAAAAAACAGCGAGTCTTCCTTTCTTAGATTTGGTTGACTTGTAGTTGATGTAAATTTGGGTTGAATCACAGTACGGGCATGTGATTTCAGATGTCGTTTCAAGATTTTCGAGAATGGTAGTTGCTTTTTGTTCATCAACTTGTCTCACTAGGAGTTTTATCCCGCCTATAGTGAGATTGTAAATTGGCATTAAATGAACCATTTCAGCATCTTTCAATACAGCGTCAATGCAAGCACTTTCTAGTTGAAGTTTAGCGAGCTCTGCTTCAATCAGGTTGTCGTATGTGCCAACTGTTACAAGTTGCATGAACGGATGTAAGAGGAAATACGAAGTTTAGAAACCACCTGGACAGTTGCAGTTCTTTTTTCCTTTGTATCCGGCAGATCGCTGAGATCCACAAGAGCTGAGCACAGTTAAAGAAAAAAGTGCCAGTAAGAAAATCGCCCAAATGCGTTTTTTATTCATGTTGTCAAAAATAAGAACTATGGTTTAGCTTTGTCCCATTAACGAATTAAAAAGAGGTTTATGATAAAGTGGGTAATGGTTTTTTTCAAAGGTATGGCCATGGGCGCTGCAGATGTTGTCCCAGGTGTTTCAGGAGGAACAATTGCCTTTATAACAGGAATCTATGATGACTTACTTGCGTCTATAAATGCGATTAACCTAAATACCCTAAAGCAGTTAAGAAGTGAAGGTGTAAAAAGCGTTTGGAAAACAATTAATGGGAATTTCCTTATTGCTTTGTTCTTTGGCATAGCCCTTAGCTTCCTGAGTCTCGCAAAAGTGTTTAAGTATCTTTTGGAGAATCATCCGAATTTGGTTTGGGGCTTTTTCTTTGGCTTGGTACTTGGCAGCATTTACCTCGTTTCAAAAATGATTACCACATGGGATTGGAAAGCATTCCTTGCCGTGCTTGTAGGAACCGTTGTTAGTTATTATTTAACGATAATTCAACCTGGAGGCGAGGCCAGTGCGGGTTGGTTTGTATTTGTGAGTGGAGCAATCGCCATTTGCGCCATGATTTTACCGGGTGTCTCTGGGTCATTTATACTTTTAATTTTAGGGGTTTATTATCCAATGCTAGATGCCGTTTCGTCAATGGACTTGGTATTTATTGCCATACTTGGTTCTGGCGCCATAATTGGACTGTTAAGTTTTAGTAGGTTTTTGAAATGGTTGCTTGATACGTATTTCAATGTTACTGTAGCCGTATTGTTAGGCTTCTTAATTGGGTCACTGAATAAACTATGGCCCTGGAAACTCACTGTGAGCACTAGAATGAATAGTCACAATGTGGAAGTGCCGTTTATTCAAGAAAACGTAATGCCCAATGTTGTAAACGAACCTCAAATCATTTCGGTTATTGGTTTATTATTCGTGGGTGTTGCAGTAATTGTGGTGATGAGCAAATTCGCTCCAAAGCAATTAGATGACTAAAGTTCTTGGCATAATAGGCAACCCGGTTGCCAAAAGTTTTTCGCCGACATATTTCAACGAGAAATTTAAGCGGCAAAAGATTGACTATCAGTATAAACGATTTCAACTCAATGAAATTTCGGAAGTAGAGGATGTATTTTCTAAGGAGAAGCAACTCGTTGGTTTTAATGTTACCAGTCCATTTAAAGAGTCCATTATTCCTTTTTTAGATGATTGTAGTGACGAATCGTTGGCCTTGAATTCGGTTAACACAGTCAAGATCGTTGATGGTCGTCGAATAGGGTACAATACTGATATTATTGGTTTTGAAGCAACCCTGAAGAGCTTGGGCGTAACAAAAGAACATTGTATGGTCTTGGGCTCTGGAGGTGCGGCGTCAGCCGTTAAGTATGTACTGTCGAATCGTGGTATTCAATTTATTCAAATTTCAAGAACTCCTCGAAACGGAATGATTGGATACGACACCATTGACCAAGAGCTGGTGAAAAAGTATTCCGTTATTATTAATACGACAACTTTAGGTATGAGTCATCAGCTTCATTTAAAGCCAAAGTTGCCATATCGCCATATTTCAGAAAACAATCTATTCATTGACCTGATTTATGAACCACGAGTTACGGCGTTTTTGTTAGAGGGGTTGAATCGAGGTGCGCGTATAAAAAATGGATTCGAAATGCTGATTCAGCAAGCCGAAGCATCGTGGAATATTTGGTCACACACCAGTTAAATTTGTAACTTGCGCACTTCTTAGATTATCCTGTTTATGGAAAGTATAGTGACATTTCTTTCAAATATTTCTTGGTGGGTTTATGTCCTAATTGTATTGGGGATAGTCGCTGTCCGCGATATGTTTTTTAATAGAAAGCATACCATCAGTCACAATTTTCCACTGGTAGGTCATTTGAGATTTATTCTTGAGAAAATTGGGCCAGAGCTGAGGCAGTATATTGTCGCAAATAATCGAGAAGAGTTACCCTTTAACCGTTCAGAAAGGTCTTGGATATATGCCAGTGCCAAAAAAGAAAACAATTATCAGGGGTTTGGCACCGATCAAGACATTCACGAGGCAAGCTATCATTTTATTAAGCCAAGTTTATTTGGTTATAAAATGAGCCCAAGTCATCCGAACTTTACCCATAGAGACTTGGTTCCTTGTGCCAAAGTGATGGGTGAGTTTAATAACCGCAAAAAGTCGTATCGACCTAAATCTATACTAAATATATCGGCAATGAGTTTTGGGTCATTGTCTGCAAAAGCCATTGAGTCGTTAAACATTGGAGCCAAAGAATCAGGTTGTTTTCACAACACGGGTGAAGGAGGCTTGTCGATGTATCACAGCAACGGAGCCGACGTGGTGTTTCAATTTGGGACAGGCTACTTTGGCGTAAGAAACCCAGATGGAACGTTTTCACTAGATACGTTGGTGAAGCTCGTAGAGAATAACCCCTTTGTTCGCGCCATAGAAATCAAACTATCACAAGGAGCGAAGCCAGGAAAAGGTGGCGTGTTACCTTCATCCAAAATTACCAAAGAGATAGCTGGAATCAGAGGAATTGAACTCGGAAAAGACGTGATATCACCTTCCTTTCATACAGCATTTGATGGCATAGATGAAATGCTTGACTTGATTGAGCAAATTGCGGACAGAACAGGATTGCCTGTGGGTATAAAGGCAGCAGTTGGTAGATTAGAACAATGGACATACCTGGCAGATAAGATTGAGGAAAAAGGGAAAGGACCAGATTTTATAGCTATTGACGGAGGAGAAGGCGGCACCGGTGCTGCACCACCAAGTTTTGCGGATCATGTTTCATTGCCTTTGTTTTATGCATTTAGTTCGGTCTATAAACTATTTAAAGATAAAGGGTTGGCTGAACGCATCGTTTGGATTGCAGGCGGCAAATTAGGGTTACCCGCACAAGGAGCGAAGGCGTTTGCTCTAGGTGCTGATTTGATTTATGTTGCACGCGAGGCGATGATGAGTATCGGTTGTATTCAAGCACAGATTTGTCATACAAACAGATGTCCGGCAGGTGTTGCAACACAGAATACATGGTTGCAGTCTGGTATTCATGTACCACTTAAAAGTGAACGTTTTAGTAATTACGCAAAAGCATTTCGGAAGGAACTTCTTGAGTTAGCAATGGCTGTTGGGCACGAACACCCCTGTCAGTTTACAATGGAAGATATTGAGATTAGTATGGGTGATTCCAACTACACAAAAACACTTGCAGATTGCTTTAAATATCAAAAAGAACATGTTGCATTTGAAGGAACTAAGATGCTTCATGACTGTCCACATTTAGGAGGTAACCATGAGTGAAGATAAATTAGTATCTGCAAACAAAGCGTTTAGAAAAGGACTTTGGCAAGTGCGCGTTTGGCCGTTGGTTGTAATGATTATAGCCTTTGGTGGTTTAACCTATGCCGCATTAGAGTTAGCGCTCCCAGTGATGTGGGCCATCGCTTCATTCTTATTGGTTGTTTTGCTGTGTGCCATCTGGTCGTTGCGTCGCATAGGCGTTTGGAAGTCATGGATGGCGGCAAATACGGTCAATCCAAAAACGGCCTTAGAAATGGCTAAAGCATCTTTTTTGAAGCAGCCGTGGAAGGAAAATCTGGCCATTTGGGGTAAAGTGAAAAAAGAAACCTACCGACAGAATTTTGATGATCGGATGGCTGCGGTTAAAGAAAGCTATCTGAAAGATGCGGAAAAAAGATACGCAGAAAAAAAACCTGTCATTATTCATTATCGCTTTGCTGGATTGCTTTGGATGTTGTTGTTCGAGGTTATCGTTCTGACTGGTGTATTGTTATTGTTTATGTACCAACCAGACGTTACGCTGAAAACAATTGCAGGCGTTCTGTTTTTTATTGGCTTAGGTGGGTTGTTTTATACAATCAAAACGATTTGGAATAGAAACCAAACGGTCATAGAAATTACGCTTCATGGCATCACTATTTTGGGCGACCACTTCGGCTGGATCGAGTTGGAAAAGGTGGATGTGGTAAGAGGAGATACGCTGGTGTATCAAAAGCATAAGGGAGCACCACAAGAATTCAAACTAAAAAACCTGTCACTTTCTGGTGACTATTTGGACGAGCTCATTCTGTTCTACCGAACGGTGAATGCGCCAAAAGAAGGTTAATAGTGTTTACATATTAGGACACATTTGGTGTGATGCTATACGGCTCGTTGAGCGTGTAATGTGCTTATATTTAGCACCTTAGTGTTGTTTTGGCCGGGTGTGCGCCATTGGGTACGAATTCTGACATACATAAACCGTAATATGATTTCATCATAATAAACAGTAGTAGTACTGATTGTAAGAAACTAATTACACACAATAATTCATATTCATTCAATTAGGGTCTGAAGGAGCAGCTGGGAAGTTGCTCTTTCTTTTTATATACTTTTTTTTCTGCGCTTAGGGCTTCCGCCCCAAACTGTTTTTGTCCATTAGGGCCTGCCGGCCCTATAACCCGGCTTGCATTTTTTTCTTGATAAAAAAACGAAACAAAAAAATCAAGACTTGAGAAGTTTTCTTTGAACTCTACGAAAGGCTTTTCTTTCCCTCAGCCAAAGCCGCTACGCTTTCCTGACTGCTTAGCGCAAGG
>CAJQIC010000021.1 GCA_905478335.1 uncultured Bacteroidia bacterium | reverse complement strand
TTGGCCCACCAAAAATGCGGGGGACGCGCTGGCCTGTGCATTGGGAGCATATTTTTGGTAAGACTTTCCGCCGGTGGGCGGACACGTTTGTTTCGTTTTTGGTCTCAAAAATGAAAATCGGTTATAGGCTGATAAGCCTAATCGAAGAACAGAAGGCTGATAAGCCTAAGCGAAGAAGAATAGATCTGTATAATCAAAAGGGGCGCTTTCTTTTTGCGCTCAATCCTGAAAGCTATCGGAACGAGCGGGTTATAGGGCCGGCAGGCCCTAAACGAAGAAGACGTAAAAAAGTAAACCAAAAAAAAGGGTCCGCCTGCTGGCGAACCCTTTCATATAAAATAAACTATCGTCTATTGTTCTTTCTTTTTCATAAAATCAACAACAATTGGTGTTGCGATACAGATAGAAGAATATGTTCCTACAGCCACACCGATTAACAATGCGAATGTGAAACCTTTAAGTCCTTCACCACCGAATAAGAATAAGATTACAACAACCAGTAACGTTGTCAGCGAGGTAACCAATGTTCTACTCAACGTTTGGTTAATCGCATCATTAATAATACCTGAAGTATTCTTCTCGTATTTGTGTAACCCAAGGAATTCACGCACTCTATCAAATACAACCACGGTGTCGTTAATCGAATAACCTACAACCGTTAAAATTGCCGCAATAAAGGCCTGATCTACATCCATTGAAAAGTTTACAATCATTGGAAGAATAGAGTACAATGAGAATACAATTAAAACGTCATGGAATAATGCAACAGTTGCACCAAGTCCGTAACCCCATTTTCTAAATCGTCCAACGATGTAGATAAACATCCCAATTAACGATAAGATAATGGCTAGTGTAGAATCACGCTTAATATCTTCTGCGATTGTTGGTCCAACCTTAGACTCCGACATAACAGAGTCGTCAGTCACACCATATTTAGCCAATCCTTTGATGATTGCAGCTTTAACTTCCTGCCCAACCAAAGAATCTTTGTCTGCGATACGGTAAGACGTTGTTACTTTAAAGTAACCTTCAGTACCATACGTTTTCACTTCAACATCTGTATTTTCTATCTCTGGCTTAATCGCACTCTGAATGTCTTCAGTGTTTTCAGCACCATTGATATCCATTACGTATGACCATCCACCTTTGAAATCAACACCGGTATTAACACCTCTTGAAACCATTGAACCAATTCCCGCCAAGATTATTATTCCTGACACTAGGTAGAATTTTTTACGGTTACCGATAAAGTTAAAGCTGAATTTACGTAGCATGTTTTTGCTACCAGACGTATTAAAGGCAATTTCATTTCCTTTTGCAATGTCTCGCTCAACAAATAATCGCGTTAATAAAATACTAGTGAACAATGAAGATAGAATACCAATCAATAAGATGATACCGAAACCAGCAACAGGTCCTTTCCCTAAAGTCATTAAGATTATCGCTGCAATAAGGGTTGTTACGTTCGCATCAATAATTGACGTTAATGCCGCTTTATAACCATGTCTTACTGCGGCCTTAAAGCCTTTACCAGAACCAAGTTCTTCTTTAATCCGCTCGAATATCAGCACGTTTGCATCAACGGCCATACCAATGGTAAGTACAAGTCCAGCCATACCCGGTAAGGTAAGTGCTGCACCGTATCCTGAAAGTACACCCAGAATAAAGAATAAGTTAGCCAATAGCGCAATCACTGCATAAATACCAGCCTTACCATAATAGAACATCATGAATAAGATGACTGCCAAGAATCCGATTGCTAGTGAAATAAGACCCGCATTAATTGCTTTTGCTCCTAGTGTAGGTCCAACAACAGTTTGTTCAACTACCCGTGTTGGAACAGACAAACGTCCAGCTTTTAATATGTTACTTAAATCCTCTGCATCTTCCATTTCAAAGTTCCCAGAGATACTTGAACTACCATTAGGAATTTTTCCTTGCACTGTTGGTGCACTGTATACTTTATTGTCAAGAACAATGGCAATGGCTTCTTTATTTGCTTTGCTTGATGCTTGCTCGGTAATGATTGACCATTCCTTTGCTGCTGTATTGTTCATCAACATGGTAACTTCATAAGCACCATTAGGATTGATTGTTGGTCGTGCGTTATCAATTACATCGCCATCCAACACTGGACTTTTACCATTCACTCCTCTTAAGGCGTATAATGTTACAAACCCGTCTTCTGTTTCATCAAAACTCCATTTGAATACGAGATCGTCTGGAAACTGAGCACGAACTTCAGGATCGTTAAATTGCTCTTCAAAAAACGGAACTTCAGTACTCTTTACGAATCCAATAAAGCTTCGAACCATTACATTTCCTTGCTCGTCTTGTGGCAACGCCATTCTAGACATTAAAGGATATTCAATAAGCTGCTCTTCTCTCGATAATTCCTTTTGTGCAGCAGAGTCGTTAGATAGTGTATCGGTGCTGTCTTTAGATTCTTTTAAACCAGCAAACTCGTCGATGATTGTATCACCTTCTACTTTTAAGCCTTCAGTATTGGCAAACTCATCAGCCGCTTCAACTGTTTCTACTTTAGTTGTATCTTTTTCTTGTTGCGCCTTAAGCTTATCAGATATAATACTTCTGGCATCTTCAAAGTACTTGTATACTTCATCGTTGTTATATACTTCCCAGAATTCAAGTTGTGCCGAACTTTGTAGTAATTGAATAACACGATCAGCGTCATCAACACCAGGAAGCTCCACTAGAATACGTCCATTGTCCAAACGTTGAACATTAGGTTGCGTTACATTGAACTGGTCGATACGTGTACGGATTACCTCGTAAGTCTCTCCTACCTTGGCTTTTTCTTCTTTCTTTAGCCAATCATATATCTCTTCGTTTGAAGAATTGTATTGGTTTGGCAGTTCTGCTTTTCTATTCTTTCTGTAGAAAATACGTGCAAGACCCTTTTCAGGGTTAATCGCTTCATACTCCTTAGCGAAGTAATCAACAAAACTTCCTTGCCCTTTATATGCCGCTTCAGCACGCTCTAACGCCTGATTAAACTGTGCATCTTCGTCTTCTCCTCCAAGCCCTTTAACCATACTCTGGGTAGAGATCTCAAGGGTAACGTTCATTCCACCTTGAAGGTCAAGTCCTAAATTGATTTCTCGCTGTTTGCAGTCTTGGTAAGTGTAACCAAACAATGGGTAAACCTTTTCATTTTGAATTGAATCAATATGCTGTTTGTAAACACGGGCATATGCTGGAACCGTATCTGACCCAACTATTGCGATTACATCTTCTTTTACTCCTTTTTCTACGTTTCGAGTAACCAGTGTAAACGACAATTGGTAAAGGCAAACTATGGCCAACAGAATCACCAAAAACTGTACAAATCCTTTGTTCTTCATTCGTCTATATCAATATATTTTATGTATGTCTTCCCGTTTTTCGGAAGTCCGCAAAAGTAACGGTTTTTTTTAATCTCTAAAAGGGTTATGAGACAAAGAATTCGATACGATTTTTAAGCCTTTAAAAGCCGGTCCAAATGGTTGCTTAACACCTTAAAACTACGATCAAAATGCGTGTTGTTCACAATGATTAAATCCACGTTGTCTCGATAAGGCAATAAGTACCGATTGTATGCCGGCAAAACATGCTCATTCCATTGGTATTCAATTTGTTTTTGTGTCATACCGCGTTCTTTGGCATCCCGATCAAGTCTGCGCTTTAGCATAACATCTAAACTAGCTTCTACATAAAGCTTTAAATCAAAAAGCCCATCGAGCTTGCTATCTGTATAGATAAACAACCCTTCAATCACAATAATTGGAGAAGCCTTAAAAGTGATCTGTTTCGGAAAAATAGTGGGATTGTTAAACGTGTATTCCACGATATTGACATCCTGACCTTTTTTAAGCTTACGAATATCTTTAACCAAACGGCTGAAGTCGATACCAGCAGGTAGATCAAAGTTAATTTCTCCATTGTCATCAATAACCTGTTCAGATAGTGGCTTGTAATAATGATCCTGAGAGATTACACAGATTTCACCCGGTTGATACATTTTGTTCAATCGATTAATCAATGTCGTTTTTCCAGAAGCGCTACCACCTGCAATACCGATTATGTATGGTTTTACTTCCTCCATGTTTGTGGGTGCAAATTAAGTTGAAAATATCTTCGGTTGGCAAGTAGATTAACAATTCATACTTTTGGTTCATCATGAAAGATAAAATAGTATTACACGCTTATGCGACGTTGTTGGACAAGTTTCCAGCTGTTAACCGGAAAGGAAAAAAACACCATACACATCCGCCAATACATATATGACCTCATTCATTGGTAAGGACGGAAATTTGGCTTTTCGACTATCTCAAGAAGACATTGCGGCAGTTGCTGAAAGCCATGGCGCCAAGCTTATGCAACAGCATGGTAAGATACTCAAGGATTTCATCTGTATTCCTGAAAATTTGATAAACGATCAAGACTTGCTTGCTGCATATTTCCAAAAAAGTTTGGACCATACAAACGGCTTAAAACCGAAGAAAAAATAGAAGTTTTCAAGGTCCCGATAAACAACAGCATCATTTCGACAAAAAACTTTGGAAACTTTTAACACGTTTAAAGTTTCCATATTACTTTTGCGCCCGTTTAATGGATGTAAAAGAACAAATATTAGAGAAATCACTTGAGATGTTTATGCGCTATGGCATCAAAAGTGTCAGCATGGATGATATCGCCAGAAAAGTGGGTGTAAGCAAAAAAACAGTGTATCAGCATGTCCCTGACAAACGTGATTTAGTAAGGCAAACGTTTGAGCGACATCTATGCGCCGATGAATTCTTTTGTACACAAATGATGGATGACACCAACAACCCCATTCAGCAGTTGTTAAATTTGGCAAAACACATCGTTGGTAATTTCTCCCAAATGAATCCGAGCACTATGTTCGACGTACAGAAGTATTATCCGTCTAGCTGGACATTATTTCATGAGCATAAAAATACGTATATCAAAAACCAAGTAGTTCAAAACCTTGAGTTAGGCATAAAGACTGGATTGTACAGACCGGAATTGAATATCGAAATAATTTCAAAACTGTATATCTGCCTAATTGATGCCTCAGTTAACCCAGACACGTTTCCGTCAAAAGATTTTGACCGCGTTGCCATTTTTGTCCAACTATTCGACTATCACCTTCATGCCATCATGACATCAGAAGGAAAAGCATATTTTAACTCACATAAAGAATCATTTTTCGATTAATCAAATGAAACAACTTACCACATTATTGTTTTGCCTATTCACGTTGAGTGTATTTGGGCAAACTCAATCTTTAACCCTTGAGGAGGCCATTGACCATGCGATGAAGCACAATGCCGAAGTCAAAAATGCCAGCTTATCGGTTGAAGACAGCAAGCAAGAAGTTAAAAGCATTATTGCCACAGGGCTACCACAAGTTAGTGTTAATGGCAACTTTACCCACAACATCCAAATTGCTGCGCAACAATTGCCTGATTTCATCTCACCAGCTGTTTACGGTGTTCTAATTTCAGAAGACTTGCTTCCAGCAGATCGTTTTAAAGCAGGAGAGCCTCAAACATTAGCATTTGGTGCACCAAG